>CAZYJK010000147.1:0-2985 GCA_964647865.1 uncultured Veillonellaceae bacterium | reverse complement strand
GGCATTGTCGAACCGATGTCGGAAGAAGCGTTCAAAAATTCGTTGAAACCCCAGATCAGTGTCGCCAAGGCACTCGGCTTCCAGACGATCGTGATGGTTCCCGGCAAGATCGGCCAGGATTTCGCCGTGCAGCGCTATGGACTGCCGGCGGCGGCAGTGGTGCAAACCAGCAATTTTATCGGTTTTATGCTGGAGGCGGCTGTCGAGTTCGGGATTAAGGAAATCTTGTTGTTCGGCCATCTGGGCAAACTGGTGAAATTGGCCGGCGGCATTTTTCATACGCACAACCGGATGGCCGACGCCCGGATGGAAACGCTGGCTGCGTACATGGCTGCAGAAGGAGCGCCACAAGCGGCGGTTCGCGCGGTGCTCTCCTGTACGACCACCGAGGCGGCGATTCCGATCATCCACCAGCACGGGCTGGATTCGGTGTATTCGTTGCTGGCGGAACGGGCCAGCATCCGGGCCCAAAGATTCGTGTTTGAAGATGCGGCCGTAGGAACGGCGATTATTTCGATGCAGGGAGAAGTGCTGGGGCTTGACGCTGCGGCCCGGCGGATCGGAGGGAGTCTGGGTTGGAACATCAACTGATTGTAGTGGGAATCGGTCCCGGCTCGGCCGACTATATCCTGCCGGAGGCATTGCGGGCGATTGAGACGGCGACCTTTCTGGTTGGCGGTGCTCGCGCCCTGACGGCTTATGCCAAACCTCATCAGCAGCAAGTGAAAGTGGATGCCGATATTGCCGGACTACTGCAGACGATTCGGCAGGAACTGGCGTTACGTGATGTTACGGTCATGGTGTCCGGCGATCCGGGATATTATAGCCTGCTGGAAACCTTTCGCCGCGAGTTGCCGCAGGCCCGGATCCGGGTGATTCCCGGCATCAGTTCGTTCCAGCTGGCGTTTGCCCGCATCGGACTGCCCTGGCAAACGGCGCGGTTGCTCAGCGCCCATGGCCGCAAGCCGTCGCCTGCGGCGCTGGTCCGTGAACCTGGCATGCCATTGTCATTTCTCACTGATGCCCGGCAGCATCCGGCCGTTATCGCCGGCTGGCTGCAAGAACAAGGGTGGCCGCCGACTGCGCGGGTCTGGCTGTGCAAAAACCTTTCGTACCCGGATGAAACTGTTGCGGGGATGACCTTAGCGGAAGCGCTTGAAGTTTCCGGTTTTGAAAGCTGTGTGATGGTGGTGATGGAATGAGGCCGATTTTGCCGGCGATTGCCGATGAACAGTTTCAGCGCGGCGATGTGCCGATGACCAAGCGGGAAATAAGGGTCTTTCTGATGGCTCACGCGATGGTGCAACCCTCTGATATTGTGTGGGACATTGGCGCCGGAACCGGCTCACTGTCGGTGGAAGCGGCGCTGCGGGCACCAGCAGGAACCGTGTTCGCGATGGATGGAAACGCGGAGGCCTGTGAGCTGGTGCGCAGCAATGCTCTTAACTTTGGCCTGGACAACATTACGGTGATTGAAGCCAAAGCGCCGGCGGCGTTAAGCGGCCTGCCTGACCCGGATGTGGTGTTTGTCGGCGGCAGCGGCGGCAATTTGGCGCAGATTCTTGAAGCATCCGCCAAACGGCTGAAACCGGGCGGACGGCTGATCATCACTGCGGTATTGGTGGAAACCTTGCACGACACATTGCAGTTTACCAGCCAACTGGCCGGTTTTGCGGTGGAAGCCTGCGGTTTGCAGATCACCCGGGTCGAGCCGGTCGGTCGGCGGCACATGTTGCGTGCGTTAAATTCGGTGTATGCGGTGATTTGCCGCAAAGGAGGACAATCATGAGTAATGTGCAGGTTTATTTTGTCGGCGCCGGGCCGGGAGACCCCGATCTGATCACGGTTAAGGGACGAAAATTGTTGGAAGAAGCTGATGTTGTCGTCTACGCCGGTTCCCTGGTCAATCCCGCCGTATTGGCAGTGACGCCGGCGGGCTGTGAAATCCATAACAGTGCTTCGATGACCCTGGACGAAGTGATTGCGGTGATGAAGGCCGGTGTGGAGCAGGGGAAAAAAGTGGTCCGTCTGCATACCGGCGATCCCAGCATTTACGGTGCGATCCAGGAGCAGATCGATTTGTTGAACAAGCTGGAAATCCGCTGGCAAGTGGTGCCTGGCGTTAGTTCGTTTTTGGCGGCGGCGGCGGCGCTGGGTCAGGAGTATACCTTGCCGGGCGTATCACAGACGGTGATCATCACCCGCATGGAAGGCCGCACGCCGGTGCCGGAGAAAGAACAGATCCGCAGCCTGGCGGCCCATCAGACGACGATGTGCATCTTCCTCAGCGTACACATGTTTGGTGAATTGGTGCAGGAGCTGCTGGACGGCGGCTATGCAGCCGATACGCCGGTCGCGGTGGTAGAAAAGGCATCCTGGCCGGAGCAACGGATTTTCCGCGGAACGCTGACCACGATTGCCGATCAGCTGGTTGCTGCCGGGGTAAGCCGGACGGCGATGGTGATCGTCGGCGATGTTCTGGCGCGGGAGTATGAGCAGTCCAGACTTTATGCGCCTGAATTCGGCCATATGTTCCGGGAGGCCAAACCGTGAAAATTGCCGTTCTCTCTGTAACACTCAAAGGCGCTCTGCTCGGCGAGCGGCTGCGCCAGACCATGGCAATGCCGGTAGACCTTTACTCCCGGGCCAGAGGCGGACTGCCGGAAGAAACCGTCCCGTTCGAAAACCTGAGCGAATTGGTCGGAACGATTTTCAACCAATATGACGGACTGGTCTTCATCATGGCGACAGGCATCGTTGTCCGGGTAGTGGCGCCGCATGTGAAGGACAAGCGTTCCGATCCGGCAGTCGTTGTGATGGATGATGCCGGGATTCATGCGATCAGCCTGCTGGCAGGCCATATCGGCGGCGCGAACGAACTGACG
Organism: uncultured Veillonellaceae bacterium; assembly: GCA_964647865.1. Taxonomy (GTDB): domain Bacteria; phylum Bacillota; class Negativicutes; order UBA1444; family UBA1444; genus UBA1444. The sequence continues at coordinate 100 of CAZYJK010000147.1, read as the reverse complement.
GAAAAAGTCGCTGTAGCGGTCGGTGCGCGGCCTGTCATCACCACGGCCACCGATGTTGCCCACATGGCGGCGCCGGATGTATTGGCGGTAAAGATGGACT
>CAZYJK010000146.1:0-4780 GCA_964647865.1 uncultured Veillonellaceae bacterium | reverse complement strand
CCGTTTTTTAAGGTCAACGTTCCATTGCCGCTCTTTTTGTCGTCGAGCCAGGCTCCGCTGTATTGCCGTCCGTCCGCATAAATCTGCGTGCCGGTACCATGGCGGTTGCCGTCTTTGAAGTTGCCTTCATAGCGAGAGCCATCGGCTAACGCCAATTTTCCATTGCCGTCAAAACGGTCATTTTTCCATTGGCCTTCATAGACGTCACCCTTGCTGGTGCGAAAAACACCAGCGCCTTGCCGCAGGCCGGATGCGAAATCGCCGACATACACCGATCCATTGGCGTATGTCAGTTTTCCCTTGCCGGATGGCTGGCCCCAACTGACATTGCCTTCGTAGGTCCCATTGTTATGGCTGATGGTCTGATGTCCGTTCATGCTGCTGTATGAAACGGCAATTCCGCCTACAATCAGGACAACTACCGCAGCCACGCCGATCAGTAGTTTGCGGCTTTTACCACCGGCTTTGGCTTGCGGTGGCGGATAGGCGGGCGGGTTTGCCGGATAAGGTTGCTGGGATGGCGGGCCAGGCGGCCAACCGGAATTGGCCGGCGGAGGCGGTGGTGGTGGCGTCCAGGCAGGAGCGGGCGAAGAGCCGGGTTGATAACTTATTGGCGGTGTCGGAGGATAGGCCGGTTGCTGGGTATAGGGTGAAGGCGGAACCGGCGGGGTTGGATAAGGCGCGGGAGCTGCCTGGATTTGCGGAGAGGGGGTCAGGGGAACGGCAGCGGTTGTTTTTCCCGACAGGGCAGACTGGAAGGTGGCAACATCTTGCGGCCTGCTTGCCGGATCGATCGACAATGCCTGTATGACGGCGAAGTTGAAATGCGGCGAGAGTCCGGGTGCAAGCTGGGCTGGCGGAACCAGTGCATCCTGGGCCACCCTCTCAGCCGCTTCCGGTGGAACGGAGCCTGTCACTAGATGGTACAAAGTAGCGGCGCAGGCATAAATGTCGGTCCAGGCGCCTTGCTTGCCGTGTCTGTGGTATTGTTCCCAGGGGGCGTAGCCGGGCGTTAATATTGTCGTCATGCCGCGATTCAGGCCACTCATTGCTTGTCTGGCAGTGCCGAAATCGAGCAGGATTGGTCGCCCGTTCGTCGTGATGTAGATGTTCTGCGGTTTTATGTCTCTGTGCAAAAATCCCTTGGCGTGGACTTCTCGTAAGCCCTCCAAGATGGGAAGAATGGTGTCGAGAGCCATTTTTTCCGACATCCGGCCACCGACGGTTGCCAAGTGGTCATGCAGGCTGTTGCCCTGCAAATAATCCATCACCAGGTAAGCAGTGCCGTTCTCCTGGAAGAAAGTCCGGACCCGCACCACGTTCGGATGGTCAAATTGGGCCAACGTGCGTGCTTCCAGCAAAAACTGCTCCAACCCATAGCGAAAATGTTCTGCATCGGCTGACGTATGTGCGCTGACAGTCAGGCGGTCGAAATGACGACCAGCAACTTCGCGCGGCAGGTATTCCTTGATGGCGACAAATGTTGCCAACTGGCTGTCCCAACCCAGATAGGTGATGCCGAAACCACCAGGTTTGCCAAGGATTTTCCCCACCAGGTATTGACCGTTCATCAACGGGGTGCCGGGGGGCAGCAGCAAGGGACTTTGTTGTGCTGACTCATCAAATCCGCACGCAGAACAAGCTCCGTTGTCAAAGGTTTCAAGAAAACATGCCGGACAAATCATAATATTGACTCCCTTCGCGGAAAGTAATTGCATCTGGCGATTTAATCTGCACAAAGATTTGTATACTATGTATTTGCTGCCGCGACGAAAAATCCTGCAGCGGCAGCTTTATCCGCAAGCATTTTGTTCGGCGCAGGGGAAATAGGTCATTATGGCGAAAAAATAACAACAAAGCAATACAGAGGTGGCCGGAATGGAAAAGGCGAGACAAATCCTAACGGCGCTGCGAAAAGCCGGGCAGGATGCCTTTGTGGTCGGCGGTGCGGTAAGGGATTATCTGCTGGGCGTCGTGCCGCAGGACATTGATATTGCGACTTCCGCCCATACGCGAGAGATTATCGCGACGGCGCAAAGCATGGGCTGGCGAACGGTGGAAACCGGCGTCTTCTTTGGCGTGGTCGTTGTGGTTGTTGATGGCGATCCCTATGATGTGGCGACGTTTCGTACCGAGACCTACGGCGCGGACAGCCATCGACCCGAGACGGTTTCGTTTGCCGTGTCGCTCAAGGATGATCTTTCGCGGCGAGATTTCAGCATCAATGCGATGGCGATGGATGAAACCGGGCAGATCATCGATTATTTTGCTGGGCAGAGTGACTTGCGATGTGGTATTATTCGCACGGTCGGCGACCCGTTGCTGAGGTTCCAGGAAGATTCGTTGCGGATGTTCCGGGCGGCACGATTTGCTGCGACCTTTGATTTTTCAATCGATCCGGCGACCCTGGCGGCGATTCCGCCTAACTTGTACCGGGTACGCGGTTTGTCAGTGGAGAGGGTTCGCAGCGAAATCGACAAGACGCTGCTCGGCCGATTTGCGCCGCGAGGATTAAGGGTTTTGATGGAACAGGGCCTTTTCAATGAAACTTGCCGGGTTCGCGACGATTCAAGGCAGGAAAACATCCCTATTTTACCGGAACTTGCGCACCTGCGTGGTTTGTTGCAAAACGAGCGGTTTCATCGGCTGGATGTATGGGAACACACCTTGGCGATGGTGGCGGAAATCCGGCCACATCCGATTTTGCGCTGGGCAGCGCTGTTACACGACATTGCGAAAGGCTTGCCGGAAGTCCGCTGCTACAATAGTCACGGCGAGCTGATAGAGCACCGACATGAAGTAACGGGTGCTCATATTGCGTTGGAAATTGCCGCACGATTAAGGTTCCCGGCGTATTGGCGGCGTAGTGTTCCCTGGTTGGTGCGGCATCATCTGCGATTGCCGCCGGCTGAGCGGGAGGCCTGTATCCGATGGTTGCGCAGACGCGCCCGTGAATTTAAACGAACGGTTGACCTGCAGGAAGCAATAGAGGCCTTGCTCGAGATTCATCGCGCCGATCGATTGGCCGGACATCGCGATCCAGGAATGTCCGGCTGGGAGAGAATCGCCGATATGCTACGGCAAATATTGGCCTCCGTTCCGTTTTACCCTGAACAATTGGCAGTGACTGGTGAAATTATTGCCGGGCGGCTGGGGAAAGGCAGAGCGGTGGGTGAATTTCAGCGGACTTTGCTGGCGAGGATTCAGACAGGTGAGCTATTGAATACGCCTGAAGACCAATTGGAAGCACTAAATAAAAGAAGTGCACGACACCAACAAAAGAATCATGTATACAATCAATAAAGTTATTGACGATATTTATTGCGATATTGTATAGTTTGGCCAAGGGTAATTGACAGGGAGTCAAAGGCGACTCTTCCGTCTAGAATAACGGAGGAGTCTGTTTTTTTACCCGAATTTCCCTATAGATGAAAGGAGGCCCTTGTGATGATGGATCACCTGAAACCGGAAGAAATCGTAAAAATGCCGTTGCACATGCAAATTCTCTATTATTTTGAAAAGTGGGGGGTGAGCGCACAAGGCGCCGAACTGACAAAAAAAGCAGGCTAATTGAACTACTGTGCTATGATTGTAGAGTTTATTCACAGGAGACGGTCGCAACGGCCGTCTTTTTGTTTGCGTGGTGACGCTTGCAAGAATAAGCCGAAAACGCTATCATAAAAAAGTGAAAATAATTCCAAGGCGATATGCCTGCAGTAGAGTTGGGGTGTTGGATGCTAAGCCGGCGACGTTTCCTGCACAAATGTTTGTTTACGACAATGGCCATGGGAGTGAGTGGGTCATCGTTCTTCGGATCCCGGGCGCGGGCAGCGACAGATACGGATATCCCGGTGTTGCTGTATCATCGGGTCGGAGATACGCAAGGCCACATGACGGTATCGCCAAAGCGTTTTGCAACAGACCTGGCCAATCTCAAAGATATGGGTTTTTCCACTATCTCGCTGGAGCTATTTCGTCGATATCTGGCGGATCCGGAAACGCCGTTGCCGGAAAACCCTTTGATGATTTCTTTTGACGATGGTTATCTGGATAACTTTTTAAACGCGTACCCATTGCTGCGCGAGTACGGAATGACCGCCGCCTTTTATATTATCACCGGCATGGTGGGTGAGGACGACCGCCTGACGTCTGCTCACATCCGCGAAATGGCCGCCAACGGGATGTCAATTGGGTCACACACCGTTTCACACCGTGACTTGGGCGAGATGGATGTCGAAGAGGCCGCTAACGAAATGTCGTTGTCCCGGCTGTACTTGGAAGGCTTGCTGCAACGCCCGGTGAACTTTATCGCCTATCCCAAAGGCGGTTACAATGAGTTTACGGCGAAGATTGCCAATGAAGCTGCCTATAACGGCGGATTTTCAGTCGAGTACGGCACTTGCACCCGCACCAGCAACCCCTATGCGTTGCGACGGATCCCCATCTTCAGTTTTGACCGGGAGATCAAACAGACAATGCTCAAACGGGGCTGGGGTTAATAAATCAGTGTTTGACAAAGGCGAAGGCCGCCTGTTATAATACTTTCGTGCCGGACACGGAGGGGTGTCCGAGTGGTTTATGGAGCTGGTCTTGAAAACCAGTGATCCCGCAAGGGACCGCGGGTTCGAATCCCGCCCCCTCCGCCATTTCCTTGCGGCATGGACTGCGTTGTCATAGTTATCGAAATACGGAGTGGTACTCAAGAGGCCGAAGAGGTCGGTTTGCTAAACCGATAGGGGGGGAAACTCCCGCGAGGGTTCAAATCCCTCCCACTCCGCCA
>CAZYJK010000145.1:0-4783 GCA_964647865.1 uncultured Veillonellaceae bacterium | reverse complement strand
ATTGCGGCAACAATCGTCGACCGTTTTCTACTGCAATCCCAGCAACCGTCCGCCCTGATAAACCACAAAGGACATTATCCAGGCCAGCGTCGTGGAATAAACAAAACTGAAAGCCGGCCATTTCCAGGAATTTGTTTCCCTTCGCACCACTGCCAAAACAGCCAGGCAAGGCGAGTAAATCAAAGTAAACACCATCAGGCTGAAGGCGACCAACGGGCTAAACGCCGCATCGGCTGCCAGGGCCTCCTGCAAGGATTGCGAATCTTCCTCGACATCTCCCACGCTATAGATGGTGGCCAGCGTACTGACCAACACTTCTTTGGCAGCAACCGCCGAAACCAGCCCCACACCCATTTTCCAGTCAAAGCCGAGCGGTTTGATGACAGGTTCGATGAAATGGCCGAACTGGCCAGCGTAACTAAGCGCCAGCTTTTCTCCCGCCTGTTCCTGATCCAATTGGGCAAGTAGCGGCTTGGCAGCCACTTCATCATATTGCTCAGTTATTTGCCCCTTTGCCGTATCATAATCTTTGCTGTACTCGACATTGGCCGGATAGTTGGTAATGAACCAAATTAAAATCGACGCCGCCAAAATCAATGTCCCGGCCTTTTTCAAATATAGGATGCTACGCTCCCACATATGGATTGCGATACTGCGCAACGTCGGCAAGTGATATGGGGGCATTTCCATGATAAACGGCTCACTGGCGCCGGGAAACATCCATTTGCGGAAAACCAGCGCCATCAGGATCGCAAGAGAAATTCCCAGAAAATAAATCGAGAATAGTACGCTACCGGCTACGTTTTCACTGAAGAAAGCAGCAATTAACAGGGTGTATACCGGCAAACGGGCGCTGCAGCTCATCAGCGGCGAGACCAAAATCGTCACCATCCGGTCGCTTTTGTTCTCCAGCGTCCGCGCCCCCATCACTGCCGGTACGCTGCAACCAAAACCAAGTAACAGGGGGATGAATGACTTTCCATGCAAACCGACCGCACGCATGACCCGGTCCATGACAAACGCCGCCCGCGCCATATATCCAGTATCCTCGAGCAGTGCAATGCCAAAGAACAATAGCAAAATGCTGGGTAAAAATGTAAGCACGCTGCCAACCCCGCCAATGATCCCATCGACCAACAGCGACCTCAATTCACCCTCAGCCAGGTTCGCCGACACCAAATCGCTGAACCACTTGACCGCATCTTCGATCCAGCCTTGCGGTATTTCGCCCACAGTAAACACGACATTGAACAACAGCCACATGATACCAAAAAACAAGGGCAATCCCAGCACCCGGTGCGTTAGTACCCGGTCAATCCGGTCAGATACCGTCTGTTCCTGGCGGCCGCTGGAGTCGACAAACTCAGCGACAATGTCGGCTACGACACGATAACGCGCTTCCGCCATCGCAATTTCCAGCTCTTCTCCCAGCAAAACAGCAGTTTTGTTGCGAACTCTGGCAACAATCGCCGCGACAGCACTACCTCCTTCGATTTTCAGCAACGACGCTTGTACTTCGGTGTCATTCTCCAGCAGTTTTACCGCTAGCCAACGTATCGGGAACTTCACGTGGGTAAGATTCTGCAGGGCTTCCGTTACTTCAACGATCGCCGCTTCGATTTTTGCTCCGTAATCAATCGAAAAGGGCCGATAGATCGTTCTTTTTGAACTTTCGACCACGGTCTGTAACAATTCTTCTGTTCCCTGGTTGCGATTCCCTATCAGTTTTACCACCGGCACGCCTAAACGAGTTCGTAACACATCGCTATTAATTCTAATGCCGGCTTTTTCGGCCATATCAGTCATATTGAGCGCCAAAACCAATGGCCGTTCCAGTTCCAGCAACTGCAGCGCCAAATATAGATTTCGCTCCAAATTGGATGCGTCAAGGATATTCACAATCAAATCCGGTTTTTCATCGATGATCACATTGCGGGCAACGATTTCGTCCAGGGAATTAGCGGTCAGGCTATACGTTCCCGGCAAATCAACCAGCAACAAATCCTGCCCCTGAAACCGGCGGAATCCTTCGCGCCGCTCCACGGTCACACCGGCATAATTGCCAACATGTTGTCTGGCGCCGGTAATATTGTTAAAGATTGTCGTTTTGCCTGAATTGGGATTTCCCGCCAGGGCAACAGTCATGCAGGCTGTACTCATTGCGCAGCTACCTCCAGTGGTTTTACGGTGATTGTCGCTGCTTCCAGTTTGCGCAGCGACAGATTGAAGTTTTTCACCTTGATTTCGATGGGATCGCCAAGCGGCGCATATTTCTGGACTCGCACTACCGTCCCGGCAATCAGTCCCATGTCAACGATACGCCGTTTAATCGGCCCCGACCCTGCCACATTGCTGATTATACCTGATTCCCCCGGCAATAATGTGTCTAGTGTTTTGCTCATCGTATCGTCTCCCATTTCGTTATCATTGATAAATAATTTCATTTGTATTCATGGTATGTCATTTCGTTGCAACTGTCAATAGAATTTGATAATACATATCATTTATTTGCAATTTATTCGTGAAGATAGAACCGGAGAAAAAAATAAAGCCTGCCTGTATTTCAGGCAGACTTAACAATTTGGTATATGAGCGAACCCTATTCGCGAATCACCAGCAGCACTCCGGTAAAAATCAGCGCCGCGCCCAGCCAGAACGACCAACCGACCTGCTCGCCCAAAAACAGCCAACCAAGCAGCGTGCCAACCAACGGTTGAAAGAAAAAATACAGGCTACCGCTACCGGCCTCCACCAGTTGCAGGCCCTTGTTCCAAAAATAGAATGCACCAGCGGTGGAAACCGTTCCCATATAGAGCACGCCGCCCCATACCTTGGGTTGCGACAAGACCTGCAGATGCGCCGCTTGCATTTGCGACAAAGCCAACGGAGTCATGGCGACGGTCGCCACCAGAATCGCATAGGCGGTGACCACGATCAGCGAAGCCTCCGGCGGAACTTTCTTGATCAGAACCGACATCAAGGCCCAAGTGAGCGCCGCCAAAACCAGAATCAGTCCTCCCAGACGAAAACTCTCTCCTGCATCGCCAATGCCAACAATGCACAGCACGCCAATGGTCGCCAACAGCAAAGAAATCGCCTTGCGGGCCGTAATCGCTTCCTTCAGCAGGATTCTGGCAAAAATGACCATAAATGCTGGTGTGGCCGAAGTAATGACCGACCCCATCTGGGCCGAGGATAAATGCGTCCCGGCAAATTGGGCCCAAATCGACAGGAAGTAACCGACAAGGCCGATAAGTCCGACAAGTGGCAGCGATTTTCGCGGCAGTCGCCAGGATTCGCCGGTCACTGCTGCAAAGACCGCCAATGTAACCAAGGCCAACAGATAGCGCAGCCAGATCAGTTCCAGCGCCGGCAGCACATCCAGCACCACTTTGCTCACCACATAGACGCCGCCCCACAAACTGGCCGCCAGAGTCAGGTACGCCGGTCCCAGGTACTTGTTCATGCTTTCATTCCTTTTGTCGTTGCAAATCACAAAGGAGCCGGCAGGTTTCCTCCACCGGCTCCCTCGTTGTTTCAACGCGCACAGAGATTCCACTTATCCGTTATGATAACAAATAACTGGCGAATGTTCCAGATGCAATCCCGGTCAGTCCTTTACCGGCAGACCGAACCGGCGATCACCATGCACTGGGCTTGGTTGGTGCCTTCGTAGATCTGGGTGATCTTGGCGTCGCGCATCATCTTCTCCACCGGATATTCGCGGCTGTAGCCGTAACCACCGAAGATCTGCACCGCATTGGTGGTGACTTCCATCGCCGTGTCCGAAGCGAATTTCTTGGCCATCGCCGCTTCCTTGCTGTAGGACAGGTGTTCGGATTTGTGGTAGGCCGCCCGCATCGTCAAGAGATGCGCCGCGTCGGTCTCGGTAGCCATCTCCGCCAGCATGAAGCTGATCGCCTGCTGGGTGATGATCGGCTTGCCGAACTGAATCCGCTGCTTGGCATACTTGACTGCCGCATCAATCGCGCCCATCGCCAGACCGGTGGCCTGCGCCGCCACGCCGATCCGTCCGCCGTCAAGAGCCGTCATCGCGATCTTGAAGCCTTCGCCTTCTTTACCGAGCAAGTTGGCGGCCGGTACCCGCACGTTCTCCATGATGACTTCGCGTTGCACCGAAGAACGGATGCCCATTTTGATTTCGGTTTTGCCAAAAGAGAGTCCGGGGGTTCCCTTTTCCACGATGAAGGCGCTCATACCCTTGAACGGGCCGGCTTCCTTGTTGGTGAGAGCGAAGATGACTTCGATCTCGGCTTCGCCGCCGTTGGTATTGAACACCTTGGTGCCGTTCAGCACCCAGAAGTCGCCGTCTTTGACCGCATTGGTGGTCGCGCCGCCGACATCGGTCCCGGCGTTGGGCTCGGTCAGGCCGAATGCGCCCATTTTTTCACCGCTGGCCAGCGGCTTGAGGAATTTCTGTTTTTGTTCTTCGTTGCCATACTTAAAAATCGGCCAGGAGCAAAGCGAGGTATGTACGGAGAGGCCGATGCCGATTCCGGCGTCGACTTTGGAGATTTCTTCCACCGCCAGAGCGTAGGCGACGAAGTCCATGCCGGCCCCGCCGTATTCTTCGGGATAAGGGATGCCCATCAGGCCGAGTTTGCCCATTTCGTTGTAAATGTCGCGCGGGAAGATCTCTTTTTCATCGCGCTCGGCCGCGCCGGGGGCGATCCGTTTCTGGGTGAATTCCTGCACTGTTTTGCGCAGGCTTTCCTGGTCTTCGGTCAATACAAAATTCATTTGCAATCATCTCCTATATTTT
>CAZYJK010000144.1:0-4812 GCA_964647865.1 uncultured Veillonellaceae bacterium | reverse complement strand
AACTGTCGCATTAGTGTTTTTCTGCAGTTCTTGCATCGATTGTCGGTTTCTGGCGACAAAAGGAACATCAAGTTGTTGGGAAAATACTTCCGCCGCAGCAATATCGGCGGAAATCTCGCGTAAAGAAGTCGTAACGATCATATGCGTTTAAACAACTTGGCCAGGTCTTGTTCGCTGAAGCGAATCAGTGTCGGTCTGCCGTGGGGACAGGAATAAGGCCGCGGTGTTTTGAGCAAATCATCAAGCAGGCCCTGCATCTGCTGCTGGTTCAGATTTTGCCCGAAGCGCACCGCCATATGACAGGCTGCCGTTTCGATCCAGAGTTTGCGTAACGCTTCGATGTCGGGAACTTTATACGACTGCGCCGCAGACAGGATCTGCCGGAACAGTGAACGCGCCTCGGACGGCGGGATGTGGGTCGGCAGTTCCGACAATCGGACAGAAGTTGGCCCCACCCAATCGAAAATGAAGCCCAGCCCTGCCAACTCAGCGGCGAAGCTTTCAGCCGCCTGCACTTCCAGCGGATCAAGGTCCAATACATCAGGAATCAACAAGGTCTGGAAATGTGCCGGGCTTTGCTGGCTCGACAGCAGGTCGAACAGAATCCGCTCGTGTGCGGCGTGTTGGTCGACGATATAGAGACAATCCCCATCACTTGCCAAAATATAACACTGGCGGAATTGGCAAAGCGCTGTCAGTTTTGGCGTGGCCTGCGTGGCGGGCACTTCAGCTGCGACAACAGGTTCTGTTGTGACGGTGGGTGCGTCAGGTGCGGTCGATTCCGGTTTCTCGGCCCCGGTTTCGGTCCGTGTCCAGGAAAAGGAAGTCGGTCTGTGTGACGCCTCCAAACTGGGCAACGATTCCTGCACATAACTTGATTGGTACGCCGGGCGATAGTTCGCATGGTCGAAGGCGGCCGCCGCTTCTGTCGGATGTTCCGGTGCGTACAGGACATTTTTCAATGCCGCATGGATCGCGCGAAACAGCGCTCGCTCATCCTGGAACTTGACTTCGGCTTTTTGCGGATGCACATTGACGTCAATCTGTTGCGCCGCGATTTCGATATGCAGAGAAACCAATGGGTAACTGCCGTTCGGCAACAGCGTCTGATAGGCGGTATCGACCGCACGGTTGAGCATGCGGCTGCCGATCACCCGGCGATTGACCGTAAACGTCTGCCATTGCCGTGAACCTTTGCGAACCGAAGGTCGGGCAGCAAAGCCGCTGATCCGGATATCTGCCTCGGTATGATCGACAGCAAACAACTGGGCGAAGGTGTCCGGTCCGTATAACGCGGAAAGCGTGTCCGCCAACCGGCCGGTTCCCGGTGTCTGCAGACTGGTCCGCCCATTGTTGATCAGACGGAACACGACATCCGGCCGCGCAATGGCCAGCCGGACCACGATGTCGTGAATGTGCGCGCTCTCGGCAGCAGCGGTCTTCATGAATTTGAGCCTGGGCGGCGTATTGAAGAACAGATCGCTGACCAACACCACTGTACCGACTTCAGCGCCGCATTCCACCACATCCTGCAACTGACCGCCACTGATTTCCAATCGCGTGCCAAGCGGATTGCCGGATTGACGACTGATCAGGCTGAATTTGGCAACAGAGGCGATGCTGGGCAACGCTTCGCCGCGAAATCCCATCGATTCTACAGTGAACAAATCGTCTGAGCTACGGATCTTGCTTGTTGCGTGACGCAACACAGCCAAACGGACATCGTGCTCCGACATGCCGCAGCCGTCATCGGTCACGCGGATTTTTCCCACGCCGCCAGCCTCGATTTCCACTTCGATCCGACTGGCCCCGGCGTCGAGTGAGTTCTCCACCAGTTCCTTGACAACCGAAGACGGTCGGTCAATCACTTCTCCGGCGGCTATCTTGTTGATCGACGTATCGTCGAGCAGGCGGATCCTTGGTTCACTCACAGTTTTCCCGCCTCCTGTTTCGCCTGGACGGTCAATTTATGCAAAATATTCAGTGCTTCAAGCGGAGTCAGCGTCAACGTATCAAGCGCCGTCAGCTCATCGGACAGACTGGACTGAAACAGCGATCCCATTGGCGCAGGCTCGGCCGGTCTCTCTTGACGCGGCGTCTGACAGGTCGCTTCCGCTTCGATCTGGACCAGCAGTTGTTGCGAGCGTTCGACGACTCTTGCCGGTAGGCCGGCCAGTTTGGCGACATGGATTCCATAGCTTTTGTCCGCGCCGCCGGGGATGACCCGCCGCAGGAAGACGACATCGTTACCCCGTTCTTTCACGGCCATCGAGTAATTTTGAATCGCCGGTTTCCATTCGGCCAGACAAGTCAGCTCGTGGTAATGGGTGGCAAAAATCGTTTTGGCATGAATCCGTTCTTTGATATATTCCACAACGGCCCGGGCGATGCTCATACCATCAAATGTGCTGGTACCGCGGCCGATTTCATCCAGAATCACCAGGCTTCGTGACGTGGCGTTTTTTAATATTTGCGATACTTCCGTCATTTCCAGCATAAAGGTCGATTGCCCGGTTGCCAGGTCGTCACTGGCCCCCACTCGGGTAAAAATCCGGTCGACTGGAGAGATCTCGGCCTCTTTTGCCGGGATGAACGACCCAGCCTGCGCCATTAGGGTAAGCAAGGCAACCTGCCGCATATAGGTCGATTTGCCGGCCATATTCGGCCCGGTCAGAATCATGATTTCACATTCACGCGAATCCAACAGCGTGTCGTTGGGAACGAAAATTTCTCCGGCCAACAAACGTTCAACCACCGGATGGCGGCCTTCGCGAATTACGATGCGTTGGTCTTCGGTCATCGTCGGTCGGACATAGCGGTATTGGGCAGCGGCTTCGGCCAGCGACAGCAGGCAGTCAAGCACCGCCAGGCAGCGGGCCGTCGTCTGGATCTCCGTCAATCGCTGCTTTACAAAATCACGCAGCTGCAGGAACAGATGATGCTCAAGATTTACGATTTTTTCCTGCGCACCGAGGATTTTGGTTTCAAACTCTTTGAGTTCCGGCGTAATATATCGCTCGGCATTGACCAAGGTCTGTTTGCGGACGTAATTGGCCGGTACTGCCGTGGTATTGGCATGCGTTACCTCGATATAGTAGCCAAACACTTTGTTGTAACTGATCTTAAGCGACTTGATGCCGGTACTCTCTTTTTCCCGCGCCTCCATGTCCTGTACCCACTGCCTGCTATCACGCGACAAACTGCGCAATTCATCCAGTTCCAGATCGTAGCCGTCGCGGATGAAGCCGCCTTCGCGGATCGAAAACGGCGGAGAATCTGTGACGGCGGCCCGGATCAGATCGGCGCAGTCGGTATGGGTCTGCATGTTGAATCCGGTGTCAAGCAGTAGCGGCGAACCCAGGCCGCACAAACACTGTTTCAGTTCCGGCAATATTTCGAACGAACTGCGTAGCGCCGTCAAATCACGCGCATTCGCGGTACCAACTTCTATGCGGGTGAGGATTCGTTCCATATCATACACCGACTTCAACGATTCGCGCAAAGCGCTTCGTACACGAGGATTTTCGACCATTTCGCCGACCGCATCATGCCGCCGGCGAATCTCAAGCAGGTTCAACAGTGGCGATTCCAGCCACTGCCGCAGTAACCGCCCGCCCATCGCAGTCACCGTAAAATCGAGCACTGCCAGCAAACTGCCGCGTTTTCCACCTTCCCGCATATTGCGGCTGATTTCCAGATTGCGCAAGGTGGTTCCGTCCAGCAGCAAAAAGTCCTGCGGATTGAACCGGGTCAACCGGTTGATGTGGCTGAGATCTGATTTCAAGGTCTGATGCAGATACTGTAACAAGCGGGATATCGCAATCACTGCAACGGGTTCCGCCGGAATGTCGTTACGTGAAAAATGCTTTGCCAACAACTCATTTGCTGCCGCTGACTCATCGGCGATGAAAGTGGTCAACGTGCAATTTGCCAACCGCGATTGCAGGAAATTGTTCACTTCTGTCCAGCGTTCCAGCTTGCCGGTGAGAATCAGTTCGGCCGGCGCCAGACGGGAAAGCTGATTTAACAGTGCCGCATAGCGATCGGCGCCTTTGTACAGGCTCCAAACGCATTCGCCGGTGGAAATGTCGATTGCGACCAAACCCAATTCCGCATCTTGTTCGGCGATCAATACGAGAAAATTGTTGCCGCGCTCTGCCAATGCGGATTCGTAAAGGATCGTTCCCGGCGTGATGACCCGCACGACTTCCCGCTTAACGATGCCTTTCGCCAGCTTGGGGTCTTCCACCTGCTCGCAAATCGCCACCCGATAGCCTTTGGCAATCAACCTGGCAATATAGCCTTCCACGGCATGATAAGGAACCCCGCACATCGGGACCCGGTTGCCGCTGCCGGCTTCGCGCGACGTAAGCGTGATTTCCAGCTCCCGCGCCGCCAGTTCTGCATCGTCAAAAAACAGTTCATAAAAGTCACCCAGGCGAAACATCAGCAAATCCTGTGGATGTTGCCGTTTAACTTCCCGATACTGTTCCATCATCGGCGTATAATTCACAGGTTAGTCCTTCCTTTCGGCGACCGCTTCGCCCCGGAGCAAGAATGTCTGGGCTGAAGTGATCTGGACTTGGCGTATTTTACCAGGAAAATCTGCTGGATTGGCAGGCCAGAGCACGATCTTGTTTTGCCGGGTCCGTCCGGAATATACTGCGGAATCTGTTTTGCTGGGACCATCGGCAAGAACTTCGACCGATTTGCCGACCCAATTCTGATTTGCCGCCAGACTGATGCTGTTCTGCAAATCCATCAGGCGCTTCAGCCGGGATTTTTTGACTGCCAGAGGAACCTGTTCTTCCA
>CAZYJK010000143.1:0-4833 GCA_964647865.1 uncultured Veillonellaceae bacterium | reverse complement strand
AACGTCTACCAGCATTCCCAGCCGGTTCATCTCCGCCACCACTTCGCGGCCGAATTCGGTCAGCCCTTTGCCCCGACACTCCGGCAGTGCATTGGGAAAGCCGATTTCGTTGGGATAGTTCCAGGTCAGGGTCAGCAAGCGGACTCCCAGCCGATGGAAATTGCGTAAATTGGCCAACTCGCCTTTCAGGACGCCGCCTTCCTCGATGGTCAGAAACGCCGAGATTTTACCCTCGGCCTGATTTGCCGAAAACTCCGCCTGGTTTGTCGCCAGGCGTATTGTCTCATGGTTGGCCGTCAGTTCCAGATGGAACCGGTCCACCATCCGTAGGCAATGTTCCAGGGGATTCTCTATTTTCGCCATGTCGACGAACAGGGCAAAAAACTGCGCTGCAAAATTGCCGGCCTGAAGTTTGCCGATATCCACATTCAGGTCGTTTTTTCGCAGCAGGGTCGCCCGGCCCTGTTCGACCAGTTTGCTCATCGTGTCACAGTGCAGATCGATTGGGTTCATAGCCTGCCTCCCTGCTTATTCTGCCTGAAATATCCTGCAAACGAAAATCAGTAGAAGAAAATGAAGTTTGCCGCCACCAGCGTAATCAATGCCCCAGCCATCGGTATTGCGGTCCGTTTTACGACATCAAACGGCGAAACCCCGCCCATGCTGGAAGCCACCACGATGACCGCCGTGATCGGCGACATGGCGCGGGCGGCGCTGGCGGCAAAATGCATCGGCAGCAACATGACGACAGGCGCGACCGACATCTTGGCAGCCACGGTAGGTGTCAGTGCGGCAAAAGCGAAGAACGGCGCATTGCCGGAGCCCATCAATACCGAGGAAACAGCGATGATCGAAATCATCACCAAAATCATGCCTGCTGCGCCAAAACCTGAAGTCTGGGCCGAATGGATAATCGTATCAATCGTGCCGATCGTCACCAGGCCTTTGGCAAAGGTTTCACCGGCGACAATCAAGGTGATGACATTGGCCATCTGCATCCCCAGTCCGTCAAAGAACACCTGGATGTCGGCCAACACTTTCTTGCCGTCGCGAACCCGGGCATACTCCACGATCATGCCGATCGCCAGGCCGATAAACATCGCCTTGATGATGTCCATTTTGATCCAGGAAATCCACAGATTGCTGAACGACAGAATCAGAGCCAGCGGAATCACCGGCAGAATCGCATAAAACATCGGCGGCAGTTTTTCCGGTTCGCCGTCTTTATCTTTCGCCGCCACCAGTTCGCTGGCCTGCACGACATGGCCGTCGCGCTTGTCCATCCATTTTTGGGTGAAGTAGTGAAGCACCGCCACGACAGGAATCACCACGGCAGCGATCGGCACCTGGTATTGCACCCAGTAGGTAACAGGGTCAATGCCGGCGGTATTGGCGGCAAGCAAGGTCCCTGTATCGCTCGGGCTCCAGTCCAGACAAAGCGTGGTGGCAATCACCGCCACCGCCGACAGGCGGCTGACGCCGAGACTGATCAATATCGGGAACACGGTGACCATCAGCAGCATCGCCAGTCCAGAGGCGCTATTGATTGCCAGACCCAGCATCATGCCGAGAATCCAGGCCGCCGCCATGACCAGATAAGGCGCGCGCAAGGCCAGTAGCGGCGTGATCGTCAGCTTGACCAGCGCCTTGCTGGCGCCGATATGATCCATATAGCGGGCAAAGCCGGCCACTGCCATGATGTTCAGTCCCAGCCCGCCGGCCCTTGAGCTGAAAGTCTTCTTGATAAACTCAAATGCATCGAACAGGACAAACCCGGTGCTTTCTTTTACCGGCAGGATTTTCCCCAGACCCAGGAACACCGCCGAAAACATCAGCACAAGTCCGGCGATGAACAGGACCGGTTGCGGCTTGTACTTCTTGACGATCAGATACCCCATCCAGAATGTGACGATCAACGAGATAACAATACCCAAAACAATTGCCTCCTTCTTTTTTGTTGCACAAAAAAACCAGCATGACAAACCCCGGCGTCAGGGTTGCCTGCTGGATTTCATTTACATTCGGGTCGCTGCGGAAACTTCCGTTCGACGCGGTGATAAACAAAGCAGCCGCTATTTATCTTTCCAGTGGACGAAAGATTTTCATCGCCTCATGAAAGATTAACCATCGACGACAAAACTCCTGCTTATGAAACTAATTTTCGCAAAAAATCTTCAATCCGACAAATCGACCGGCTGACCGGCCAAAACCTGGTTATACTTCTTTTGCGCGTCTTTAAACGCCACCAGCAGCGCTTTTTGCGACGAGCCGAAATAACGGCTTTCGAGCATCCTTTTGATGCTGTCCGGGTCATCAAGTAAAGACCGTCCGACAAACATGCTGCTGACAAAATCGCCGGTCACGCCGACCGTGGCTGATACGCCGCAGGCCAAAATCTTGCCGCCGGCTTTTTCCACAACGAAACTGAGGAAGAATTGTCCGTACAGCTGGGTGATCGGGTTGTTCTGAGAAGTTTTGGCATTGCCGACAATGTAAATCGTATGCTCGGCAAAGACGGTCCGCTGTCCATTCATTTCCCGCATGCTGCTATTTCCCCCGCCACTGCTGTACATCGCGGCAACAGGGAAAACCGGCCAGCGCGGTTGCCGACTGAACAGCACTCAGCACAGCCTGTTCCATCACTTTGGCCGCCAACGCGCCGACCGCCGAAATATCCGCCGCTACATCACCCACTGCCAGGGTGAAGATCGTATCGCCATCCAACAGGGTGTGCGCCGGTCGCATCGTCCGGGCATACCCGTCATGGGCCATTGAGGCCACTTTCGTTGCCTGGGCTTTCGTGAGACTTGCGTTGGTGATGATTGCACCGATGGTCGTGTTGCCGGTGAAGCGGTTGCCGGTTGCTTCGCACTGCTGCAACAGTCCGGCCTCGCTGTCGAGGAACCGGAACGGGTCCTGCTGCACAGAGCCGGCCACGATTTGTCCGCTTGCCGGATCGATCACATCACCGAGACAGTTGACCGCCACCACCGCGCCGACGACCAGCCCGCCGATCCGCACGCAATGAGCGCCCAATCCGCCTTTCATCGCCTTGTCCATGCCATACAGCTTGCCGACTGTCGCACCGGTTCCTGCGCCGACCGATCCGGTGGCAAATCTCTCCGTCTCGCTGTTCTGGCAGGCCTGATAGCCCATCGCCTGGTCCGGCCTAACCCGGGCATCGCCGCAGGGCAGGTCGAACAACACCGCCGCCGGCACGATCGGCACCCGCGCCACACCCACGTCGAAGCCGAAGCCGTTTTCTTCCAGATAACTCATTACTCCGCTCGCAGCAGCAAGCCCATAAGCACTGCCGCCGGCCAGCAGCAGGCCGTGGATTTTTTCCACCAGATTCTCCGGTTTGAGCAGGTCCGTTTCCCGCGTCCCCGGTGCGCCGCCACGCACATCGACCCCTGCCGTAGCCCCTTCCGGGCAGAGGATGACCGTGCAGCCGGTCGCGCCTGTCAAATCTTGCGCATTGCCTAGGCGAATCGCCGGAATGTCACTGATGCTCATCACTTCCATGGTTTCAGTCGCCTGCCTTTCGCATTTCCGTTTCGTTTCACCAGGCCGCCACCGCTCCGTCGGTCCGCGGTTCGGTTCCGCCGGCCAGAACGCCGGTTTCATCACGCAGGATGATCTGCCCACGCCCTAGGTGCAGGTTTTCGCCTGCCCATTGGATGTTGTGTCCCCGCGCTGCCAGTTCTTCAGCAATCTCCGCCGGGAAGCCCGCTTCCAGTTCGACGGTTTTGTCCTTCAGCCACTGCCACCTCGGCGCATCCAGCGCCGCCTGCGGATTTAGACCGAAGTCGAGCATGCTTGTCACCATCTGCAGATGCCCCTGTGGCTGGACAAATCCGCCCATCACGCCAAACGGACCGACGGCCTTGCCGTTTTTCGTCAAGAAGCCGGGAATGATCGTATGATAGGGGCGCTTCCCCGGCGCCAGCGCATTGGCGTGGCCGGGCTCCAGCGAAAAATTGCAGCCCCGGTTGTGCAGGGCGATGCCGGTTTCCGGCACGACCAGGCCGGAACCAAATCCCATGTAGTTGCTCTGGATATAGGAAACCATATTGCCTTCTCCGTCGGCGGTCGCCAGATATACGGTACCGCCTTTGACCGGCTCTCCGGCGGTCGGTTGCAACGCCTTCGGCCCGATCAGTCCGCGCCGACTTGCCGTATACGCTTCTGCCAGCAGCTCCTTCACCGGCACGTTGCTCCGGCGCGGGTCGGCAATGTATTTCAATCCGTCGGCAAACGCCAGCTTGATTGCTTCGATGTGCAGGTGGTAGGTATCCGCCGACTCTTTACGCTCGAACTGCATTCCCTGCAGGATGTTCAGCGCCAGTAGCGTTACCAGCCCATGGCCGTTGGGCGGCAGTTCCCATACCTCGTGGCCCCGGTAGTTGACACTGATTGGTTCGACCCATTCCGGCCGATACCCGGCCAGGTCGCTTGCCCGCAAACAGCCGCCGTACTGGCGGGAAAACGCATCGATACGCCGGGCGATTTCTCCCTGATAAAAGTCCTGACAATCGCTGTCGGCCAATCGGCGCAGAGTATGCGCGTGGGCCGGTGAACGCCAGATTTCGCCGGCCAGCGGCGCCCGACCGGCTGGGGCAAAGGTTTCAAGCCAGCAGCCGAACTCCGGTCCTTTCAGTACGCCGAACCGTTTGTAGCCGGCCGCCCACTGGCGGCTGATGATGGGTGAAACCGGGAAGCCGGCTTCCGCATATTCGATTGCCGGAGCAAGAACCTCCGTCAGCTTTAGCCTGCCAAATCGGCCTACCAATTCAGCCCAGGCGGCCGGCGCACCCGGCACCGTCACCGGCA
>CAZYJK010000142.1:0-4869 GCA_964647865.1 uncultured Veillonellaceae bacterium | reverse complement strand
ATTTTGTTGCCTGAATCTTTCCCTTGGCCTTGCAAGCAGAATTCGCCAACACTTCCACCTCCCACAGGGTTCATCGTAATAACCGGGATCGCAGAAATACTATTACCGAGATATTATACTGTATATAATCCATGCGATTTGCATTTTTTGCCTTTCCAGTCGCAGCGATTATTCCGGATTACCTCGCTCAATTTGCAGTTAGCACAGTTTTTTGTCGCCGGAAGCCCCATTTGCTATTATTTTTTCATCTCAGCCATTAATCGGGACAGCATTCCGCGTACTCGCCTAATCCCTTGCTTTTGCAGCCGATACAAGTGGGAGGGGGAGATTTGCAATGCGGAGGCAACTTGACCTGCGGCTTGCTCTTCGATATACACGCCATTCAGCGCTAATCGTTCCTTGTTGGGCAACCTGCCCATCGCCAACCGCAACTGATCGAGCAAGAAATTGCGCTCTGCCGTCTCCGCCACAGAAAGCGAATCATCCGGCACCGACTCAGCGACTGTCAACCCCTCTGGCGAGTCAGCTGGTGTACGCAGCAGTATCTGCCCGGTTTTCGCTTCTTTGGCGAGAAAGTTAAGGATGCGTCCGCGAATCCGATGCAGTGCATAAAGGCTAAAAGCAACGCCGCGATCCGGATCAAAGTTTTCCACTGATTCGATAAGGCCGATAGTCCCTTCCTGCACCAAATCCATCATCCCTGCGTCCTTGCCGCGCCAACGGGACAGCGATTTGACCACCAACGGTTGGTAGTGCTCAATTAACCGACGGCGGCTCTCCATATCGTCGGCTTGTTTAAACTGCTGCCAGAGAACTTTTTCTTCCGCCGCTGCCAATAGTTTGATTTTGCCAACTTCATTTAAATAGTCTTGGTACCGCATCCTGCTTTCCCTCCATAAAAACTGGCGTCAGTCAAAAGCGAATTCGATACTCGATACCCATTCGCGGACTGTTTTTTTCATCAATCGATGCATTAAAGCTAAATTCTCTGGTCACGTCATAGCGTACTGTCGCCAGATACTCGCTGCGATTCAGTCCCATGGAGTAGGTCGCTTCCACCCGGTCGCCCAAGTATTTGCTAAACTCCAAATTATATACTTCTTGCAAGGAAGCCGGTTTTCCTGCTGCCACCGCCGAACCAAACGTAACCGGGTCGCGCGAGGTCGTCCGGGAACTTGAGACCAGCCGAAAATCATCCAAGCCAAACGCTTCACGGAAGGTATTCTCAAAATTGCCAAAAACCTGCATTCTCAGGCCGGATGTCAATAATGCCTTTGCCTCTTCCCGCGCCAAATCATCCGAATTCATCATCCCCGGCGGTAAAGATTCGCCGCTGCGCGGTCTGAGCGCCAATACCGTCCGAATTTCCTGTGGACTCAGCGCCGGAATCGAAGATAGCTTCAAATCCATTTGCGATACCGGGCCGTCAATATTCAGCATAACCTTGGTTCGCGATAAGTTTGCCGCTGCTTGTAGATGTAGCCGCGGGTCACGTCCCCGACGGGGAAAATCGACAGATCCTTCTTCCAGGCGATATCGGGCGCCGATATACTCGACGCTGCCACGGACTAAGTCAATCTTGCCGGTGATTTGCGGTTGCTGGATCGTTCCGCCGAAATGCAGGCCGCCGCCTAGCCAGATATCGTATAAAGACGGGGAATAGGCCCGGGTATTCTTGCCAATTTTTACGTCGAGATCCATCGCAACATCCAGTTGGCTCTGCGGCGCTTCCGGTAATCCCAACACATTGACTGTCGCATTTTCAAACAAAATCGTGCCGCCAATCGTCGGCTTGCTATTTTGGCGGCTAAGCGTTATTTCGCCGTTTAACGGTCCTTTGAAAACTTTATGCCGTATGCCAAGTCGATTTAGGGTCAATTTTGCGTCATAAGCAGCAATGCCTTCAGACCCATTTAGTGAAGCCATTCCCTGCAACAGAAATGTGCCGCCGCCCATGCTGCCGGCAACTTGAGTCACGTTCATTCTATCATCTTCAAACTGAATATCAATCCCCAATTTTTCAAGTGGATCAAGCAGCGATTTCAGTTTCAGCGCGCCATCCACTACGGAAAGCCGACCACTTAATATTGGTTTGACCAGTGTGCCGCCCAGATGTATTTCCCCCTGGGTCGCCCCTGTCGCCCATTGTACTTCCGGCGATAATAACGGTAATATACTCAAATTGGCTTGGTCGAGGCGAAACCGCAAATCCATTGAATCAGCCGCTGTCGCCTGCGAACGTTGCTGTCGGTTTAGTGCCTTTAGCGGCAGCGATCCATAAGCGCTGGCGCGATGTTCCCCTTTGTTAATGTATAGCTGGTTCACTTGAATGATATCATCTTTTAGCACAAACAGGCCAAATAACTGGTCAAAAGTTGCGTTGGTAACGCCGCCGTTGCGGATATCCAACGACAGGCCAATCAGCGGCGATTGGGCAGTACCGTTGATTTGCGCCAAAAAGTCGAGTTTGCCTTGTATTTCGGTCTTAGTATCCAGCCAAGCCGCCAAAAGTCCGGCATCAACGTCCTTGCCGCCAACTTCCATCGCCAGTGGCCCTTTCATGTCGGCCGTTCCCTTGGCAACCACAAACCCGGTCCCCTGGCGAGCCCGCAATTCATTGATCGTAATCACATTGTTGCGCAAGGCGACATCCAGGTCGATCCGATCCAACGCATAATCCTTGATTTTGCCGCCATGCAACGAGCCAAACAGCTGCAGCGCCGGCGATGCGGTTGTCCCGGTCAAAGCGACCTGACCATCAAGCCGACCAGAAACATCCGGCAACGGGGTGTTTAGGATCGAAAGCAGCGCACTGATATCGGTGTTTTCCACCGATAAGCCGCCGTACACTTCGCCGTCGGTTTCGCGGTAACCGCCACTGGCCCGCACTTGTCCTTTGCCGAGCAAGAAATGCACCGCTGAAATTTGCACCTCATCACGGCGCAGTAGAACTGTACCACCGATATCAAACAGGTCCTGCCCATTCAATTTCAAGGTGCGCGACATTACTTCGCCGTTAAATTCCGGCTTGGTCAGGCTGCCAGTCAATGCGCCGTGCATGCTGATCTTCCCTTGCACCGGATACGGATAACGAAATTGAATATAAGCCACTTCGACATCTTGGGCATCAATGTTAAAATTCAGCAGCTGCTGCCGGTCCAGCGTACCCGAAATCGTCGCTTTGGCATTGAATGAATCCACCTCAAACTCATCGAGTGAAATAATCCCGCCATGTCGACGATAGGCACCGGATGCCTTGGTCAACAAATACCCCCGATAACTGCCTTCCCACAGGGTCAGCTTCCCCTCAGCTTCGATCGAATCCAATGTCCCGCTCAGTTCGACTTCGTTTTCCACATTGCCTGTCAGCGGCTCGCCCGGCGCTAACAGCGCCACCAGATCTTCGGCGCGCGCCCCTTGGGTTTTGATTATTAGATTGAGCTCCCGGCTGCCGGATAGCGCAACCCAGCCGCTAATCTGATGCAATCCCTTGCCGTTATGGACTTCCACGCCATCCAGTGAAATGGTTCCATGGTTAAAAGCGATTAACCCGGCGGCTCTGTCAAACGGCTGATTTAAAATCCTGCCGTGTAGCGCCTGGAATCGGCCGTTCACGCTTAACGCTTCCGCCGTTCCGGTCACACGCCCGGTAAAATCAAGACTGCCGGTCGCCTGCAGCTCTGGGTAGTTTGCCGCAAATGCTCCTATCGGCAGTGCAGCCGTCAAAACGCTCAGGTCGATCGCGTCCGGCCCCAAACTTCCGTGGGCAGCCAGTGAGCCACCGCCCACATCGCTGGACAAGGTTTGCAATAACAAGCGCCCGTTTTGCTGCAAAATCAATAGTTCCAGTCTGCTCAGGGCCTCGCCGGCAAACTGCCCCTGCCCCTCTTGCAGTTGAACTGTCCAGGCCTCCTCCCGTTGATGGCCGGAAAAAAGGGCGGAAAAACCATCAATACTCCAGCCATTGATTGTACCGTGGCCAAGCTTCACTTTCCCTTTCGCTTGCAGTGAGCGCCATTTCCCGGCCAGGCTGATATCAGCGTCCAATTTGCCTGCGATCGGAAACCCAGTCGTAAAAGCGGCGGGATCCACAGCAGCAGCCTGCAACTTAATTTGCAGCTCTGGTTCCCGCATCGGTTGCAGGACTTTGCCAGTCACAGCTACTTGCTGACCGTTGATTTTACCTGCAACGTCATAAAACTGGACTTGTTGGTCGGAAAACGTAATCAGTCCAGTTATTTCAGTCCACTCGATCCCGGCAAATTTTCCCGCAACGCCACTCGGGCGAACTTCGCCGGCAAAAACCAGCCCGTCGCGATCTTTCTTCAAGCTGACATCAAGGCCGGCAACCCGGCCTTTTAGATCCGCCAATGGCCAATCAGGCGGAAATAAACCTTGCCAGTCTTCCAGGTGTTGGTTTTGCCCTTGTAAAGTAATCACACCGTAACCGCGGGGCGTCACCGTGCCAAAGGTCCGGGCCCGTCGATCCTGTCCGCGCAAGTTCAGGCGGAACTGTATGGCCGGATTCTCGGAAAAATCCAACGATCCCGCAATCGGTGTGATTTCCCAGGAACGATTTTGATCATGCAAATGAACCTGTCCATCTACCAGCGTCAGTTTCCCTCTAAACGCCCGGCTTTCCGGCAGGTCCTCTTTGAGCAGATCATCGAGATTCCATTTGCCGCCGATTTCCCGGTACAGGGATACCTCCGGACGTTCAATCCGCACTCTGGCAATGGATTCAACAATACGCCGGGTCCAAAGCATCCGCAGAGGATCGACCTCTACCGATGCCGACGCTATTTGGGCAACAATCCGCCCTTGGCGGTCGAACACTTTTGATTCTGTGAGAGTTACCACGTTCCATGC
>CAZYJK010000141.1:0-4877 GCA_964647865.1 uncultured Veillonellaceae bacterium | reverse complement strand
CCCTTCAGGCCGTAAGTGATCATTTCGCGCAGCGAACGCACGTCTTCGTTCTGGGTCGCCAGCACGCCGACGCTGGCCGCTTTTTCCAGCATCGCTTCTTTGGAATCGACTTCGAAGGTCACGGCGTCATGCCAATCGGCTGCAGTCACTTTGGCTTTCAGCATTTTCCGCAAAGTCAGCATCTTCTTGATCTCGGTCTCGAACGCTGCCGCGTCAAAATTGGCATTAGTGATCGTCATGAACAGACCTTTCAGCACTTCATGATTGACGGGGCCGAGTTCCTTGACGTCGAGTTTGCCTTTAACCACGATTTCGGCGATGCCCTTCAGCGAATAAATCAGCAGATCCTGGAGTTTCGCCACCTCTTCCGTTTTGCCGCAGACGCCGCGAACCTCGCAGCCCGTCCCTTTGGCGGTTTCCTGACACTGGTAACAAAACATGCTCATTTACGTTTCCCCCTTTTATTTATTCCGCAAACTACCACTATGATAAATTTACCATAAAATTCTACCCAGCAGCAACCGATTTTGCGCCGATTACAGAAATTTTTCTGACATTCATCATTTTGTCAGATTTTTTTGTCATTCCTGTTTGTTTTGGCAGGAATCCCGCTGTTCATGTAGAAAGTGAAAGATAGAACTTGTAAGATCGGCGGTGATGTCGGATGAATTGCTGGAAATTGTTCTTGCTTGGCATCGTAGCCGGCATGATGCTCCTGCTGGTGATGGGGACCGGCTATCAATGGGCCGGCACCCCCGGATTTTGTGGCTCCTGCCACAGCATGGAACGAGTCCATCGCACTTGGGATGCAAGCACCCACAAGCAATTCGCCTGTATCGAATGCCATCTGCCAAACGGCAATTTTGCCGAAAGTTTCCTCTACAAGGCCAAAGCCGGCCTGCGCGACGTGCGGGACGAATTCGGCCGCAATTATCAGGTGGTGACGCCGCTTTCGGCAGAAGCGCATCAGATTTTGCAAAACAACTGCCTGCGTTGCCATTCTTCGAGTGTCGGCGACACGCGGATGACCAAAGGCGAAGCCCAGTGTACCACTTGCCACCGGGAGCTGGTCCATGGCCGCGGTGAACCGAAAGGAGTGCTGCAAAAATGAACAGACGGATGAAAATAGTGATCGGCTTGTCCCTGGTTTTGCTGCTGGCATTCGGGTTCGTCGTGATTCGCACCTTTGTCGCCAAACCGCAGGAAACGGTGAAGATCAAGCCGATTCCCGCCGGTGAATATGATCCGGCGGTCTGGGGCAAGAACTACCCGCTGCAATACGCCAGCTACCTGAAGAACCGCCAGATGAGCCCTTCGCCGACCGGCTACGGCGGCAGTGAGAAAGTGCAAAAGTCGATTATGCAACCGGAGCTTTTGACCAACTTCAAAGGAAATCCGTTCAGTAAGGACTATACGGAAGATCGCGGTCATCCCTATGCGGTCGAGGATCTGCTCGACACCAAACGGATCGGCCCAACCAGCCCCGGCGCCTGTATCACCTGCAAAACCGCGCATGTCGAGACATTTTTCAAAGATATGGGCTGGGGTTACGCCAAAGTCCCGCTGACGGAACTGACCGCCAAAACCAAGCATCCTGTGGTCTGCGGCAATTGCCACGACCCGGCAACGATGGACCTGCGGGTGATCAACCCTGCGTTCATCGAAGCGATGTCGCGCCGCGGCATCGATGTGAAAAAAGCGCCGCGTGAGCAAATGCGCAGTTATGTCTGCGGCCAGTGCCACGCCGAATATTATTTCGAACCGGGCAGTAGCCGGGTGGTTTTCCCCTGGGACAAAGGGCTGACGCCGGAAGCGATGTACGAGTACTACGCCGGCAAGCCGTTCGGGTTTGTCCAGGATTGGCAGCACCCCGACTCCAAAACGCCGATGTTGAAAGCGCAGCACCCCGAGTTCGAGACCTGGAGTGAAGGCGTCCACGGCAAGGCTGGCGTTTCCTGTGCCGACTGCCATATGCCGTTCATGCGGGAGGAAGGTCGCAAATATACCTCCCATTGGGTGACCAGCCCGCTGAAGCATATCAAGAATTCCTGCCGCACCTGCCATACTCAGAGTGAAGAATGGCTGCTCACCCAGGTCAAGACGACCCAAGACCGGACCTGGCAGTTGATGCATATTGCCGGCCAAACCATCGCCCGCGCCCATGACGCGACCGGGCGGGCCGGTCAGAATCCCGCCGCCGACCCTGCGGCGCTCGCCAAAGCACGCGAATTGATCCGCAAGGCCCAATGGTACTGGGATATCGTCGCTGCCGAGAACGGTATGGGCGCCCACAATCCCGGTGGCAACATGAACATCCTCGGTCAGTCGATCGACCTGGCGCATCAGGCGATCGAAGCTGCCGCACAGGCTGGCGGAACCACGAAGCAATAAACATCCCAGAGAATGAACTATAAAAAGGTCTTGGCAAATGCGCGTTGCAACTGCCAAGACCATTATTTTTTGCAATCATTCCTGGCGACGGATCAGGCCCGGAATCGCGACACCTGCTTTTCCAGCTCTTGCGCCAGGGATGACAGATGCTGCGCCGTGGCGGTGAATTCTTCAATCGACGCGGTCTGCTCCTCGATGGCCGCTGCCGAATCCTGCGACAGGCCGGCAATTTCCCGCGCCGCCGCCGCCACTTCATGCGAACGGCTGTCCAGTGTGGAAAACTCGCCGGAGGTATGGCCGTTGAGCCGGGCGATTTCATCGACCGCGTTGCGGCTGTCGACAGACCGGCTGACGATGGCGTCCAGGGCCGTCGACAAATCGGACACGACGGCAGTGATTCGTTGCAATTCGGTTACCACCTGATTATTGGCATTCTGCGTATCCGTCACCTGATTTTGGATTGCCGATATCTTTTCGGTCACTTGATTGGCGGCCTCGTCGCTCTGCTCGGCCAGTTTCCGAACTTCTTCGGCAACCACGGCAAAGCCCCGGCCTTGCTCGCCAGCCCGCGCCGCTTCAATCGCCGCATTCAGCGCCAGCAGATTGGTCTGTCCGGCAATCTGTTTGATCAGGCCAATGATTTGGTTAATGTCGGCCGAATTTCTGGTCAGCGCCGCCACATTTTCGTTCATCGCGCCGACGGTCTTGTTCAGTGCCATGGTTTCGGCTACGACTTTTTGCGTTTGCTGCCGACCGCCGTCAGCCTGTTGCTGCGATTCCTCGGACAGCTTGGCCGTATTCTGGGCATGACCGGCCATTTGCCGCATGCTGGCGTTGATCGTGCCGATACGGCCGGAAAAATCCTGCATTGCCTTGTCCTGGTCGGTGGCCTGACCGGCGACTTCTGAAACCGCCTGCGCCACCTGTTCGACCGCTTTGGCGCTTTCCGAGCTGGCTCGCGATAGGCTTTCCGACAGCGTCTTCACTTCCACGGCGGTGGTTTGGGAAACTTTGATGATTTCCTGCAGTTTGCCAACAAATGCGTTGAAATAGCCGGTGATGGTGCCAATCTCATCCTTGCGTCCAACCGGCAGGCGTTGCGTCAAATCTCCGCTGCCGCCGGCTATTGCGGCGAACGAGGCGGACAGGGTAGCTAGCGGCTTCAGAACCTGATTGCGCACAATCAGCCATGCGCCGACCGCCACAATCAACGAAACTGCCAAGAAACCAAGTTCGAGCAGCTTGGCCCGCGATACTTTCCGCTGTGACTGCTCGTCAAGCAAAAAGACCAGTTTATTCATTTCGGCCACGTAATCAGGTACCATCGTGTGTATCTGCGCCACAATTTGTCCCGCCTGCGCCTGAGGTGCGGCAATCACGGCGGTAATCGCCGTCTGGAACGCTTGCCAACGCGGTTTAAGCGAGTTCAGCTGATTCAGGCTGGCTGCGTCATCCATCGGGGTCAGCTTTAAGGCTGCATCGCCTTTTTCCAGTCCGTTCATGATTTTTTCATAGGTAGCCAAGTCTTCGCTCATCGCCTTGCGCAACGGCTGCTGCTGCGCTTCCGGCGCGACCGCCACCTGTCCTGCCAGCCAAGCCAACCGATAGGCCCGGAACCGTAGGCTGCCGGCAAGATTAATCGACGGAGCGTCGCCCTTCAGCGCATCGAATGTGTACAGATTCACGCCCACGACCATAACGGTAAACAAACTGAGAATCACCAAAATCAGCGAGATTTTCCAGCGAATCGTCATATTTTGACCCCCAATTTCATATTTTCAACAAAAATTCGCGTTTAACATCTTATAGTTGATATATATTCTTCACAATACTAGAGATTTCCTTTTTTGATACCAGCGGTTCTAGCCTCAACTACAACAAAAAGTCCTCCGATCTTTCGATCGGAGGACTTTTTGTTTGACTAATCTTTCTTACAGTGCGCCGGCTACGGTGTTGAACTGCGCCAGAACCTGCGGTCCGAGGAGAATCAGTCCGGCCATCCCGACGACTGCCACCAGCGCCAGAATCAGACCATACTCGACCATTCCCTGGCCTTTTTTATTTTGCAGTACCGAAGTAATCATTGCGAACATTTTGTTTTCCTCCTTCATTTTTGTTTTTATTTTTTCGGATTCGATGGTTTTGCGGTGCTTGCTTTCTGACCTTATTGTAGCAAGTCGCAACAGGAGGAACATCGTCCGCAAGTCTTATCTTATCTAGGTATATGGTCCTAATTTTTCAGCTGCAGGCAGATTCCCGTGGCGTCATCGCGCAAATCGCCGCTCTTCATCATTTTCTCCAAGCTATCGACCACCATGTCAAACTCTCCGTCCAGAACCGGTCCGCCGCGTTCCTTGCAGACAAGGCAATCGGTAAACCCATCGGTAAGGAAGCAGAACGAGTCGCCGGTTGATACCGGTATGACTCCCTGCTCAAATTCGGCATCATCCCACAACCCGACGAACATTCCCGGCGTTTCGATTTTT
>CAZYJK010000140.1:0-4887 GCA_964647865.1 uncultured Veillonellaceae bacterium | reverse complement strand
GCGAGCTGTCCAGCCTGATCGGCCTGCCAACGCGCACGCTGGACGGCTTCCCTATCGAACTTGCCGCCAACATCATGGACCCGAAGGGCGCAGCCCAAGCTGTAAAGGTCGGGGCCGACGGCATCGGCCTGTACCGCACCGAATTCCTGTTCATGGACCGCAGTTCCGCGCCGAAGGAAGAAGAACAATTCGACGCCTACCGTCAGGTGCTGGAAACGATGGCCGGAAAACCGGTCATCATCCGCACGCTGGATATCGGCGGCGACAAGGAAATCTCCTATTTGAAAGTTCCGTCAGAAGCCAACCCGTTCCTCGGCTATCGGGCGATACGGATCTGCCTGCAACAGCCGGACCTGTTCATGACCCAGCTGCGGGCGATCCTGCGGGCCTCGGCCTTTGGCAAGGCGCGCATCATGTATCCGATGATCGCTTCGCTGGAGGAAGTGCAGGCGGCAAACAAAATCCTGCAGCAAACAAAACAATCGCTGCTGCAGGAAGGAATCGCCTTTGATGATGCCGTGCCGGTCGGGATCATGGTGGAAATCCCCTCGGCGGCGGTGATGGCCGACCAACTGATCGACGTCGTAGACTTCTTCAGCATCGGCAGCAATGACCTCACCCAGTACACATTGGCGGTCGATCGCCTGAACGAAAAGGTCAGCGAACTTTACAACCCGTTCCAGCCGGGAGTGTTGCGGCTGATCCGCCTGGTGGCGGAAGCGGCCGGACGCACCGGTGGCGCGAAATTCGCCGGCATCTGCGGCGAGCTGGCGGCCGATCCCCGGGCAACGCTGCTGCTGCTCGGCCTCGGCCTGACCGAGCTGAGCGTCAACCCGGCTGCGTTACTCCCGATCAAAAAGATCATCACTTCGGTTTCGCTGCGCTACGCGCAGGAAGTGGCCGCCGCCGCGATGAAACTGCCCACCGCCGAGGCGGTGGAAAAATACCTCGAACAGGCGCTTCTCGCAGCGCTAAACGCAGGCATCTTCCATGCCGGAGTCCTGGACGAACAGGACGGTGCCGGGAATGTCGGCGGCAAGTGACACCATCTTGGCATATTCACGCGGCATGCCGATGAGGGTGATGTCCGCCCGCAGATTATAGAGATGCGTGCAATAATCACCGCTCATCACCCGCACCGCTGTGTTGACCGGCAGACGGGCCTGTTCGACAAACAGTTCCAGATCCGTCGTTACCGGCGCGACTTCGCGTTCTTCGTCGACCACCCGCAGGATGGTCAGCTTCGCTTCCCAGTTGCGGGCAATTTGTAGCGCCGCCAGCACCGCCAGATTCATGTTGGGGCTCTTGTCGCGAAGCCATAGGTTGACCCGGCGTTCCTGACCGAAGCCATATTTGGGATGGATGTGCAAAAACAACAAACCGGTGTTGAGTGGACGAATCATTCGGTAAATCCGCTCCAGCTGCCGCTGTTTCTCTGCATCGTCGCTGAGGGTGAACAGGATGGTGTTCGGCGGCAGAAATGCGTTGAGCAACACCTGGGCCAGCGGATACAGGCCGGTTTCAAACGGCAGCGCCGGGGTGTGAACGATGGTCTTGCGCAAAAAGATTTTTTTGTCGCTGATCGGTTTCAAGACTTCATCGTAGCTGGCGGCAAGCACGGCGTCGCCTTGTGGCGCGGCAGTCAACGAGAGGATGTACAGACGGCCCGAGGGATAAAGCAAGCTGTCGACAAAACGGCTGACACGGGCAAAGTCCTCCGGTTGCTCGACCGGGACCAACAGAGACGGTTTCCAGATTCGCGGGTGATACTCCATTGCGATCGCTTTTTGCGCCGCCCATTCGGTCATTGCGGTGAAGATGCCGCCGCGCACGTCGCCCCAGGGAGACTCCAGCTTGCGTTCCCGCCGGCTGAGCAGGCTGTAGACGATCATGACCACGGCAATCGTCGCCAGGGTGAACAGTTTGTCGATCAATAGCATGGTGAAGATGCAACCGACAAAGCCGACCAGCGGCACCAGGATTGAAACCTTGAGCCGGGGACGGAAGCTGATGATGCCGCTACCCTGCTCGATCAGCACCACCAGATTGATTGTGCCGTAGGTCGTAAGAAAAAACATCGTGAGCAGCTGCGCCAGCTGGTCGAGGCTGCCAGCCAGAATCACCAGCAGCGAAAACAGAGACGAGACAAAGACCGCGTTACGCGGCTCCTGGTCTTCGCCTCTTCGGCCCAAAAAATTGGCAAATGGCACCAGCCGGTTGACTGCCAAGGCGGCCAGTGTCCGTGGCGCGCCGACCAATGTGGATAGCGCCGAAGAAAGGGTGGCGCCGACGATTCCGGCTACGATGGCCGGTCGCCAGTAAGCCAGGTCCAGGATGATCGTGGGATTGGCCAACAGCGCCTGGGCAGTTGCCTGCCTGGCAAACCAGTAGGCCAGCGCCAGATAAACAATCAGCCCTGTGAAGATGGCAGCCAGGGTCCCCACAATGATGCTGCGGCGCGGCGTCCTCAGTTCACCGGACATGCTGACTCCGGCCAGAATGCCGGTGACTGCGGGAAAGAAAATCGCGAAGGTTTCCCAGAAACCGACTTTTCCGATGCTGCTCAGCCACGCGACTTCGCCGGGATTTTGCGATGGTCCTGCCAAAAACGACGTAATGGAAACGACAATCGCCGCCAACACGAAATACTGCACGCGAAACGCCAGCTGGGCGCTTTTCATTGAAATCGCCGTCAATACGGCCCAGGTGACGACCCCGATCAGCAGGCCGGAATGGCTGGGAAAATAGCTCTGCCAAAGTTCAACAAAGCCGATAATGTAAAAGGCCACCGAAAATGCCTGGGAAAAATATAGCGGAATCCCGATCGCCCCGCCGATCTCAAAACCCAGCGAACGCGAAATAATCGCATACGCGCCGCCGGCGCCGATTTCGATGTTCGATACCATCGAGGCCATCGAAAGCGCCGTACAAATCGTGATACTGTGGGCGAGCAGAATGATGATGACCGTTTCGATCAGACCGACGTTGCCGACCACCCAGCCCAGCCGCAGATACATAACGACGCCGAGTATCGTCAGAATCGTCGGCGTGAATACGCCTTCCAGCGTGCCTAAACCTTTTTTGCCGTTTTCCTGCTCCATATCGTCAAGCCATCCTTTTACTGTTTCCTGCCTGCTGTCCGCGAATCACTTGTATTCTTACTGTTATATTTCTGCAAAGGCAGGCTATTTTCCTTGCTCTGGCGATAAAGAACCCGCAGCATCAAATCCAGCAACATTTCGCGATTCTCCGGCGGCGCCCCGTCCGGAAAGCCGGTCTCGGCGATTTCCTGCCGCACGGTGGCATCTGAAATTGTTAGACCCTGGTGCTTCAGCCAGAACTGCCGCCACCATTGACGCAAGTTGTCCGGCTGCCGGCGGTTCATCCAGTCGGCGAAACGGCAGAACAGCAGCAACCCCTGCGCCGTTTCATCCCGGCGGTCCGACGCGACATAACGTTGCAGCGTATCGCACAGCGCCTGCCGCATCCGCTGCGGCTCATCCAGACCAAGTCGAATCAACAGCAGATGGGTCAGGCCGGTCACAAACCCTTCAAAAAACCAGCCCTGCGATGGTTCCGCCGCCCGGATCGACACGCCGACCCACTGGTGAACCAGTTCGTGCAGCACCAACCATTGCCGGTCCGCCGTTGGTTGCCGCCGCGCAAAAACGCAGACGCAGTTGCCGCGAAACGAATACCCCATGCCGCCGGCCGCCTGCGTTTCGATCCATGTGTAGCAAGTGAGCGGGCCTGGCGCGGGCGGACCGCCGAACCAATCGCTGCAGGCCGCAACCAGATCGGCAAAACAATCACCGCTGTTCTGAAGCGCCTTTGCGTCGACGGCAGGGCAAAGCCAGCGCCATTGCCGTCCGTCCGCTTGCCAGACGCGCCAGTCGCCCAGCACAAACGGCGCGAGCATCAGTTCTCGACTTTCCACAAATGAAAAACGCAGGCCAGAACCGACCAGGCCGCAGAAAACCGTCTGGTCCCACTCCACTTCAACTGTTGCGGCGGTCGAAACCTGAGGAAACAGGGCCAGCCCGAGCATAAACGAAAACCGGCTGCGCAGCCGCGCCTGATGCATCTGTTCCAGCAGGCTGCGCCGCCGCCTGAGCGAAACCTGATAGCTGAACCGGACCGCAGCGGCAGGCAGCTCGATTTCACGGCGTCCCCTGCGTCTGGCCAGTCGCCTTGTCTTGCCGCCGGCATCCACATAGCTGAAATGGCTGAAGGCAGCAAAAAATTCGTTCGCCGGACCGAAAGCGTCCGGCGAATATAGTTTGCAGCCGGCCGCATTTCCGCTCAGTTCGGCGTCGACCGCATATTTTCCCTTTGCCAGTGACTGCACAAGATATCGGACCTGCATACTAACTGCCTGCCCCCGCATAGCGCCGCAAACCGGCTGCAAACAGCCGCACCGCCGCCAAAATCAGCAACACGGGGACCAGTGCCAGTAGCCATAGTGGCAGGGCCTGACCGGTCTGTAACAGCGAACCGGATTCCAGCAGATACTGTCCGGGATAGTAGGCGACGAACCCAAGCGGCAGCAGGCTGCTAAGCAGCAGTTTCAGCCATTCCGGGTAAATCAGCAGCGGATACTGGCTCAGTTGGTTCAGGCTGAGCAGCGGCGCCGCCACCGAACTGCGGCGGGGCAACCAGAAGCCGGTGGAGAAAAGCAGGATGAAGATGCCGCAGTAAACGGCCCCGCCCAAAACAATCATCCCTGCGAACAGCAAAATATGCGCCGGCGTCCAGGACAGCCCGGCCTGCACACCAGCAATCGCTGCCAGCGCCAGGCCTTTTAGCAGCGTGATGAACTCCATCACCTGCAGGTTGCGCAGAATCAGGTTGAACAGCGGATGAACCGGCTGAACCAGCAGCGTGTCC
>CAZYJK010000139.1:0-4906 GCA_964647865.1 uncultured Veillonellaceae bacterium | reverse complement strand
CCGCAAACAGCTCCTGCGGCACATCAAAGCCACGCTGCTTGCGTCGCTCGGGCGCCATCGAAGCCCGCAGTTCAGCTCCCGCGCCCAGACCGAGCGCCAGCGGCAACATACCCAGAATCGTCGAAAGCGTAGTCATCATGATCGGCCGCAGACGGACCGAACCGGACTTCACCAGCGCTTCCACGATCGGCACTCCGTCTTCGCGCAGCTGGATCGTATAGTCGACCAACAGGATCGAGGTCTTGGTGACCAGTCCCATCAGCAGGATCACGCCGATCAATGACATGATGTTGATCGTATGGCCGCCGATCAATAGGCCGAGCAAGGCACCGACCATCGCGAACGGCAGCGACAGCATGATTGTCAGCGGATGGATGTAACTCTCGAATTGCGCCGCCAAAACCATGTAAATCAGGATGACCGCCATCAACAGCGCCTGGGCGATAACGCCAAAGGATTCCGCCATCAGTTTGGCCTGGCCGACGAATTTGTGCGAATAGCCGAGTGGCATATTCAGTCCCGGTACCAAGGCTTCGACCTTTTGCACCAGTTCACCGACCGAAACGCCGACCGCATTGGAATAAACGATAATCTGACGCTGCCGGTCTTCGCGGTCGATCTGGGTCGGCCCGGAAGACAACTGGACATCAGCCACATCGCCCAACCGGACAAACAGGCCTGTCTTGGTGGAAATCCGCATATTGGCGACATCGTTGATATCACGCCGCGATTGCTCCGGCATCTGCACCCGGATCACATAGTCCTTGTCGCCGGCAGTATATTGATTCTTGGTCGCCAGGCCGAGGAAGGCCATCTGCACCACCGTTCCGGCCGAAGTCGGCTCCAGGCCCACCTCGCCGGCCCGTACCGGATCGAATTTGATGATGATTTCCGGTTCGTACTGCTCGCCGGAATAATCCACGTCGGCAGTGCCGGGAATCTGCTTCATTCCCTCAGCCAACGTCTGAGCATATTGCGTCAGGTTGTGCAGGTCCGGTCCGCGCAGGGCGATCTGCAAGGGACGCACGTCGCCGCGGCCCGACATCTGGGCAATCTGCACCGACAGTTTCAGCGCGGTGAATTTGCGCAGCTTGGTTCGCAGCTCGTCGGTGATCTGGGTCATCGTGCGTTTACGTTCGCTGCTGGGAACCAGCTTGATCCCCATACTTGCTTTGTATGGCGGTTGCCGGCCCGCGCCGAGCAACAGGAACGCCCTGTCGAGTTCGGGAATCGCCAGGATTTCCTTTTCGACCGGCGCCACCAGTTCCTTCATCTTTTCGATCGAAGTGCCGGCCGGCGCGGCGATGCCGATGCTGAACTCGCCTGAGTCATAGGTCGGCTGGAATTCAAAACCGATAAATGGGACCAATAGCAAATTGATGAACAGGGTCAGAAACGCCACCGCGAGGATTTTTTTCGGCCGCTTCAAAGACCAGCGCAATAATTCCACGTAAATCACGCTTAACGATTCAAACCAGGACTGCCAGCGGTCCAGCACCGCCTTGATCCAGCGTCCGACTACGCTGGCCGGCACAGCCTTTTTGTCGAGCGGCCGCAGCCAATAGGCCGACATCGTCGGAACCATCGTGAATGCGACAAACAGGGAGAATGCAATCGCAAAGGCAACTGTTAGACCGAACTGTTTGAAAAACTGACCGATGATCTCGCCCATGCTACCGACCGGCACAAATACCGCAAGCAGCGACAAGGTGGCCGCGAACACCGCCAGCGCGATTTCGTTGGTGCCGGAACCGGCTGCTTCCAGCGGTGTGTTGCCTTCTTCGACATGCCGCACGATATTTTCGACGACCACGATCGCGTCGTCGATCAAAATGCCGACCGCCAAACTGAGCGCCAGCAGCGACATGTTGTTCAGGGTGAAGTTCATCGCCTTCATCAGGAAAAACGTCGCGATGATCGAAGTCGGGATCGATATGCCTGCTATCACTGTGGCCCGCCAGTCGCGGATGAACAGGAACGTGATCAGGACCGCCAGCAAGCCGCCCAAGACCAGCGAGGACATGACATCATCGACATTGTCGCGGATATAGACCGAGTTGTCGCGGACGATCGCCACTTTGACATCTGCCGGCAACACATTTGTTTCCAGTTGTTTCATCCGCGCTTTGACCCGCTCGGCAATCTGCACGGTGTTGGTGCCGGACTGTTTCTGCACCCAGACCAGCACGCTGGGAGTTCCCATCGTCTGGGCAAATACCCGCTCTTCGGCCCAACCGTCTTCGATCTTGGCCACGTCGGACAGTCGGATCACCCGGCCGCCCTGGTTGGAAACCACGATCTTGCCGATTTCTTCCACCGTCTTGTATTTGCCAAGCGTACGGATCGTCATCTCATTGCCGTTGGATTTGACCCGGCCACCCGGTGTGTTGTAGTTGTGGGAATTCACC
Source organism: uncultured Veillonellaceae bacterium (assembly GCA_964647865.1). Lineage (GTDB taxonomy): Bacteria > Bacillota > Negativicutes > UBA1444 > UBA1444 > UBA1444. The sequence goes on along the minus strand of CAZYJK010000139.1, from coordinate 2,498 downwards.
AAATCGAATATCGTCTGGAATCCTACGTTGTAAGCTTCCAATTTGGCTGGTTCGACATAAATGTGGATTTCACGGTTGCCTGCGCCATAGACGTTTACTTCGGCCACGCCCTCCAGTCGCTGCAGTTCGTCTTTCACCACGTCTTCGGCGATCTTGCGGATCTCGCCGCGTTCGCGGGCCGTCGAGGCCAGACTGAAGTTAAGGATCGACTGGGCGGTGATATCGTAGCGCTGCACCACCGGCTCGTCGATCTGATCCGGCAGACGCCGCCGCACACCGGCGACTTTCTCCCGCACGTCGTTGGCCGCCAGTTTGGCGTTGGTACCCAGTTCAAACTCGATCGTGGTCTGCGAGATCCCTTCGCGCGAAACCGAGGATAATGTCTTGATGCCGGAGACCGAACTGACCGCATCCTCGATCGGTTTGGTGACCAGCCCTTCCATTTCCTCCGGCGAGGCGCCGGTATAGGTGACCGTCACATTGACGATGGGGAAATCGATGTCAGGATAGAGGTCGATGCCAAGCGATGGATAGGAGGTCACGCCGAACACCACGAGCAGCATGACCAGCATCGTAGTAAATACGGGACGACGGATGAATGTCCTGATCATTTGGTTTGCTGTCCTCCGGCGGCTTCCAGCCTGACCGAGAGACCGTCTTTCAGTTTATGCTGACCGGCCACTACGATCCGTTCGCCTTCCTTGACGCCATCCCTGACTTCCACCCAGCCACCGGCGGCATCGCCCAGTTTCAGCACCCGTTGCATGACCTTGTTGTCTGCCAACACCACAAATACAGTCTTTTGGTCCTCACGCAGCACCAGCGCACCTTCCGGCACCGCCAGCACGTTTTTGCGGAGCTGGCCGCCGATGTAGGCATTGGCATACATGCCGACCTTTAGCCTATTATCCGGATTGGGGATGCTGACTTCGGCCGTGAAGGTGCGGGTCGGCACCGAAGCCGACGGCGACAGACGGGTCAGCACGCCTTTGAACTCCTGCCCTGGGTAGGCATTCAGGCTGATTTTCACCGGCGTTCCCACAGAAAGCTCGGCAATCTGGGCTTCACCGACCATTGCCTTGGCCAGCAGGGTCGTTGTGTCGGCCACGGCGAAAATCGGTGAACCGGCTTTGGAAAAGGTACCTGCCTGTACGTAGCGTTTAATGACCACACCGGTCAGCGGTGAAATGATCCGGGCGTTATCCAGCCGGGTTTTCAGTAGCAACAGATTGCCTTGCGCCGCATTCACGCTGCCTTGGGCCAGATCGCGCTGAGTCCTTGCACTATCCAGCGTATGGGCGGAAACGGCGTTTTTCTGATACAACGCATCCATCCGCTGGAAATTGAGCATACTCAGTTCCAGGGTCGCCTTGGCTTGCAGCAGTTGTCCTTCGGCCTGCATGACCTGGGCCGCCAGTTCGTTCACATCCAGCTGGGCCAGCAGCATGCCGGCCGTCACCGCATCGCCTTCCTCGACGAACAGCTTGTCGATCCGTCCGTCGGCTTTCGGTGACACATCAGTCGCCCAGACCGCTTCCAGGTTGGCCGAGAAACTGAATGCCGGCGAAATGTCGCGCTTGCCGACCACCGCCGCCTCGACGGTCACCGTGCGTCCGGCCAGCGCCCGGGACGCCCGCTCTTTCTCCCGCATCAGATTTGAAGTGATTTTATAGGCAATGAACAGAATCAGGCAGACTAACAAGCCAATCCCGATGATCTGCCACTTTTTCCGGGGCATTTTTACTGAGCTAAAAAACCGCAATTCTCCTCAACCCTTTTTCATGAATTTCCTTTAATAAGCAAAATGCCTATCACTTCATTTTACTCTATCGGTAGAATCTCCTGCAACGCTTTTTCAATAGATTCGGTTGCAATGCCGCTGCGCAGCGTCGCCTGACCGATGCGTTCCAGCAGAACCCAGCGCAGTTGTCCGGCGGCGCGTTTTTTATCCGTGCCCATGTGGGAGATCAGTTCCGCTGCATCGAGTCCGGCGGCAGACAGCGGTAGCTCGTAAGCAGCCGCAACGCGGCGGATTTCATCGGTCGTTCCCTGCGGCAGCACTCCGGTCAGCTCGCTCAGCCTTCCGGCCACCAGCATCCCCAGCGCCACCGCCTCGCCATGCGTGAACCGGCTGAATTCGCCGGCCGTCTCGATCGCATGCCCCGCCGTATGACCGAAGTTGAGCAGCATCCGCTCGCCGAGGTCCTGTTCGTCCCGCTCGACTACCGCCGCCTTCATCCGGCAACAGGCGGCCACGATGCCTGCCAGTTGCTGCGGGTCGCGCTCCCGCACTGCCGCTGCGGCGTCCGACAAACTGGCGAAAAACGCCGCGTCGAAAATCAGGCCGTATTTGATCACTTCCGCCATGCCGGAGGCAAATTCGCGCGGTGGCAACGATTGCAGCGTCTGCGGATCGATCAGCACCCCCATCGGCTGGTAAAACGCGCCGATCAGGTTCTTGCCCAGATGATGGTTCACCGCGACTTTGCCGCCGACGC
>CAZYJK010000138.1:0-5006 GCA_964647865.1 uncultured Veillonellaceae bacterium | reverse complement strand
AGGAGTGTAAATGGTGCAAATTAAAAAAACGATCGAAAAAGTCCCCGGCGGTCTGATGGTTGTCCCGTTGTTTTTTGCCGCATTACTGAACACCATTGATCAAATGCATATTCCCTTTATCATGTCCTTCTTGAAGTCGCTGGGCGTGGCTCCGGTCAAGCCGGGAATATACGAGTTTTTAAAAATCGGCGGGTTCACGCAGTGGTTGTTTAAAGACGGCGCCCTGCCGCTCATCGCACTGTTCCTGTTCTGTTGCGGCAGCCAGATGAATCTGCGGGTCGGCGGCGTGGCCATGAAGAAAGGCATTCTGCTGACTGCGTCCAAGTATTTCACCGGACTTATAGTCGGAGTGCTATGGGGCAAACTATCCGGCGACATGATGAACGGTTTTCTGGGTTTGTCCACCATGGCGATCATTGCGGCGATGACCAACGGCAACGGCGGCATGTACGCCGCGCTCACCGGCCAATACGGCAACCGGTCCGACGTCGGTGCGGTCGCGGTCCTTTCGCTTAACGATGGTCCGTTTTTCACCCTGATGGCGTTAGGCATGCTGGGAGCAAACTTCCCGATCATCGCCTTCATTGCGGTGCTGCTACCTATCGCTATCGGCATGTTGCTGGGCAATCTGGACCCGGATATTCGCACCTTTTTAAAGCCGGGAGAAACGCTGCCGATTCCATTCTTTGCCTTTGCTTTGGGCGCCGGGATGAATTTTGCCACTTTCTTTAATCCCAAAGTCGTGGTCGCCGGCGTTACATTAGGCCTGATGACGGTTACTTTAACCGCATTGACCGGAATTCTGGTCTTTAAACTGTTCCGTGAAAAGAGTCAGATTGCGCCGGTGGCGGAAGCTTCGACGGCCGGCAACGCGGTAGGCACTCCGGCGGCGATTGCAGCGGCTGCCTCTGTTGCGGCCGGCGCCGGGATGATGAGCCCCGCAGAAGCGCAGGCCTACAAGAACCTGGTGGAAATCGCCACATTGCAGGTTTCGTTGTCTACATTGACAACAGCGATTCTTTGTCCCTTTGCCGTTATTATGATGGATAAATGGCAAAAAAGTCGGGGCATTGACGCAAAAGCGGACTAAGCCGGAAACTGTAGCAGAACTGGAGGGAAACTGATGAAACAAGTGCAGTTGGCTTACGGCAAAACAGGCTTGCCTGTTAACGTTCCTGATTCGGCAATTGTCGTTGAGCCCCGTCATTTACCGGCGCTGGCCGATGATAAGGCGGCTGTCGTAGCCGCAATGCGGAACCCACAGGGAACGCCGCCGCTGAAAAGCATGGTTGGCAAAGACGATACGGTGGCGATCGTAATCTCCGACATCACGCGCCCGACGCCGAATCATAAACTGGTACCCTGGATCATGGAAGAACTAGATCATGTACCGCGCGAGAATTTTGTCATCATCAATGGTTTGGGGACGCATCGGGCGAATACGCAGGAGGAACTGGCCGGCATGCTCGGCTGGGACATCGTCAATACGGTGCGGATCGAAAACCATGATGCGTTCGACGATGCCAAATTGGTGCGTGTGGGTCGGAATAGCTATGGTTCGGAAGTTTATTTCAACAAAACTTATGTGGAAGCAAAATTCAAGATTGTGACCGGCTTCATCGAACCGCACTTTTTTGCCGGTTTCTCGGGCGGGCCCAAGGGAATCAATCCGGGAGTCGCCGGGATCAAAACGATCCTCGATTTCCACAATGCCGAGATGATCGGTCATCCACTCAGCACCTGGGGTGTGATTGAAGGCAACATTTTGCAGGATGCGGCTACCCAGAACTGTTTGATGGCCAAGCCGGACTTCATGTTGAATGTGACGCTGAACGGTGAAAAACAGATTACCGGCGTAGTTGCCGGTGATGTGATCGCCGCGCACCGCGAGGGGTGCAAGTTTGTCAAAGAGACGGCGATGTACGCCGTCGATGAACCGTTTGACATTGTGGTCACGACGAACTCCGGCTATCCGCTCGATCAGAATCTGTATCAGACCGTCAAGGGTATGAGCGCCGCCGCTCAGATTGTCAAGCAGGGCGGCGCGATCATCAGCGCGTCGGAGTGCTCCGACGGCGTGCCGGATCACGGCAACTACGCCAAAATCCTGAAAATGCGAGATACGGCCGGCGAACTGCTGGAAATGATTTGTGATCCGGAGTTTTGCCTGTTTGATCAATGGCAGGTGCAGGTGCAGGCGATGGTTCAGTTGAAGGCGGACTGTTATCTGTTTTCGACGCTTGATCCGCAAATCGTCAAGAATGCCAAATTCACGCCGATTGACAGCGTAGAGGCGACGTTGCAGCAACTTTGTCAAAAGATCGGTCCGCAGGTCCGCGTCGCCGTTTTGCCGCTGGGTCCATTGACGATTCCCTATGTGCGGTAAAACTGAAGCGTAATTGCGCAGGCGGCGCCCGTGAACATTAATTGACCTAATAGAGGAACCGTACGCCGGAGATGTCGAATCTTACAGCGTACGGTTCGATTCTTGGACAAGGAGGCGAGTTCGGTTGAAAGTTGTGATTGCTCCGGATTCCTACAAAGGCTGTCTGTCGGCGCTGGAGGTTGCCAAAGCGATGGAGCGCGGCGTTCTGTCGGTGTTTCCCTCGGCGGAAGTCCGCAAGATCCCGATTGCCGATGGCGGCGAAGGTACGGTGGCGGCGCTTGTGACGGCTACCAACGGCCAGTTGCGGCAGACGGAAGTGACGGATCCGTTGGGGAACAAAATTATCGCGCACTGGGGCGTTCTGGGCGATGGACGGACGGCAGTGATCGAGATGGCGGCGGCATCGGGGTTGCCGCTGGTACCGAAAGAGAAGCGTGACCCGCGGGTCACGACGACCTATGGCACGGGAGAACTGATTAAAGCGGCGCTGGCGGAAGGGCTGGCCAAAATCATTATCGGCATCGGCGGTAGCGCCACCAATGATGGTGGAACAGGGATGGCCCGGGCGCTGGGCGTTCGCTTTCTCGATGCAGCAGGACAGGAAGTTGCAGCAGGCGGCGGTTCGTTGGCTGAGATATGCCAAATCGATACGACCGGTCTGGATCCACGCTTAAAAAACACCGAAATAGTTGTCGCCTGCGATGTGGATAATCCGCTGTGCGGCACTCGCGGCGCATCGGCGGTATTCGGGCCGCAAAAAGGCGCGACGCCGGAAATGGTGCAGCAACTGGATGCGGGGCTGGCAAAATACGCAAGCTGTGCAAGGCAGGCGACCGGGCGCGATGTGGCGGAAAAAGCCGGGGCCGGAGCAGCCGGCGGGCTGGGGGCGGGACTGATGTTCTTTACCCCGGCGCAGCTGAAGCCTGGTGTGGAAATCGTATTGGACGCCGTCGGTTTTTCCGACATCGTGCGTGATGCTGACTTTGTGATCACCGGCGAAGGGCGGACCGATTTTCAGACCGCGTTCGGCAAAGCGCCGGTCGGCGTCGCCAAAGTCGCCAAAACGCATGGGGCGCCGGTGTTCTGCATTTCCGGCGGCTTGGGCGAGGGGGCCGACGATGTGCTGGCGCAGGGGATTGATGCCGTGATGAGCATCTGCGACCGACCGCTGTCGCTGGAAGAATGCATGGCGGCCGGAGCACAGCTGATTGAGCCGGCGGCGGCGAGATTGAGCCGTATTGTGATGGCGGTGCGGAAGTCGCAATAGAGAGTGGGAAGGAGCGCTGAAAATGAGTGGTTTGAGTCAACAGACCGTACAAAAGATGCTGGACATGGCCATGCAGATTGCCCGGAGCGAATATAAAAAACCGATGTGCGTCTGCGTTTGTGATTCCTATGGGTTCCTGCAGGGGTTCGCCCGTATGGACGGGGCGCCGGTCCGCAGCATTGCGATTTCGCAGAGCAAGGCCTACACGGCGGTGCGGATGGGCGTGCATACGCATGAATTTTATGCCCGGCTGCAGAAAGACAATGTGCAGGTGAACTATTTCGCCGACCCGCAGCTGACGGCGTTGCCTGGCGGATATGTTGTCCGCGGCGCCGACGGCGAGATACTGGGCGGTATCGGTGTCAGCGCGCTGGCGCCGGCGGAAGACCAACACATCACCGAATTGGTGGCGGAAGCGGTTAAAAAAGGCGAGATCTAAAGGAGGATTTTTCACGATGCTTAGATTTGCCCCGAATCTCACGATGCTGTTTACGGAAGCGCCGTTTTTGGAACGGTTTGCCCTGGCTGCCCAGGCAGGCGCGCGAGAGATCGAATTTCTGTTTCCTTATGAATATCAACCGCAGCAACTTGCCGAGCAACTGCAACAGCACGGCCTGAAACAGGTGCTGTTCAACCTGCCGGCCGGGGACTGGGCCGCCGGTGAACGGGGAATCGCAGCGAATCCGGCCAAAGTGGCTGAGTTTCGCGCCGGTGTGCAGCGGGCGCTGGAATATGCGGCCGTGTTGCGCGTTCCAACCCTTAACTGCCTGGCTGGACTGGCGCTGCCTGATGTGGACGCTGCAGAACAGCGCCGAACGCTGGTCGATAACATCCGTTATGCTGCCGCCGCCTGCGAACAGAGCCAGGTCCGCCTGGTTGTCGAAGGCATCAATCATCTTGACATGAAGGGGTTTAACCTGAACACAGCCGCCCAGGTACTGTCGGTGCTGGATGAAGCGGGTCACGCCAACGCTTTTCTCCAATACGACCTGTTCCATGCCTGCCGGGAAGGCGAAGATATTCCGGCCGTTTTGAAAGCCAATATTGCCAGGATCGCCCATATCCAGATCGCCGATGTGCCGGGCCGGCATCAACCAGGCAGCGGCACGATGGATTATCCGGCTCTGTTCCGGCTGCTTGAACAGCTGGGCTATCAGGGGGCGATCGGCCTGGAGTATATTCCCCAGCCCAATACGAGCGAGTCGCTGACCTGGATCGAGGCCTACGGATATAAGCTTTAGGCCAGACAAGCTTGTGGCAAATAGTTGCCGGACAAGTTGACAATCCCTCGGTAGCCGGCTATATTTAGAATGCAAACTGTATTAGGGCAAGACCCGTCCTGGCCAAGGATGG
>CAZYJK010000137.1:0-5036 GCA_964647865.1 uncultured Veillonellaceae bacterium | reverse complement strand
TTTTTGGTGATTCGTGACTCGGCGTCATTGTACTCGACATGCACAGGCAAATAGCTAGCAATCCCTTTGATATAAGCTTTCATCTCATTCTCCTCGAATCTTTTTTGCCGGACGAGGCACAAGGTTTCTGCATAAAGCCATTTTAAGGCCACCCTTATAGTATAGTAAAAAACCGGTCGACTTGGCTAGCCATCCTGATGACCGTTTTCTGCCAGGGAAACACACCAGCAAAAAACTTTTCACCTCACGAGCACTACAAAATATATCTTCAATCCCTTGTATCATAGGTGTTTCTGGCGCATCGCCCTGCGCAGGCGCATTGCGTTTCCGCTATAATATATAAAAATCTCCCCGCCAGGTCGGATTAAGAAAGGATGTTTGAAAATGGATCTGATAAATGCTCTGGAAACCCGGCGCTCGGTGCGCAAATACGAGGCGCGTCCAGTAGAACGCGAAGTGATTGAGAAATTGGTTCAGCTGGCTACACAGGCGCCCAGCGCGATGAATGCCCAGCCCTGGGTGTTTGCCGTATTTAGCGACAAAGCCAGACTGGAAGAGATTTCGACCCGCGCCAAAGCGATCGTACTGGAGGGGATGCACGAACATCCGGCACTGGAGAAATATCGCGGCGCCCTGTCCAAACGGGCGTTCAACATTTTTTACAATGCGCCGGTCTTGGTTGTGATTTATGCCAAACCGGAAGGGCCGGAGCCGGAGACCGACTCTTGTCTGGCGGCGCAAAACTTCATGCTGGCTGCCCACAACGAAGGACTGGGCACTTGCTGGATCGGTTTTGCCAAGTATTTGCTGGACAGCGCCGAATTCAAGGCCGAAGTAGGCATCCCGGCCGAATATGTGGCGGCTGCGCCGATGATCCTCGGCTACCCGGCGGTCGAGCATCCGCCGGTGCCGCGAAAGACGCCGGAAGTATATTTTTATTAGGAGCCGCTGATAAAATAAAAAAGCGCGTTTAAAGTTTTAGCTTTAGACGCGCTCTTTTTATTTGGCTGTGAGTGATCAGTAAGCCGGGTTCTGTACCGCTTGCGCGGTGGCGATCATCTGTCTGGGCCGCCGGTTGCCCGGCGGCTCTAGCGACGCAACCCGGAAGGTTCAGCGGGCCGCTTCATCCCTTCCCTATTCGGTCTTGCTCCGGGTGGGGTTTACCTAGCCGGCCGGTCACCCGGCCGCTGGTGCGCTCTTACCGCACCGTTGCATCCTTACCTGCCCGAAGGCCGGCGGTCTTCATTTCTGTGGCACTGGCCCTAAGGTCGCCCTCGCTGGACGTTATCCAGCACCCTGCCCTGTGGAGCCCGGACTTTCCTCGACCGCCTCGAGTGCGGCCGCGATCGCCTTTTCTACTCACAGCCAAAATCTGCAGGCATTGCAATCCGGGGTTTGTTGTTCGGGGTTATAGGATACCACAACCGCCGCTACTGGTCAAACCCGGATCATCGAACCCATCATCTTGTTAAAATTCCAGCCGGCCCCTTCTTTTTCAGCGGTTTCGACAAATTGTTGCAACACGGCGTTCAATTCATCGGCATAGTGCACGATCACCGCTTCCCGCGTGGCGCAGCCGATCGGCGAGCCTTTGTCGCGGGAACCGTGGTGCGACAGGACGATGTGCAGCAGCGACTTCCGCTCCGCTTCCGACAGAAACTGGACCTGACGCGCCGCAGCGTCGATGATCAGCGCCCCGGCGGTGATATGGCCGACCAGATGCCCGGCTTCCGTATAGGAAAAACCGATGTCGGCCGAGATTTCTTCCGTTTTGCCGATATCGTGCAGCAAAGCGCCGGCAATGACCATGTCGCGGTCCACGCCCGGCGCCGTCGCGGCTACGGCCAGCGCCATCTCGGCCACGTCGACCGAGTGTTCCAGCAACCCGCCGATATAGGCATGATGAAACCGTTTGGCGGCCGGGTTGCGAATAAACCGCTCCCAACGCGAACCGCTGAAAATCTCTCCCAGCAGCTCCCGCAGCGGCGGTCGGCTGATTTGGGCCACCAGTTTCAAGAATTTCTGCTTATATTCTTCCATGTCTTTGGACGCAGCCGGCAACAAATGCGAAACATCCTTGCCAGGCGGCAACAGATCGATATAATCGGCCAAAAACTGCAATTTCCCTTCGCCGCCGTAACGGTCGGCCTGAACCTGGCCGCTGACGACCGCCGGCACCGCTTCGGTCAATTCCTTGATCCGCGCCACCGACTCGGCGTTAAAACAGATGAATCCCATCGCGCCGCTGGGGTCTTCCAGCGTGCCCCTGACAAACCAGGAGCCATTGGCCGATTGCGAACTTTTCTGCACCCAAAGGATCGCTTCCTGTTTTTCCAATCTATTGCCAACACGTAGTTCCGCCAGTTTCAAAGATCGCTCACTCCCTGTCACTTTTTTCCGCTCTGCAAGCAAAAACGCGCCTGAAACGGTCAGAGCGCGTTTTACTGCTGTTTCCTGTTATTATTGTAGTCGCTTGACAACCGTTCCGTCAATGCGCCCGCTCCGCGACAACCGCGCACAACCGGCTGAATATCGGCTGAGCCGGAAACTTCTTGCAATTTATCGCTAAAGAGCGCCGGTTTTCCCTTGCAATTTCGGCGCTGGCATGCTAAAATTTTCCCCGTAACCTGTGTAACCTTTGCACAAGGAGGTGAATCCCTTGCCACAAATCAAATCTTCGATCCGTAGTGTAAAAACTGATGCTGAACTGCGCGCCAAAAACTTTTCCGTCAAGTCGTCGGTAAAAACTGCTATCCGCAAAACAGCAGAAACCATTACCGCCGGTAAAACAGAAGAAGCCACGACCCTGCTTGCCAAGGCGGCAAGCACGATCGATAAGGCTGCGTCCAAAGGCGTGCTCCATAAAAACACTGCCGCACGCAAGAAATCGCGTCTGGCAAAAAAACTCAACGCCACTGTAAAATAAGGCGTTTTGTTTCCATGTTTTCAAGCCAAGCCCCTGTCCGGAGTGGACAGGGGCTTGTTCTATTGGCACAGCTCGATGATGACCCGTTCCAGATAGGGTTTGGGGTCGCCGCCGGACCGGATCGCCACATTGGCGTCCGCCAGGGTCAGCAACGCCTGCTTAAGCGCGCTGTCGCGAAAAGCGCGGCTCTGGTTGATCGTGCGTCTGGCCATGCCGGGGTTTTCTGTTTTTGCACCCAGCGCAGCCAGCATTTCGGCTTCGCTGCCGCGCCGGTCCATGACCTGCCGCACCTGCCACCAACGCCGCACATTGTAGGCCATCAGGCCGATGATTTTTAGCGGCGGTTCTTTGCTGCCGAACAGTTCTTCCAGCCGGGCCAGCGCCTGGCCAACGTTGCGACGGGCCAGCGCATCAGTCATCGCAAATGCCGATATCTCGGGGACAGCCGCCATCACCGCTTCCAGCGCCGGCTTGCTGATGACCGGATCCGCCCCGACATACAACGCCGCCTTTTCGATTTCCGCCGATAAAAAACCGCGCGGGACCTGATTCATTGTCGAAATCACCGTCAACAGATGCTCCATCGCATCCCGGTTCAGCCGTTTGCCCAATCCCGCCAGATGATCCTCGACCCACTGGCGGATTTCCTGCTCCTCGCGTGGTTTGAACGGACTCAGCTCACGGACCTGCCCGTGTTCGGCCACCAGCTTGACCAGTTTCTTGCGTTTGTCGGCTTTCAGCGCCGTAAAAATCAGCGTGGAATAATCCGGCATGTTGGCAACCAGCTGCCACAGCCGCGGGTCGGCCGCATCGCCGCTCTCCTTCGTTTCTGCTTCGCCGCCGGCTGCCGTGTCGGCGCTGTCCGCAGCCTCGCCGTCTTCGACGTCGGCCGCCTTGCGGCGCGGCGCCTGAAACAGCTTGGAGTTGCGCACCAGCACAACCTTGCGCTCGCCAAAGAACGGCGCACTTTCCGCCAGATGCAGCAGTTCGCCGATTGACGGATCAGCTTCCAGCGATGTCAGGTTGAACTCGCGTTCCGACGGGTCCAGCAAGCTTTCGACCAGATTCGCCGCCATTTTTTGCACCAGATAGCTTTCTTCGCCGTAGAACAGATATACCTGCGGTGTTTTTTTTACGCCTGCCATTGCCTGTAACTCCTTCTTGCCCATCAGATCCGGTCTGTCAAAGTATCACCGACGACGACCGGCTCGCGCGGCAGCTTGTCCAGTGAGAACCCGTCGATCAATTCATCCGGGCGAAGTGCCTCGGGTCGGTCGATCAGGCCCGCCCAGGCCGCCAACTGGCCGATGATTTGCTGCGGTCTGACGCCGGAGCAGCGCAGCGCTTCGATCGTCAGCGATCCCTGCCGTTTCGACAGGCGACTGCCGTCCGCAGCCAGCAGCAGCGGCGCATGGATAAAGGTCGGCGGCGGATAGCCGAGCAGCTGCCACAGATAAATCTGCCGCGGCGTCGAGCTCAACAGGTCGGCGCCCCGCAACACCCGATCGATCTTCATCGCCGCATCATCGACCACGACGGCCAGTTGATAGGCATATACCCCGTCGGCGCGGCGGATCACGAAATCGCCGCATCCCTGGCTCAACTTCTGGCGCTGCGGCCCAAATAGCAGGTCGGTGAACGATATCTCCGCCTCGCCGACGCGCAGCCGGCAAGCCGCCTGATGCCTGACCGACAGTTTTTCGGCCTGCTCAACCGCTGAAAGACCTGCGCAACGGCCCGAATAAACGGACTCGGCTTCGCCGGCATGCGGCGCCGACGCCACAGAGCGCAGCTCGGCCCGGCTGCAGAAACAGGGATACACCAACCCCCGCTGCGCCAGACTGTCAAATGCCGCCTGGTACCAATCCGACCGTTCACTTTGTTTGTATGATGCGGTAACGCCGGGTCTGTCCGGCCCTTCGTCCCAGTCCAGACCCAGCCATTGCAGATCCTCGACCAAGCCCTCGGCAAACTGCGGTCGGCAACGGTCGGGGTCGAGGTCTTCCATTCGCAGCACCATCGTCCCGCCCAGTTTGCGTATATCCAGCCAGGCCAGCAGTGCGGTCCAGGCGTTGCCGAGGTGCATCCGGCCTGAAGGGCTCGGCGCAAA
>CAZYJK010000136.1:0-5112 GCA_964647865.1 uncultured Veillonellaceae bacterium | reverse complement strand
TGTCTGTAGTTGCAGTTATCGTCGATCTGCATCTGGGCTGCGGCCGATTCGACCAAATCCAGGGCGTAAAAGGTCCGCTGCGATTTCTTCAGGTATTCGGTGGCGCTCGATATCATCGGGTTCATTTTGGGGTGGGCCGGGCAGTAACGATAGACCTGCTCGCCATCGACGATGACTTTGCCAAACCCCAGCGCCAGGCTGATCGTTCCTTCTTCCGGCAACATCGGATAGTAGGGATAATAATTGTAAGACTGCGCCACGCCGGAAATCACCGGATAATACAGGTCGCCGAACCGGTCGCCGACCAGCTCCTGAATCAGCACCGCCATCTTTTCCTCTTCTATCCGAATGTCAGCGTTCTTGGCGTACTTCACCGGCGACTCGTAGAACACCGAGGCATAGACCAGCTTGACCGCATCGGCCAGTTGCCGCAGGCGCACTTGCGGATCTTCGTGGCTATTGGGCACGATATAGGTTTTGTAGATTCCAGCGAACGGCAACACGCGGGAATCTTCCAGGATACTGGAGGAGCGGACCGCCAGCGGTGTTTTGATGCACTGGGTCAGGACCCGCAGATTTTCCTGGATCACCGGCGGCAACTCACCGGTCAGAAAATGCCTGGCAATCTCCGCCTCGTCAGAAGTTTGGGCGATAAACTCATACATCCCGTTATCGGCAATGAATTTTTCAAACACATCGCTGCAGACGACGAACGACCGCGGCACTTTCACCTTGATATCCTCGTACTTCTCACTCAGAAACGCCTTGGCGATCATCGTGTTCATAAAAGCGATGCCGCGCGCCTTGCCGCCCATCGATCCGGTGCCGAGCTTGATAAAGGCGTTTTCCATGTCCTTTTTGGCCAACCCTTCAAAATCGAGGATCACGCCGGATTGATATCGCTGGAAGTAAGCGTTGAGCACATCGAGAATATAGGTGCGGATATCATCGACGTTAAAAATGTCTTCCGCATCGATAAACCGCAGCTTGTCCGCCACGTCAAACTCGGTGCGGGCCCGGAACCAGCGGGAAAAATGATTGTTCACGGCATGGTAATGCAGGCTTTCCGCCGGCAGGTCCCGCACGATCCGCTCCAGGTTGGTGATATCGGTTGCTTCACCGATCACGCGGCCGTCCGGGTATTTGAAGACAAACGAACCGAAGCCGTAGTTTTCCAGGATGAAGGTCCGCAATTCGTGCAACAGATTCGGTGAGTTCTTGTTCAGGAAATGCACTTTCAACGCCAGGGCCTTGGCGGCATTGTCGGTTTCCTCCGATTGCAGCAAAAACGGAAAATCGGTGATCATGTCGCGCACCCGCTGCGCCAGTTCAAATCCGGCTGCCGGATCGAGCTGCCCGGCTTTGGGAAACCGCACGTCAGAGATGACGCCGAGCAGATTGTAGCGATAGCGGTGGATAATCTCCATCGCTTCCTCATAAGTCTCCGCCAGCAGGATTTTCGGCCGCAGCCGCACCCGCAGCAAGCCGTGGCTCATGTTCATCGCATGCTGCACCAGATAACGGGTCTGTGTCAAAATCTCGGTATAAATGATCGGCAGAATCCGCGAATAGTAAATCGGCGAGTCCTCGACCAGCAAAATCGCCTGAACCCCCTGCCGGCTATCGGCTTCGACATTGTAGTGGTCTTCGACATATTTGATGATCGCCAGCAAGATCTTGCTGTCGCCGGACCAGTGGAACACCCGGTTGATACAGGAGTTTTGCCTGATCTGGACAATCATTTCCGGCGTCAGCCTATCGTACGACAACATCACGATCGGAATCGCCGGATAGGCTTCATTGATCGATTTTTCCAAGACAAATGATTCCATGTCGCTGATCCGCGACATGGTGATGATCAGGTGGACGGTCCGGTTCGCCAATACGTCCAGCGCCTCGTCCTGGCGGGAAACCCTATGAATCCGCGGGATATACGGAATACTGAGGTCAGCGAACTGATTGTAGATCTGTTCGGTCAACTGGCCGTCCTCTTCCAGGACGAATCCGTCATAGGCGGTGGAAATCAGCAGGATTTCGGTCACCCGGAATTTAATCAGGTCATGCACGCCGGAAAAACGGGTCTTCAAGTCGGCAAATCTTGTCATCATGCTTCAACCACCTTGTTTCATCAATTAAACAGTCAATAGTTACTGTTCTCTACAAGTTTTTCAATTTCCTTCCGGAAAATAAGAACCGGACTACCGATGTTTCTGTCGGTTGTCCGGTTCTTGGGTTTTCTCTTCTTTTTATATCAGCTTTTCAACAGCTGTACCTCAGTCCGGACGCCGCTGCGGCGGCAGCAGTCCGCGGATGGCCGCCGGTGTCCACTGATGAACCAGTCGTTGGATCGATTCATATTTGCGATGATAAAGCCAGCCGGCGTAAACCACCAGCAAGCCCAGCCCGGTCAGCACGAACGGAAACGCAAAGGAATTTGCAAACACGCTCCAGGACAGATGGCCCAGGTAGCCAAAAAAACCGATGCCACCAAGCACGACAAACACCCGACGCTCAATTAGCACACCGAAAAACATGAACCCGACATTGACCAGACAGTAAATGAACTTGTTCAACTCGGAGTCAGACCGCAACATGGTCAAGCCGGCCCAAAACGTAATCGCGCCAAAGATATAGAGCCATTTCGCATAATCGATTCTTGCCCTTCGATCTACCCAGAGCGCCGTGCCAATCATGCACAGGCCGAAACCGATCGAAACCTTTTGACGCAGATCTGTTGTCTGGATCGCAGCGGCAAGCACCGGGGCAACATCCATCGACATGAACCATAGCGTGAAAGCAATCGGTGCCATCGCAAACGGTATCTTGCTAAACCGCAGAGAAATGACTCCTGCGGTCAACGTGGCAATTTCCAGCGGAAACCAGCCGCCCCGGATATAATGATAAAACCCGCGATAGCGCCCCGGTTCGTCAAACGGCCAGACGCCCATTTCCGACTGAAGCCCGAACACCGCCAGCGGGGTCATGCAAACCGCCATCACTACGAACAGGCCGCCGAGGACCGGCGACCGCTCGCGCCAGTACTTTGCAACAAAAATGAATGTCGTTGCGTAACCGGCCGCAATCAAAAACAGCCCGATCCCGCGAAAGGACTCCCATGCAGTATTCATCAGCCAGCCCATCGCGCCAATTACGATGAGCGTGCCTAAATAGTAGAGGAATTTGCTAACTCCAGCGCCTTTGGCGTCAACTGAGCCCAGCTCCTCCACCGGAGCGTCCTGCCAGAGCAGTCGCAACTGTTCCGCCTGTGCTGCCGTGATGATTCCGGCAGATACCGCCGACCGCAGTTTTTCTTCCATCAAAGGCAGGAAACCTCCCATCAGTTCAAATCGTTTTTCGAGTACTTAGCCCCTTTTAACGTGATCTCCAGCGCTAGTCCCTTGTCAGTCAGTTCATACATCCACACGCCAGGCGAAACCGAAAAAGCCCCCTGGTAAGCAGCGCCGGATACGCTGTCGGTGGCGGCGGCCGTAACCTGCCCGCCAAACTGCCAGCCATTAGTGGTAAAGTCATGCAATGCTTTTTCATTCTCAAAAATAAACACGACGTTATACGTTTTGGCGCCCAGGCCAAATCCGGCGGTGCCTGTGATCATATCCATGAATACTTCGTGATTGTTGCTGTTGTTCACCGCCATTCCCTTCCCGGTCCCACCGCCGATAAAGACAAGTTTCACGCCCCAGTTGCCGAACACGGCGTATCCGGCGGCATTTTCGACGTAACTGCGGGCAGCGGGTTGCAGGCTATAGAGTTTCAACAGCGTCTTGTTGCTGATATTCCGGATATGTTGCCGTTTTTCTTCCTGACTGGCGGCGCTGGCAACCGACAGGGAAAAACCGAGCAACATGATCAAGCTAAAGGATACCAGTTTTTTTAGCCAGCTCTTTTTCATTTTCATTGCAAACCCTCCTCAAGCTGTTTTTACATCGTTCAGTTGCTTTCATTATTACACGCCACAATATCTTTCGGCAAGTCGAAGGGTTGGCCGAAGGAAAAATCCCATAATTGGCGAATATAGCCAGTGACTAATGAAACAAGGAGTTGATTTTTTGATGAAAACCCAACGACAAATACTGATTGCCGGACTACTGGCGCTGTCTCTGGCAACCGGCCTGCTCGGCGGTTGCGGCGGCGACAAGAAAGCAGCCGACAAACCTGCCGCACCTGCGGCGTCCGCACCGGCAAAACCTGCTCCAGCTACCGAAGAAACGATTGCGACAATCATGATGAAAGCGAAAAATGCCCCCGGCGTTTCGTACGACATGGTCATGACCGCTCCCGGTTTTTCCAACACAAGCAGACTTTGGAGCAGCAAGGACAAAATGCGGGTGGAAAATACCTTCGAAGGCAAAAAAATGATCACGATCGTGGATGGAGACACTACTTACATGTACAATCCGGAAGAAAACATCGCAATGAAGTTTTCCGGCAAGAATCTGCCGACCGGCATGGAAGGGAAACCGGAAAACCCGTCCGATTACCAGGATAGCATGGTCAAGGATTCGTTAAAGTCGCTAGAAACGGTTGTCTACGAAGGAGTCAAATGCCGTGTCGTTACTTTTGTCGACAAGGAAGACGGCGCAACGGCCAAAATGTGGCTTCGGGAAGACTACGGCCTACCGATGAAGCAGGAAGTCGTCAGCAAGAAAGGTGAAAAAATGACGATTGAGTACAAAAACATGAAAATCGGCGCCCAGGCATCCGACCTGTTCAAACTGCCGGCCGGCGTGAAAATCCAGGACATGAATGAAATGATGAAAAACATGCCGAAACCAAAATCATAGCCTTCCTGGCTGCAACCAGGGGACGCAACCCCTCGCAGACCAGAGAAAGCAGATACAAAAGACGGCCCGCAGAGGGCCGTCTTTTGTATCTGCTTTCTCTGTATAAACTTACTGCACGCTGCCGTCGGGCCGGAACGTCACGACGGTCCCTGCCCGAAATGAACCGGATTGCGAGTGCTGAACATTGGTATAGAGACTGGTATTAGTCGCTAATGTCCCGCTCAATACGGAGCCCTCTTCACGGAATGATACCGGAGTTCCTGCCCGGAATGTGGCTGCCATGCTGCGGGCCGTGTTGATGTAGAAACTG
>CAZYJK010000135.1:0-5163 GCA_964647865.1 uncultured Veillonellaceae bacterium | reverse complement strand
TGTACGAAGAAGCGGCTAAGATTCCCGGCCGCAAAGCCTTGCCGGACATCCGCAAAGGCCAGTACGAAGGACTGAAGACCGAAATCAGCAAACCGGAGCGTCGCCCCGACTATGGTCCGGCTCAGCTACACCCGACCGCCGGTGCTACCGTCGTCGGTGCCCGCCAGTTCCTGATCGCCTACAACATCAATCTCGACACCAGCGACGTCAATATCGCGAAAAAAATCGCCAACAGCATCCGCGAAGCAAAAGGCGGCTATAAATATGTCCGGGCCATGGGCGTGACCGTTCAGATTGGCGACCGTGACATCGCCCAGGTCACGATCAATATGGTCAATTATCAGGGCACGCCTTTGTTCCGCGTGTTTGAAACGGTAAAATCCGAGGCGGCCCGTTACGGCGTCAATGTGCTGGGCAGCGAAATCATCGGGCTCACACCGATGCAGGCATTACTCGATGCTGCCGAGTTTTATCTGCGGCTGGACGGGTTCGACCGCAAACAGGTATTGGAGGATAATCTATGATGCTGATGAAGAAAACCGTTCGTTCGTTTGTCACGGAACTTGCTTCCGATTCCGCCGCCCCCGGCGGCGGCAGCGCCGCAGCTCTTGCCGGTTGTCTCGGCGCCGCCCTGACCAAGATGGTTTGCAGTCTGTCGCTGGACGAAGAGAAATTCAAACAGGTGCTGCCGGAAATTCAGAAAATCCAGGCACAAACCAGCACGCTACTGGAAAAACTGATGCTGGCCGTCGATGAAGACGCCCAGGCCTTCAATGAAGTAATGAACGCCTACAAGTTGCCGAAAACAGACGAAGCGGAAAAAGCAATCCGTCTGGAAACGATTCAGCAGGCGATGAAAAAAGCCGCTCTGTTGCCGCTCGGTGTAGCCGGTGATTGTCTGGAGGCTCTGAAACTGGCGCACCGCATCCTGCCGATCGGCAATGCCAATGCCGCCAGCGATGCCGCGGTAGCCGGCCTGATGGCCTATGCAGCGATTCAGGGAGCGCTATTCAATGTAAAAATCAATCTCGGCTTTATCAAGGACACAGAGTTTTGCACGGAAACCCGCGACCTGATCGCCGAAATCACCAGCGAGGCAAAAAAAGAAAATGCCGCTATGGAAGCGGCGGTAGCGAAGATTTTTCCTTAATAATTTTATAGTGAAATAAAGACAAAGCCCGCCTCGTAGCAGAATCAACTGCAACACGGTGGGCTTTATCTTTCAGGACAAATTATTCTTCGACCAGGCAGAATCCTCCCTGGCAAAGCGCCAGATCAACATCGGGGTTTTGCTCCATCGGCAGATTGACCCTGGTCACCAGTTTGCAATCAGTCCTCATATAACGAACTTCATGTACCAACAATCGATACAACACCAAACCTGTCGTGTCTTTTTCCGGAAAATACATTTTCATTTCCGGCGTCGAGCCATACATCAAGTCGAGAGTTGCCCTAAACACTGGCGATCCGGGACGGGTTTCGTCGCGCAATCTTCCAGTGATTGTCAACATTTCCTGATTCTTCCCGACCACACACATTTCGACGCGGGGATTTGCTTTGAATTCGGCAACTTTTTTCGTGTCAAATCGGCTGAACAACCAGATGTGCCCCTCCGGATCGACCCAGGGCTTCATCGGCCGGACTCGTGGTTGAGCACCGTCGATACTGGCAAGAAAAGCTGTTTCTGTTTTCAGCAGGCTGAGGACTTCTTGTTCATACATGACTAACACCTCCAATAGTATTAATAATAAATATTCTCCGCTGTCCGCAAGAACTCCTGCTATAAAATTACAAGGCCGGGCAAATTGCCCGGCCTTGCCTTGTTATGAATGCGCTGCAGTAAACAATGCGTCGGTATTGTCGATCAACTCCCGCAGCAAAGCGGCTTCTTCGGCGCTTAACGTGACCCCTTTCGACATTTTGACATGATGTTCGTCCCATTCGCGAATGTCCAGTTTTGCTGGCCGGTCATTCCAGCTGACCATGTTAACCTCCTTCTTCCACCCTTTCGTTCCCTCGGCCAGCACGCCAATGTGGCGAGTGATCGAGAATCGGAACTCTTTGTTTTCTTCCATTGTGGTCGCTTCCCTTCATCGCGGCTTAATACCGCATATATACGCCACCCAAAAGTGACGCAAGAACCAAAATCAGATCACCTCATTGGCCGTTCGTATACGGTCCGGCCCTTTTTGACCACCGTCGTGACGCAATTCACGCCGGCATGATAAGGCAAGTATAAATGAGATGGGTGTTCCAGTATCAGAAAATCGCCTTGTTTTCCCGCTTCCAGGCTGCCGATCCGGTCGGCGCGGCCGACTGCCGCCGCCGCATTGATCGTCAGCGCAGTCACGATCTCCGCCGGCGTCATCTGCATGTAGAGCGCCGCCAGGGCAATCACCAGCGGGATCGATTCGCTGAAACAGCTGCCGGGATTGAAGTCGGTCGCCAGGGCAACCGGTACGCCGCTGTCAATCATGAACCGGGCCCGCGCATAAGGCTCTCGCAGGCAGAATGCTGTCGCAGGCAGCAAGACGGCAATCACGCCGGTTTCTGCCATGCGCCGGATTCCCGCATCAGATGCGTGCAGCAGATGTTCCGCCGACAGCGCGCCGATTTCCGCTGCCAGTTCAGCGCCGCCAAGCGTAACGATCTCGTCGGCATGAACTTTGGCCTTTATCCCCATCGCTTGCGCTGCGGTCAATAAACGCCGCGACTGCTCGACCGAAAATACGCCTTTTTCACAAAACACATCGCAGAACTCGGCCAGTTGCCGTTCTGCGACCAACGGCAGCACTTCCAGCAGCAAATAATCGACAAAATCGTCGGTGCGGCCTTTGTATTCGGCAGGAATCGCATGCGCCCCCATGAAGGTGCGCACCACATCCACCGGATGCTGCTGGTCCAGTTCTGCCATCACCGTAAGCTGTTTCAGCTCGGTCGCCGCATCAAGTCCATAGCCGCTTTTCCCTTCGACTGTGGTCACGCCGAAACTAAGCATCGAATCAAGTCGCCTAAGGCCAGTCTCCAGCAGCTCGGCCGCCGAGGCCTGCCGGGTGGCGCGAACACTGTTGATGATGCCGCCGCCTCGCTGCATGATATCCATGTAAGTATCGCCGCGCAGCCGCCAGGAGAATTCTTCGGCCCGGTGGCCGGCAAACAGGAAATGGGTATGCGGGTCGACAAAACCTGGCAGAACGCAGCGGCCAGTCGCGTCGATCTCTTCATCGGGTTTGACAGTCAATCCCGCGAGGATTTCGCGGGTCGTGCCAACCTGCCGGATGATTCCATCCTCCAGCCATAATGCGCCATCTTCAACAATCCCGATATCCTGCATGGCAGCGCCGCATTTCGGCGCATTGCCGCGGCAGGTCACCAGTTCTGCGGCATTTTTCAGAAGTAAAGTCTTTGCCATGTTTATCCCCCCAGATACGCCCGTCTCACTGCGTCATCGTCCCGTAGTTTCGCAGCTTCGCCTTCCAGAACAATGTGGCCGGTCTCCAGCACATAACCGCGATGGGACACGCTGAGCGCCTTGCGGGCATTTTGTTCCACCAACAGGATCGTGGTCCCCGCCTCGCTAAGTTGCTTCAGCACTTCGAAGCAGCGGTTGACCAAGATCGGCATCAATCCCATCGAGATTTCATCCACCAGCAATAACTCCGGCTCCAGCATCAGGGCCCGGCCGATCGCCAGCATCTGCTGCTCACCGCCGGACATGGTCCGGGCCGCCTGGTTCATTCGCTCGCCCAGCCGGGGGAAAATCGATACGACATGCTCTACCCGCCGCGGTAAGTCAGCCGGCGGTTCGACCCAGCCGCCAATACGCAGGTTTTCCGCCACCGTCAGTTCGCCAAACACCCGTCGCCCTTCCGGCACATAGGCGATTTTCAGTCCGGCGCGCTCCCACGGTTTACTTTTACTGATGTCTTTGCCTTTGAACAACAAACTACCGGCTGAAACCGGCACCAAGCCCATGATCACTTTCATCAGGGTACTTTTGCCTGCACCATTGGCGCCAATGATGCTGACGAACTCGCCAGACTTTACATCGATCGAAATATCATACAATACCTGCGAGTGCCCGTAATGGGCGGTTAAATTGCGAATTTCCAGCATCAGCCGGCCTCCTCGGCTTCGCCCAGATAGGCGTCAATGACAGCCTGGTTATTTTGCACTTCCTGCGGCGTCCCTTCGGCAATTTTTACCCCGTAGGACAGCACCGTCATCCGGTCGCACAGCGCGGTTGCTACCGCCATATTATGTTCCACCAGCATGATCGTCGTGCCGGCAGCGCGCAATTTATGCACCAGTGCCAAAAAATCCTGCGTCGCATCTTTCGACAATCCGGCGCACGGTTCGTCCAGCATCAGCAGGACCGGCTCCAGCGCAAGCGCCCGGGCGATTTCCAGCCGCCGCATATACCCCAGACTAAGGTCTCCAGCTTTTACTTTGGCAAACGCAGCGATATCAACCCGTTCCAGATATTCCATCACTTCGGCCAGATTCTGCCGGGTATGGCTGCGCCGCAGGCTGGATAACAAGCTTGGGGAACGTTTGAGGGCAAAGGCAGCCAGCAGATTATCTTCCACGGTCATATCCTTGAACACTTTGGTGATCTGAAACGTACGGGCGATCCCCTTGCGCGCCACCGCATGCGCCGGCAACCCCTGTATTTCTTCGCCGTTTAACCGGATTGTCCCCTCTGTCGGCGTATAAAAGCCGCATACCATATTGAAAAAAGTTGTTTTGCCGGCGCCATTGGGTCCGATCAGACCCAGCGTCTCGCCGCGCTTCACCGTCAGGTCGACGCCGTCGACCGCTTTCAGTCCGCCAAAATGCTTTTTCAATCCACGGACTTCCAGCAAAGTTTCAGAATCAGCCATGCCGCTCGCCTCCTTTGCCGCGTTTGCAGAGGCCGGCCCATTTCCGCCGCAGCACGCTGTCATCACCGACCAGGCCCTGCGGCTGGAACCGCATCATCAAAACCAGCAAGCCGCCGTAAACCAACATGCGGTAATCAGAAACAAACCGGAACACTTCCGGCGAAAGGGTCAGGATAATCGCGCCGAGCAAGGGCCCGCTGACCGTTCCCAACCCGCCCAAAACCGCCATTGAAAGCACGCCGACCGAAACCGGGAATGAAAAGTCATTCGAAGAAATGAA
>CAZYJK010000134.1:0-5256 GCA_964647865.1 uncultured Veillonellaceae bacterium | reverse complement strand
GCCGAAAACGGGCAGCCCGCTGCAAGAGGTGGTCCAGGTGGCCGACATGGCCGAACGCAGGCAGCGTCTGAATGGGCTCGGCGAGCCGGTCGGCGTCAAGCCGGGCGAAAAAGTGTTTGTGCCCAATACGCGGCTGGCCCTGTGCGCGTTGGAATTTGCCCGCGAACAGCACAAGCAGCACGCCTGGATCGATGCGGTCTATCAGGCCAGCTTTGTCGGCCAAAAAAATATCGGCGACATCGACGTACTGCTGGATATTGCCCGGGAAATAAATCTGGACGCGGCAGCGCTGCGTCAGGCGCTGGAAAGCGAAAAGTATCTGCCGCTGTTATTGGAGCATGACCAGTGGTGTATGGAGCAGAAGATCGAGTGGGTGCCGACGGTGCTTGATGGCGAAAAGCGAGTCATCGAGGGCGCCTTCACTTACGCGGAATTTGTCGCCGCAATGCGCGAAAAAGTGCTGAAGCGTCAGGACTGACCCGACAAGCCTGCCAGGCTGCCGTCCGCCAAAAGGGCGGTGGCGTCTGCGGCGGCCAGCGGTTGGTAATAATAAAACCCCTGGATTTCATCGCAGCCCTCACGGCGCAGAAAGTCGACCTCGGCTTGCGTTTCCACCCCTTCGGCGATCACTTTGACATCGATCCGTTTGGACAGGGCGATGATCAAACTGACGATGGCCGCGTCTTTTTCGTTTTTCTCGATGCCGGAGACAAAAGGTTTGGCAATTTTTATCCGGTCGAGCGGTAGCAGTTTCAGATTCATGAATGAGGAAAAGTCGGTGCCGAAATCGTCGATCGTGATGTTGATCCGCTGGGCCTTGATCAATTCCAGCGTGGCAAGGATGCGGGCATCTTTCTGGCAGGCGATCCGTTCGGTGATTTCAAATTCGATGCAGGCAGGATCCAGCTCCAGTTGTTGGAGCTGGGTCGTCACCCGGGTCAGGAACCGGCTGTCCAACAATTGTCCGGCGGAAAGGTTGATTGCCATGCGCAGGTCTGTGTAACCGGCTTGCTGCCACTGTTTCAGCTGGGCCAGCGCCTGCCCGGCCACCCAGTCGCCCAGCGCGATGATGATGCCGGTTTCTTCCGCCAGCGGAATGAACTCCTCCGGATTGATCAGGCCTTCCTGGTTCATGTTCCAGCGCAGTAGCGCCTCAAATCCGCTGATCCGGTTGCTGGTCAGGTCGATCAGCGGCTGGTAGTGCAGCAACAGTTCGTTGCGTTCGATGGCGTGGTTCAGTTGGCTGCGGATGCGACTCTTCTTCGATACCTGTTGTTTCATCAGCGGCGAACAGAACCGATAGACGTTTTTGCCGGCGTATTTGGCTTCATACATCGCGATATCGGCATTTTTGACCAGTGTTTCCGGGTCCGCGCCATCTTCGGGATAAATCGCGATGCCGACGCTGAAGGCAATGAAACTTTCCCGGTTGTTGACACGGAAAGCGGTGCGGAATTCCCGTTGCAATTGGTCCAGCACCCGGGTGATCATCTGGGTGGCGTGCTGGCGGTCGAGCTGCTCGACCAGCAACATGAATTCGTCGCCGCCGATGCGGGCCAGCGTGTCACCGGCGCGGATCAACTGGCTGAACCGCTCGCTTACTTTGGCCAGGATGGCATCACCGTGGGTGTGGCCGAAGGTGTCGTTGGTGAACTTAAAGTTATCCAGGTCGAGAAACAACACCGCGAATACCGATTGGCTGGCTTCGGCCCGCTGCACCGCGCGTTCCAGCAACTGTTGGAACATACGCCGGTTGGGCAGGCCGGTCAGGTGGTCGTGATTGGCCAGATGTTCGATTTTGGCTTCGACAGCCTTGCGTTCGGCAATCTCTTTTTGCAGAAAGGCGTTGCTCAGTTCCAGTTCGGCGGTTCGCTCGCCGATGCGCCGCTCCAGTTCTTCGTTGCTTTGACGCAGTAGCAACTCTACTTGTTTGCGGTGTTCGATGTTGTGGGCCAGGCAGATATAGCCGAGCAAATCGCCAAACTCATCACGGGCCGCCTGCACCGACAGCAGACAGGGGATTTGTCTGTTATCGCGGCTGCGCAGGCAGATTTCCAGGTTCTGTTGTCCGTCGGCGGCCGTCTGGTCGAGCGGCTGAAATTCGGTATAGGCCGATTCATCCAATAGTGAGGCGAACGGCCGGCCGATCAGTTCTGACGCCTGATAACCGGTCAGATCGATGGCGGCGGCGTTGACTTCCTCGATGACCAACTGTTCGCTGACCAACAGCACGGGGTCGGCCATGTTGGCCAGGATATGTTCGGCGGCGGTGCGAAAGTTCAGCATCATCACCCGGTAGCGGGTGATTGAATACCATAGGCCGATGACAAAAATTGTCGAGAAGATGATCGCCACCGGAACCATCTCGTAGCCGAGCATCGGCAAAAACGTGTCGACCGGCGCTCCCAGCAGATAGACGGCGGCAATGGTGCCGGACATGATCCGGGCCTGGCGTTTGACCCGACGGGCTTTGGAACGGTTGCCCCAGTCGTGAATCAACCAGAGCGCAAACACGACCAACACGCTGTAGTAAGCCGCAAAAGCGGCGTGCCAGTGCATGTCCTTTGAATAGGGGTACATCCAGCCCCAGGCGGTTTTGACAAACCAGTCGTCAGGATAGCCGACCGTGTTGGCAAAGAAGATCGCCGCCGGGACAAACAGCAGCGCCTTTGCCGCATTTTGGCGAAACAGCCCTCTGTTGCCGGTGAAACTGACGGTGAAAACAACAAAGATCGGATATAAAAAGCACCAACCCACAGCGGAAATAATCCGCCAGCGGTTGGCTTCGTCCGCCGTATCGGCGCTGATCATAAAGGTGTAGCCCAGCCCCCAGATACAGAGGGCGAGACACATGGCCAGAAACATACGGTTGGTCGGCGCTGCCCGGTTGGCCAGGTAGACCCGGACGCCGCTATACAGATTGAAGATGACGGTGGTGAAGGTCAACAGCGAAACAAGTAGCACGTTGGCACCCACTTTACACCTATCTGGAAATATCAAGCATATTTTACCATTGATTGCAACGGCGGGCAACAAAGCGCAGGAGTTTTCCCCACTATCCCGAACGTAAAATAGTAAGACTGTGAATCGATGCCGATTGAGCTGACGGAGGGAACTGTCGGATGGCGGAGCAGGCGCTGGAATTCATGGCCCAGGTTTGGATATTGCGCGGCGAGATCGGCGAGTTGCTTGTCCAGCATGCGCTGCTGGCGGCGGCGGGGATTGTCGGCGGCGCTGTGATCGCCATACCCGCCGGTGTGTTCATTTCGCGCCATCCGTCTTGGGGAGCGCCGCTGATTCAGTTTGCCGGCATGCTGTACACGGTGCCTTCGCTGGCCCTGCTCGGACTGCTGATTCCATTTCTCGGCCTGGGCTGGGCGCCGACAATTGTGGCTTTGACGATTTATTCGCTGTTGCCGCTTTTGCGCAACACCTACATCGGGATCGTGGAAGTCGATGCCGCGCTCAAAGAGGCGGCGATAGGAATGGGGGCCACCGACCGACAACTGTTTTGTCAGGTTGAGTGGCCTCTGGCGTTACCGTTTATCATGGCCGGGCTGCGCACCGTCACGGTGATGACGATCGGCATTGCCACGCTGGGGGCGCTGGTCGGCGCCGGCGGACTGGGCGTGCTGATTTTTCGTGGCCTGCACATGATGGACAATTCGCTGCTATTGGCCGGCACGCTGCCGGTCGCGCTGCTGGCGGTGGCGGCCGACAACCTGCTGGAATGGGGCGAGCTGCGGGTGCAGCAGGCCATGGGAGTTTTTAGCGTCACGATGGAAGAGGAGAGGTGAGTTTGGTATGAGAAAGTCGACAAGCTGGTGTCTGGTACTATTGGTTATCGCGGTCGCGGCGTTAGCCGGCTGCGGGACAGCTCCGGCGCCGCAGGCAGCGAAACCGGAGCCGAAAATCGTAATCGCCTCGAAGCCGTTTGCCGAGCAGTTCATTTTGGCGCACATGGCGGCGGAAGTGCTTAAAGCAAAGGCAAAGGTCGCCGTCGACATCAGCAAGATCGGCATGGGGCCGAGCGAACTGCTGCATCCGGCGCTGCTCAAAGGGCAGATCGACGTTTATCCCGAATACACCGGCACGGCCTGGATGGCGGTTCTAAAACAACCGGTGGAACGGGACAAGAAGCTGTTGTTTAGCAAAGTCAAAGCGGCCTACGCCGAACAGTTCAAACTGGAGTGGCTGCCGCTGCTCGGGTTTCAAAACACCTTCGCTCTGGCGGTGACCCAGGAGACCGCCGCGAAATGGCAGCTGAAAACGATCGGCGACCTGGCCCGTCAGTCCAACCTGACGCTGATGGGCGATGCGACCGCATTTACCCGCGACGATGAATACCCCGGTCTGAAAAAAGCCTATGGGCTGGATGGCAAGGCGAAAGTCGTCGATGTCAATTTCTACTACGAGGGACTGAAGCAAAAGCAGGCCGATGTGGCGCTGGTATTTTCCACCGACGGACGGTTGAAACAATATAATCTGCTGATTTTAGCCGATGACAAACAATTCTTTCCGCCGTATGAAACCGGCTTTATCCTGCGCGGGGAGATAGCCGCGAAATATCCGCAGGTCCGCGAAGCGCTCACGCTGCTCAGCGGCAAAATCAACGAGCAGACGATGACCGAACTGAACTATCAGGTGGAAGTGGCGAAAAAAGACCCGGCCGATGTGGCCAGGCAGTTTTTGCGGGATCAGAAAATCCTGCCATGATCGATATTTGCCAGGTGACCAAGCGTTACGGCGCGTCGATTGCCGTCAAGGAAGTTTCGCTGACGGTGGCGGCCGGGCAGACGATGGTGCTGATCGGGCCGTCCGGGTCCGGCAAGACTACGCTGCTAAAAATGATTAACCGCATGGTGGACTTCGATGAAGGCAGTATCCGGGTAAACGGCGTGGATATCGCCGGCGCCGACCCGGTCGAACTGCGGCGCGGCATCGGTTATGTCATCCAGCAGATCGGGTTGATGCCGCATTTTTCGGTCAGCGACAACATTTCGTTTGTGCTGCGGCTGCTCGGCCAGCCGAAACCGCTGCGCGACGAACGGGCCGAAGCGCTGGTCCGCATGGTGGGCTTGCCGCCGGAAGTGCTGGCGAAACGACCGTTCCAGCTGTCCGGCGGTCAGCAGCAGCGGGTAGGCGTGGCCCGCGCCCTGGCGGCCGACCCGGCGATCATCCTGATGGACGAGCCGTTTGGCGCGGTCGACCCGATTACCCGCCGCAAGTTGCAGGATATGATCTTGGACTTGCAGG
>CAZYJK010000133.1:0-5325 GCA_964647865.1 uncultured Veillonellaceae bacterium | reverse complement strand
TGGACTCATTCAAACGGATCAATGATGCTTTTGGGCACCCAGTGGGTGACAAGGTGTTGGCAAAGGTCGCGGAGATTTGTCTTGCAACATTGCGTTGCACCGATTTGTTTGGTCGGATCGGCGGAGAGGAGTTTGCCGCGCTCCTGACAGGGACGGATGTCAAAGGCGCGAAAGTTATCGCCGAACGGCTACGCAAAAACATACAGGAGGCGGCAATCGACACGCTTGAAACAATAACTGTGTCTCTTAGTGTCAGTATTGGCGTAGCTACATACCAACCAACAAACGATTCATTGTCTTCATTGATGCTGCGAGCTGATACGGCTTTGTATGCCGCAAAAAGTTGCGGCAGAAACCAAGTTTGCGTCAACCAATAGTTTAATAATGTTGCTGTCGGAAAATCAGCGGCGTGATATAATTAATTAGAACATTCTAATAAAATATTGGGGGGTGCATCTTTGTGGCTCGCATGAAAAAAATTCTTGTGGCATATGATGGCTCGACCCAAAGCAAAGAAGCTCTGGACTGGGCGATCAATCTCAGCTTGATGTCGGAAGCCTTGGTCATTGCTGTAAAAGTCGTGGAACCATTGGAAATTGGTCAAGCCTATGCAATGTATGAAGCCGGTTACGGTAAAACTTTGATAGAGAAATTGACCAACAGAGAAGAAGCCGACAAGAAGTTGTTGCAAGATGCGATTGACTTTGGCAGACAAAAGGGCGTTACCGTGACCACTGATCTATTGCAAGGAAATATTGCGGCGACCTTGCTTGAGTACGCAAAGGATAAAAG
This sequence comes from uncultured Veillonellaceae bacterium, assembly GCA_964647865.1. Taxonomy (GTDB): domain Bacteria; phylum Bacillota; class Negativicutes; order UBA1444; family UBA1444; genus UBA1444. Next base: position 4,533 of record CAZYJK010000133.1, on the reverse strand, counting down.
GGTCGACATCATTGTTGCCGGAACGAAAGGTCATGGTGTGCTCGGCAGTTTGTTGATGGGAAGCGTAACCCGGAACCTGGTCAGCTTGGCACATATCCCGGTCCTCGTTGTCAAAGACTGAATTCTATTGAGAGGCACATATCAAAGAGTCAGGCTATATCAAACCTGGCTCTTTTTTGCATGCCGCTATAATTTTTCTCCTGACAGGAATCAGGGGAAATTTCGCGAATATCTATCAAAATGAAAAACTATCGAAAATTCGTTTTGCTTATCGTATTTATCATGTATACGCTTGTGTTCGGCTCACGTATCAGTATTGGCGTCACGATTCCGGCGCTGGTCAGTGAGTTTGGCATGAGTAACACCGAAGCCGGTGCATTGTCGGGTTTTTTCTTTCTTGGCTATTTTTTGACGCAAGTGCCGGCGGGGTTATGGATTGCCCGTTCCGGGTGCCGGGTTCTGGTCGGTGTGGCTCTTTGTTTGATGTCTTTGTTTTTATGGCTGTTCGGCTCAATGGCGACCCTGACCTGGGCCGGTTGGTATCGGTTGGGGCTCGGTGTCACCCAGGGGCCGATTTCTGTAGGCGGCAATTCTATCATTGGGCAATGGTTTCCTCCGAAGGAGCAGTCTCGTGCAATTGCCGTAATGGTTTCCTCGACAATGCTTGCGCCGATTTTGTTTCCGCCGTTTTGTTCCTGGTTCATCGTTAACTGGGGTTGGCGTATGATGTTCCAGTTCTTTGGAGTCATCGGACTGGTGATGGCTGCAGGGTGGGTGTATTATATCCGTTCCTGCCCGGAAGAAAGCACACGCTGCTCGCCGGCGGAGCTTGCGGAAATCCGGTCTGAAGAATTGCTTGACAAGCTTGAGACCGCTGGATTGCAGAATCCGTTCCTGGCGAAAATGTTTATCACGGCCCGGACGGTAGGGGTAGCTGATACCAAGAGAAAATTATTGCACAGCAGGGACCTGTTGTTGACCACGTTGGCGTATTTCTGCTTTGTGTCCGTATTTTACGGTATCATTACCTGGTTGCCATCTTATTTTGTCAATGCACGCGGCATGGATTTGATTTCGATGGGCTGGTTGGTGGCAGTTCCCTGGGTTGGCGCTCTGGTTGGCGCATTGACTGGGGGATGGGTGGTCGATCATTGGTTAGGCGGCAATCCATTGCCTGTGATGATTTGGGGTAGTGTTTTTACTTCGGCCAGTTTGTATCTGTTTCTAGCCGCTCCGTTATCGATTTATTGGACGATTGGCTTGTTGCTGGTTTTCGGGTTGTTTGTCGGACTGACTCCAGCAGGGTTCATGACTTATCCGATCCGTTTGGCAACGAGAGATATTTATCCGATCGGAATGTCGGTGATGAATTCAGGGGGTAATGTCGGTGGCTTCTTATCGCCGCTCTTGGCAGGAATGTTGCTGGATCGCTATGGGAATTTCGATGCAATGTTCTGGTATTTCATTGTTTGCGGGCTCTGCTCGGCAGGGATCGCCGCGCTGGTGCGCCGACCGGTTGCCGAAGAGTCGCTGAAAGAATAGGAAACCGCTCACAATTCAATCAAATTTCCAGGCCAGCAGGACTTCGGTGCCTTCGCTGTTATAAGTGATCCGGTCGGATAATGAGATCATCAGGGGAATGCCGCGGCCCATCGATTCCTGCTGTCCGTAGCTAAACATCGAATCAGGCGTAGCCCGAAGCCGGTGAAGTAGCGCGTTGCCGGCAAACCCAATCCGGTTGGTTCTGATTCTGACGACAAACCAGCGTCCGATGCGATTGAGTTTGATGTGCGCCTGGTGCGGGCGGGGGACTCCGTCGCGACACTCCAGGGCATTGGCGAGCGCTTCGTTAACCGCCACTTCTTGAACGGAATGTTGCTTGCCGGTAACTTCCGCCAATAGTCTCGCCAACATTTCCTGCCTACGGCGATAATCGCCATAGCCATTGATATTCATGAGACGAGGCCAACCGACTGCTTGAGCGGTATCGTGCGGCAGTGATTTTATCCGGAGGCAGATCGCAGTCGCGTCATCACGGAAGTCTGGTGAATTCGGCAAGGTTTCCAGAAAGGAAACCATCGCATCGAAATCATGCAAGGGTGCATCGTGATGTTGCCGCAGCAAGTCAGTCAAACCATCGGTCATGAAATAAAGGTTGTCTCCAGGCGAAAGAGCAAGAGTATGTGACTCGAAAAATTCGTTGTCGTCAATGCCTAAGAACAAACCAGGCGCCTGCAATGAGCCGCAGTGTTGACTGCTGTAAAGCCAGAATTCGGGGATTCCTGCGCAGGCATAGCGTAATTGGTGCAACGTCAAATCAATTTCGATAATGATCGCCGCTGCAAAAGCCGAATCCTCAAAATAGCGGGACGCCTGACGGTTCAACCAGCGCAATTGTTCTGACAGGGACAAGTCGAGATCGTTGACTTCATGCAATAATACGTTGATGGCGGAAGTGTGAAGCGCGGTAGCCAACCCGTGACCAGTCACATCAATCAAAAAACAGCGCAACACCTGATTGTCTTGCCGCCAGTCCATAAAATACAAGTCGCCACTGATATAGCGATAGGGATGATAGATTGAATGAATCACCAGATGTTCTGAGGTTTTAGGCGTTGATAGTAAGGCGTGTTGTATGCGGTTGGCTAGCTGGGCATCTTGGATAAGAGAACGCTCCTGGCGAATCCGGTCTGTGATATCGCTGAACAACATAAATACCTGATGTGGTTTTGATTCACCGTTGCGAAACTGCGGCACAGCCGTGGCGGAAATCCAGACGATTCCCTGGGCTTGCGGATTGAAAACACCCATGATTTGCTGTTCGACAGGCCGGCCTGTATTTAGTGCAACGACCGCTGGAAACGACTCGAAGTTCAATTCTTTGCCGTCTTCCTGTATGCATTGCCAACTGCTGTCATTTAGCGTCCGCCGTTTGTAATCAGCTTGAGTAATGCCCAAAATGCGGGCTGCGGCCTCGTTGCTGTCAAGTTGCCGATAATTGTTGTCATAATAAACCACGCCGGAAGAAATCGTTTTGAACAACAATTCATGCCGCTGATCGGAAATTCGTTGCCGTCGGGTCAAAATGAGCATGCCGATAGTAGAAGCCAATACCAACAACGAGACAAAACCTGCAATGCTATAGGTCAAGTATCGTCGGGTGCGATGGGGCGCCATGGCAACATTGCTATCAATCCCGACCTGCACTATCAGAGGATAGTCCGGCATGCTCCGGTAACTGAAATATCTAATCTTGCCTGATACAGCTCCGATGGAAGTGTAGTGACCGTTCTTATTCTGCGACTGATATTTGAATAGAACTCCGACGTTTCTAAGGTTCGGACTGTTTTTCGGTTCATTGGGATCGCGGCTGGCCCGCACCCAGCCATCCATGCCAACGACCCGCACGACCGTTTCCGGCGGCAACTCCATGTCTTGATAAAACCGGGTGAAAAACAAGGGATCGATGGCCGCAATCACAACGCCGTTAAAATCACCAGCTGCATTGTTCAGCCGCCGACTCAGATGGATTGAGGCCTTGCCGCTGACACGGCCGACAAATTGTTTGCCAACGAATAGTTCCCAACGGTCGGCAGTCCGATGATATTCAAAATGTGGCAGATCGACGAATTGTGTGTCCGGTTTCACCGGCAGAGCGCTCGCCAATGCTTTTCTGTCCTTGTCCAACAGAATGGACTGATTCAACAAAGGGTCCTCCGCAAGCCTTGCATAATAGCGCTGAATAAATGGTGTGATTCGTTGTTCGCGCTCAAAATCGAATTTGATGGCTTGCAGACTCTCATCAACGTGATGCAGATTTCGTCGCACATGCTCTTCAAATGCACGTGTCAATTGGTTGTTATTGTTGATCACGTCTGCCAATGCGTTGCGTTCATCCTGCCAGACGATGGTATACGCAACGCTCCAGGTGATAGATATCAACAATAGGCAATAGGAAATAAACGCCTTGTTGGGGAAAACCCAATCGTGTATAAACTGCCTGGTTTTGCAAAATGATAGAAATTGCATGCTGTCTCCCGTATGCAGGATTTCAATTTATTCTGTCAATTCTTTCTCTATGCAGGGTTTCGCGCTTGGTAGCGTGGATTCCTGCCTGGCACAATCAAAAAACCTACTACAACAGCAACGACGGGCACAAGCAGCAAGAATTTGCTGCTTGTGCCCGTCGGCGTTCGATGAGGTAAAGGTGTTTTAAATTCGGAACTTGCTGATCGCCAGGTTCATTTCCTGTGCCAGCTGAGCCAGCGCTCGGCTGGAAGAAGCGATTTCCTCCATTCCAGCAGATTGCTGTTCGGCGGCTGCTGAAATGTTCTCGGCCTGTCCGGCGGTTTTTTTGGCAGCGCCGTCGATTTCTTCCACCGAGGTCACGATGCGTTGGCTGCCATTGGCAACCTGATCGACCGCCTGGGCAGTCTGACGGATTTGCTCGGAGACTTCCAGCACTTTGTCGACAATCGCATTAAAGGTTGCACCTGCATTGCTGACCACATCGGTTCCGTGTTTTACCAATGC
>CAZYJK010000132.1:0-5339 GCA_964647865.1 uncultured Veillonellaceae bacterium | reverse complement strand
TTCGTCACCGCCTGCGATATGCCGTATCTGTCCTCTGCAGCCGTCGACCATCTGCGGTCGTTGAGTCCTGGCTGGGATGTGGTTGCACCTGGCGAAGCAGATTTCCTCGAACCGCTGTTCGCCTGTTATCGCAAAACCTGCATTCCGGTCATCGAATCCCTGCTGCAACAGGACATCCGCAAAACCCAGGCCCTGTTTCGGCTGGTCCGGTACCGGCAAGTGCCGTTGGTTGAACTGACACAATTCGATCCGCAACTTCGTTTTTTGCACAACATTAATTCCCCGGCGGATTATCAGGCCGCCTTGCGCGAGGTCAACTCGCCGGCGACCGTGTTATAATAAGGACTACCTTTATATTAAATTAATTGGGGGAATCAGGATGGCATTCAACCTTAAACCCAAAGAAGAAAAATTTTTCAGCACCCTGGGTGAACATGCCCTATTGGTCCGCGAAGCGACGGAACTATTGCATCAGGCAATCATGGACCGAAATCAGATTCCTGAAATGATGCAAAAAATCACTGAAACCGAGCGGATCGCCGATGAAATTGTCGATCGGATTCTGGTCAAGTTACACAAAACCTTCATTGCTCCGATGGACCGGGAAGACATCTTCACCCTGGCAAAAAAACTCGACGACATCATCGACTGCATCAAAGCAGCGATTGAGCGGATGGACCTCTACAACATCGACGAACCGACCGACAGAATCCGCGAAATGGCCGAATTGATTCTGAAGTGCGGCAAACAAGTGGAAAAGGCTATTTTCAGTCTGCAAGACTTGAAAAAAGAGCGACTCCGCCTGCAGGCCCGTTGCGAGAGAATCATCGCGATCGAAGCTCGCGGCGATGAATTGTACCGTCAGGAAATGGGTTTCCTGTTTCGCGAATGCAAGGACGCGATTGAAATCATCAAATGGAAAGAGATCCTGGTCAATCTCGAAGAGGTTTTGGACCTTTCCGAAGATGTCGCCACTTCTTTAAAACGGGTAGTCATCAAATATGCCTGATTTTCAGTTCGCCCTGTTCCTGGTCATTTTCCTCGCCCTCGCATTTGACTATATCAACGGATTTCACGATACGGCCAACGCTATCGCCACCTCCGTTTCCACCCGCGCCCTGACGCCGCGCCAGGCGATCTGGATGGCAGCGGCGCTGAATTTTCTCGGCGCGCTGTTCAGCACGGGCGTTGCCAAGACCATCGGCGGCGATATCGTCAAATCAGCCTCGATGATTGACCAGCATGTTATTTCAGCAGCTTTGGTCGGTGCCATCGCCTGGAACCTGCTGACCTGGTGGTACGGAATCCCCAGCAGTTCCTCGCACGCATTGGTCGGCGGCATCATTGGCGCCGTGGTAGCCGGACGAGGCTGGGACCCGCTCAACCTGGTCGGGATTGAAAAGATATTCTTATCGCTGGTTCTGTCGCCAATCATTGCCCTGATTATCGGTTACCTGTTGCTGATACTGATGATGTGGCTGTTCCGCGGTTTCCCGCCGCACGCCCTGAGTACCGGCTTCGCCCGTGCCCAGATCGGTACCGCGGCCCTGATAGCGTTCTCGCATGGTTCCAATGATGCGCAGAAAGCAATGGGCATTATCACATTGGCCCTGCTTAGCGCCGGTGAAATCAGCACGCTCGACGTACCGACCTGGGTCAAGTTTTCCTGCGCGATGGCAATGAGCCTTGGCACAGCGGCCGGCGGTTGGAAAATCATCAAGACCATGGGCACCGGTATCGTACGACTGGAACCGTTCAGCGGCTGCGCGGTCGAGGTGACCTCCTCGTTGGTCATTTTCGGCGCCACCCTGCTTCACTTGCCTGTCAGCACAACACATGTGGTCTCCGGTTCGATCATGGGCATCGGCGCTTCCAACCGGGTCCGTTCGGTCCGCTGGGGTGTCGCCCGGCAGATGCTGCTGGCCTGGGTGCTGACGATCCCGCTCAGCGCACTTTGCAGCGGCGGCGTATACTATCTGGTGCAAAAGCTATTCTAGTCTCATAAAACAAACTCGGCCCTCAGTCGGCAACGCTTTGCCAACTGAGGGCCTTCAACATTTTTCTGGCAGTCTAGTTCTTTCTGCAAAACCCCCGCCACATTTCACTCACTGCCACTTGAAAACCGCGCAGGAAATTGATTTTCCACAGTCCGGAAATTTGCGCTTCCAGCTCCCGTTTGTCGCAAACCGTAGAGATATTGGCATCGTCCACCTGACCCTTGACCGCCTGCAGCAATTCGGTCCGCAGCTGTTCATCCGGTTCGGCCAGTATTTCGTCAATCCGGCCCATCAGGCGAATCGCCCGGCGGATTCGTTCCTCGGTCGCAGCCGCTTGTTGCTCGCCAATCAGTCCATATTTCAGTTTCAGTTGATTGAAACGCAAACCGGCCTCGTAAGTGGCATTGGCGATTTCATCGCGGTTCATCCAACGAGTCTCATAGTTCAGTACGTGCTTCCAGCTGGGCTGGACCAACGCCTGGCGATGTTCCTCCAGGCTGCGCCAGCGCAGCTTATAGCCATAGCGTTCCGGGTCGTTGAACACTTCGCTGCCAGGATCCAAAAACGGCGCAAACGGCGAAATAAACGGAAACAGCCGGGGCGTGCCGCCGGTATTGAACCGTTCCATCAACCGGCCACAATACTCCACCGTCTCCATCACGGAATCGTAGGTCTGCTCCGGCAGGCCGATCATGAAGAACAGATCGAAACGCTTGCAACCTTCGGCCAATGCCGCCGCAATCGTCGCTTCCAGTTCTTCGTTGTTGTAGGTCCGGCCAAAGGCCGCCCTGACCTTTTCGTCATGCGACTCCGGTGACATCTGCAAAATGAAATCCGGCGCCGCCTCACCCAGCATCTTGAAAAAAGCTTGCGGCGCAGGAGTCAGGACCTCCAAAATCAGTTGGTCGGTTGCACCCTTGACTTTCGACAAAAATGTCTCGGCATAATTGTCGCCGCCAAACCGGATATCTCCGAGAACAAAAACCGGGCCACGACTCCAGCGGGCCATGCTCCAGATATCGGCCGCCAACTCCGATGGATCGCGATACGCCGGCCGATCACGCTTGCACATCGAATCCATCGCCATCGCTGAGCCGCCGCAGGTCCGGCAGCGGCAGGCGCAGCCGCGACAGCTAAGTGCAGCCATAATCGGGTAGCGTAGCCAATCGATGAACGGTAGCGCCCCACCGAGATCCCTGTTTCTAACGACCGAACGGACGACCTGCGAGTAGTCCAGGCGGACATGATCGAGGTTCGGTGGGATATAGGTCAATGGGTTGACCTGGACTTCAGCCGCTGGATTTTTCCAGGTCAGGTTGGGGATTTCGGCAGGAACTTCGCCTTTGCCCCGGGGTCCGCTGATGAAACGCATCAACAGGCGCATCGGCTCCTCCGTGGAATCGCCGCGCAACACGTAGTCGACTTCCGGTCGTGCGACCAGCTCCTCGTGAAAATAAGTCGATGAAAAACCACCAAAAATCACCGGAATGTCCGGATGCATTTTTTTCAGCAGGCTGGCGACTGCCAGTGATCCATGCGCATGCGGCATCCAATGCAGATCGATGCCAAACGCCTTTGGCCGAAGTCGTTGCAGAAAAGGCTCCACTGCAAAATCGCGGTCTTTCATCATCAACACAGCCAAATTGACAATCCGAACCCGAAACCCGTCCCGCTCCAGATATTCAGCCAGAGTGGTGAAACCGATCGGATACATCTCAAATACCGGCGTTGACGGGACCAGGTCGCTGACCGGGCCGTACAGGATCGACTCCTTACGGAAATCATATACACTGGGGGCATGGATCAGAATCAAATCATCGTGTTTCATTTCGACTCCATTTCTTCACTTTGCCAGCCTGCGGAACCCATAGTCCAACAGTGCCGCCGAATCCTTGAACCGGCTGTCGCCGCCGTTGAGCACCACTGCAATCAATAGCACCCCGTTGCGACGGGCCGAGGCAACCAGGCAGCGTCCGGCTGCTCTTGTCACGCCGGTTTTGACGCCATTGGCACCGGGATATGTCATCAATAGCGTATTGGTGTTGACCAGGGAGATTCCTTTGCTCCGATTCTGAAACAACACGGTGTGGTAAGGCTTTGCGACAAACTGTTCAAATCCGTCGATTTTAAACCCGGCATCGGCGATCATTGCCAGATCATAGGCTGTCGTAAAGTGATTGACCGGGTCCGGCAGTCCATGCGGATTGCTGAAATGAGTTCGTAGCGCGCCGATTTTTTCGGCGTCTTCATTCATCCAGGCGATAAATTGTTTGTAAGAACCGCGACCGACATGTTCTGCCACCGCATGGGCCGCATCGTTGCCGGAGGCCAGCATCAGACCGAATAACAGTTCCCGCAAGGAAAGACGGTCCAGCATCCGCAGCTCCAGGCTCGATCCTTCGATTCCCACCGCCGCTGGAGCAACCACTACGGTTTCATCCAGTTTCGCCCGTTTAAGCGCGGTGATCAATGTCATCATTTTTGTCGTGCTGGCAGGATACATGATCTTGTGCGAATCCTTTTCGTACAGTATCTGTTTGGTTCCCGCCACCATCAAAATCGCGGTTTCACTGCCAATGACCGGAGCCGCCGCATTCACCGCCACGGTCTTTGTGGCAGCGGTCGGAACTGCTGGCGCTGCTACAACGGCAGAACCGGCAAACAGGTTCAGACCGAGCCAGCAGAGCATCGCGACAAAACGTAATAACTTCATATTAATACAAAACACTCCTATTCTATCCCCGAAAGCAAACAGAAGGCGGTTTTTCACAACCCCCTTCTGTTTGAAAAACAACTGGAGAAATCGCGGGTACGTCAGTACAGTGTTTAGCTGTAAGTTTTTTTCTCTTTCTTCACCTTGGTGTCACTCGGCTTCTTCTTGTCCGTCTTCTTGGTTCCTTGCTCTTTGTTTGCCACAATTAACATCCTCCCGTAGAATAAGTTCTTGCAACTTAACCCTTGATATTTATAATTTGACATCGATGCAAAAACTCCTACCGCAGGAAACGAAATTCGGCAAAGGAAATTTTCGCTGGCAGGTCGAATAGTTTTCAGAACGTATTAAACGCAGATTGAATATCATAGCAGAATTGGAGGGACTTCCCTTGTCACGCAAACACGCCACCGCCTTGGCGGTTATTCTGTTTCTATTGGTTGCTTCCGTTGCCGTCAGTGGCTGCGGCAGCAAATCCGGGCCCAAATACCTGCGCGTTTCGGTCGGCGCCGAACCAGAAACGCAGGACCCACGCAAATCGACCGGCATTCCAGAGTCGACCGTGCAGGCCCAAATGTTTGAGGGGCTGACCACGCTGGACGCAACCAACAAACCTCTGCCGGCGATGG
>CAZYJK010000131.1:1869-5387 GCA_964647865.1 uncultured Veillonellaceae bacterium | reverse complement strand
CTGCCGCAGAACATCAGCGGCGGCGAAAAGAAAATGGTGGCGATTGCCGCGATGCTGGCGGAAAATCCCGAAGTGATGATTTTTGACGAACCGACCAATGATTTGGACCTGGAAAATCAAAAATGGCTGGTGACCGCGCTAAACCAACTTGGTGACGCCGGAAAGACGGTGATAACCGCGACGCATGTGCTGGAAACCGCTCGCGAACTAGCAGACCGGGTCTGGATTATTGGCGACAACCACCGACTGATTGCGGACGGGGGAGTCGAGCTGTTGAGCGACAGCAGTATATTGGATGAAGCGGGGATACAGAGGTGAGAGGATGAGTGATTTCTGTAGCCGTCTTGGCACTGTGTTGCAGAACCGGGGCTGTGACATCGAGAATGAAAGCGATTATTTCACTTCGGCCGTGGTGGTGCCCTTGGTCAGGCATAACGGAAGGCTGGGCGTTTTGTTCGAAGTCCGATCGGCGGGGTTGAACTGGCAACCGGGCGATATCTGCTTTCCCGGCGGGCGCATCGAGCTGGATGACGCCGGACCCATGGAAGCTGCCGTGCGGGAAACCCGCGAGGAACTGGGTTTGCCCGAATCGGCGATTGAAGTGATAGGGCCGCTGAGTTACATGGTGAGTCCGATTGGCGTGATGCTATACCCGTTTGCTGCCTACATAAAGGATTATGAGCTGATTCGACCCAACCATGGCGAAGTGGCCGAAGTTTTTGTCGCGCCGCTCGACTATCTGCTAAACTGTGAACCATTGACGGCTCATATGGAGCTGGCGACCCGGCCGTTGCCCGATTTTCCGCTGGAATTGCTGGAAAACTCTTATGCCAAGGATTGGAAGCGGCGCACGACATATCCGGTTCTGTTTTACCAATATGGCGGTCATGTCATCTGGGGGCTGACAGCCCGCGTGTTGTTCGGTTTTCTGAACATCTGCCGCTCGCTGAAATGACGGACGAAAAAGAGGAGTGAATCTGATGAAGCAGCAGGCTGTAATCAAAGTCGATGGGATGAGTTGCAACCATTGCAAGCAGGCGGTGGAGGCGGCCGTGAAAAAAATAACCGGTGTCGAAGTGGCTGAGGTGAACCTGGCGGAAAAAACGCTGCAGGTTGAATACGAAAATGAAAAGGCGGATATGGCAATGATCCGCCAGGCAGTAGAAGACGCCGGGTTTGAGGTTGCCTGATTCCTTGACGCTGTCAGACTGCTTTGATATACTAAATCGATGCTTCCCGCATGCGGGGGCTTGTTTGCTCATGTCTAACGATTAATACAGAACGAAGGTGTCCGATGGCAGCAAAACTGGAAGAACGGCTAAACAAAAAACGCAAACGCCGCCGCCGGAACTTGTGGGTCGCACTCAGCCTGCTGCCGCTTCTTTTGATTGCGGCAGGAGTATTGTCTTACTGGTGGTTCGGTAGCAGTAAAATAACAACGCCACGCGTGATCGTCAAACGGTCTGAGGAGGCGGAACATTTCATTGTGCCGCCGAACAAACTGAATATCCTGGTCATGGGTGTGGATGACCGACCTAGGGAAGACGACCCCGGCCGCTCCGACACCTTGCTGGTGATGACGATTGACACGGAGTCGCGCGAAGCCTCGATTATCTCGATTCCCCGCGATACCCGGGTGCGGGTCAAAGGCCTGGGCTGGGACAAGATCAACCATGCTTATCTGATTGGCAAAGAAGCGTTGACCAGACAGACAACCGAGAGTTTTCTCGGTATCCCGATGGATTATTATGTCAAGGTGAATCTGGACAGTTTTGGCAGGATTGTCGATGCCATCGGCGGAGTGACTGTCGATGTCGAGAAGCGGATGCAGTATGAAGATAGCTGGGATCATTATGTGATTGATCTGCAGCCCGGCGTGCAGCGCCTGGACGGGCGCACCGCGCTACAGTACGTCCGGTACCGTGATGAAGACGGCGATATCGGCCGGGTGGCTAGGCAGCAAAAGTTTATTAAAGCGGTCCTGGCTGAAGCCAGTTCGCCGGCGATCATCTTGAAAGCGCCGAGTATCATTCGTGAGATTTTCGCCTCGCTGGATACGGACATGCCGGTTGGCCTGATGCTGGGCGTGGCCAGGCAGTTCAAAAACGGGTTGAGCGGCGGATTCAAGACGCACATGGTCGAAGGGCTGCCGTATTACATCAACGACATCAGTTACTGGGTGCCTGATATCATGAAACTGCGCCGGGTGGTGGCGGACATGCAGGGCGTGCCGTTTACCGGGGTAGTAGAAGCGGCGGCCCGTCGCGCTGACGAAGAATACCGGAACGCTTTTCCGGCCAATGCGCATCTCGATGACGGGACTTATTATCCCGGCATGGATAAGGACAAGGACAAGGCAAAACCGCTGAAACCCGGCGAGAAACCGCCGGTCAAAACACCGCTCAAACCGGGGACCGTAGCGCCGACCAAACCGGGAGCGACTACGCCGGTCAAACCGGGCGCAACCACTCCGGCCAAACCTGCGCCAACGACGCCGGCCAAGCCTGCGCCGACCAAGCCTGGCGCCACCCCGTCGACGTCCACTGCGCCGGTTCGTCTGGCGACAGAACTGGTCAATGCCAGCGGACAAGCGGAAGCCAGCGACAGAATCGCCAGCATCATGGAAAATCGCGGCTTTGAAGTGTCCGGCATATCAACGGTGAACCCGATACGGACCACGGTGGTCACTTCCTATACGCAAAATCCGTCGGTCGTGGCCAAGCTTACCGATTTGCCCTTCAAATACGTGCTGAACATCGCGGAAGACAGTAGCCGGCCGATTCCGGTCCGCGTGCTGATCGGGCAGGATTATGGCGGATAAGCCGGCGCGGCCAACGTCTGATTATCCTGTCAATCTTAACTTGGAAAACCGGCGCTGTCTGGTGATTGGCGGCGGCAAGGTGGCGGAACGAAAGATTGCTGCGCTGTTGCAGGCCGGAGCCGATGTGACGGTGATCAGCCCGCGACTGACGGAAAACTTGACGGAATGTTTTGCTGCCGGACAGTTTTGCTACCGTGCAGAGGGTTTTTCTCAAACGGATTTGCAGGGCTATCTGTTGGTGCTATGTGCAACGGATTCACCGGCAGTAAACGCGCAGGCGGCGCATCTCGCCAAACAAGCCGGTGCCTTGGTCAATGTGGCCGATCAACCGGAGTTGTGCGACTTTACGATTCCGGCCAGATTATTGCAAGGCAATTTATCAATCGCCGTATCAACCGGCGGTCAGAGTCCGGCTTTGGCGCGAGTTTTGCGTGATGAGCTGGCCGAGCGATATGGCCGGGAATATGCCGATTATTTGGCAATGGTGGCCCGATTGCGGCAGGAATGGCAGGAGACTTGCGGGTCGAGCGAAGAACGTTGCCGCAGATGGAGCGAAGTGAAGGTGTTTGACCCTGAGGTACTGGAGCTGCTGAGGCAGGGTCGGCATGAAGAGGCGGAGGTCAGATTCAGGCATGATATTGGCTGTACTGGGACTCAATCATAAAACGGCGCCGGTGGATGTGCGCGAATGCCTTGC
>CAZYJK010000131.1:0-1769 GCA_964647865.1 uncultured Veillonellaceae bacterium | reverse complement strand
CTCAGTCAAGTCAAAAAAGCGTATTTGGTCGCCAAAGACTGCGGCACGACCTCGACCGTGCTGAACACCCTGTTCCACCGCGCGATTGCCGCAGGCAAGAAAATCCGCACCGAAACCCGCATCGCCTATAGTGCGGTCTCGGTAAGTTATGCAGCGGTCGAACTGGCGAAAAACCTGCTTGGCGACTTATCGGCGGCCAGCGTCATGATTCTTGGTGCCGGAGAAATGAGCGAACTGACAGCGCGCCATCTGGTTGCCAGCGGCGTGAAGACGGTCTTTGTTTCCAACCGCAACCATGACCGGGCCGAAGAACTGGCGAAGAAATTTCAAGGAACGGCTGTGCCGTTTGAAAAGTTCATGAAATGGGCCGCCCAGACTGACATCATCATCGCGTCAACCGGTGCGCCGCACTACATCGTCAGAGCCCTGGACGTCGCACATATTATGCCGCAACGGGACGGCCGCCCGCTTATCTTCATCGATATCGCCGTGCCGCGCGATGTGGAACCGGAAGTAGCGGCGATTGCCGGAGTGAGTTTGTACAATATCGACAGTTTGAATGCGGTGGTTGACTCCAATCAACGCGACCGGCTGAAAGAAGCCCGCAAGGCGGAAAAAATCCTTGAGGCGGAGGCCAAAGAACTGATCGACCGTTTCCGCTATCTGTCCTACCAACCGGTACTCAGCCAGATGAAGGACAAGGCCGAACTGATCCGCCAGCGCGAAATCAAGCGGGCGTTGGCCAAGTTGCCGGACCTCAGCGCGGATGACCGGCGGGTCATGGAAAACATGTCCCGCATGCTGGTGCGAAAGTTGCTGCGCGATCCGGTGATCTGCACCAACGAGGCGGCGGCCCGCGGCGAAGAGGACGCCTGTGTCCAGGCATTGACCCGTTTGTTTAAATTGAATGAGTTAGGAGCGCCGACACACTGTGAAGTCAAAAATAATCGTAGGCACGCGCGGAAGTAAACTGGCCCTCTGGCAAGCCGGACACATTGCGGACCGGTTGCGTCAGCTGAACCCTGGACTGACAGTCGAATTGCAGCGAATCGTGACCACCGGCGACAAGATTTTGGATGTGCCGTTGGCGCAAATTGGCGGCAAGGCTTTGTTTACCAAGGAGTTGGAGTTGGCGATGCTGGCTGGCGAGATCGATCTCGCCGTGCACAGCCTGAAGGATATGCCGACCGAATTGCCGCAGGGGCTGACCTTGGCGGCGACAACCGAGCGGCTCGACCCTTATGATGCGTTCATCAGCTGCAAGGTTCGCAGCCTGCGCGATTTGCCGCAAGGCGCCACCATGGGGACGTCCAGTCTGCGCCGCAAAGCTCAGCTACTGCGACTCCGGCCGGATCTGAACATTGTCAATCTGCGCGGCAATCTGGACACCCGGTTGCAAAAACTGGACGACGGACAGTTTGATGCGATTGTTTTGGCAGCGGCGGGCTTGCGGCGTTTGGGCTGGAGTTCACGGATCAGCGAACTGTTGTCGGCCGAGGACTGCCTGCCGGCGGTCGGGCAAGGAGTGCTGGCGATTGAGACGCGGGTCGATGACCCTGACGTGCTGCCGTTGGTGGCACGACTGGACGATGCGTCAACCCGGGCCTGCGTGACGGCAGAACGCAAATTTCTGGACGTCGTGCAGGGCGGATGTCAGGCGCCAATTGGCGTTTATGCCCGCTTTGACGAAGCGAAACTGGTGTTGAAGGCGCGGATATTGTCGCTGGACGGCGCACGTTGCGTCGAAGGGGCAAGCGTTGGCGAAACCG
>CAZYJK010000130.1:0-5506 GCA_964647865.1 uncultured Veillonellaceae bacterium | reverse complement strand
CCAGACTGATGCTGTTCTGCAAATCCATCAGGCGCTTCAGCCGGGATTTTTTGATTGCCAAAGGGACCTGTTCTTCCATGGTAGCGGCAGGCGTGCCGGAACGTTTGGAGTACAGGAATGTATAAGCTGCGTCAAATTTGATCTCGGCCATGAACGCCAGCGTTTGTTCGAACATCTCATCGGTCTCGCCGGGGAACCCCACGATGATATCCGTCGTGATGCTGATATCGGGGATGGCCGACCGTAGCTGTCCGATGTGGCGTCGATACGTTTCAGTCGAATAGTGCCGGTTCATCCGGCGCAATATTTCATCACAGCCTGACTGCACCGGCAAATGCAAATGTTCACAGATGTTCTTGCCTGCGGCCATGACTTCAATCAGTTCAGCGCCAAAATCTTTCGGATGCGATGTCATGAACCGAATCCGCGGTATTCCCGCTTCGCGGTCGATCTTTTGCAACAAACGGGGAAAGTTCCAGTTGTCAGGCAAATTCTTGCCATACGAATTGACATTTTGACCGAGCAAGGTTATTTCCTGACCGCCGGTCCGGGCAAAAGCCTGCGCTTCCGCTAAAACCATATCGAACGGGCGGCTGCGTTCACTGCCTCGGACATACGGTACAATGCAATAGCTGCAATAATTGTCGCAGCCGTACATGATCGGAATCCAGGCGCTGATCCCCTGATGCTTCTTTTGACCAGCTTCCTGCCCCAGCCCATCGTCGGCAAATTGGCCAGATTCCAGCAACTTTTTTTTCGGCTTGGCATCTTGCAGGATATCGGCGAGTCGATCGATATTTTGCGTGCCCAGTACGATGTTTACGTGCGGCGCCCGGCGAAAAATCAACTGCTGGTCCTTTTGCGCCATACAGCCGGCAATAATGATAAGGGTATCCGGATTATGATCTTTGATATGCTTCAAGGCGCCAATATGTCCCCAGATGCGACTTTCGGCGCTTTCGCGCACGCAGCAGGTGTTAATCACGATAATGTCGGCGCTGCCGTGCTGATCGCAGTGGACGTAGCCCATACTTTCCAGTTGGCCGGCAATTCGTTCCGAGTCGCTCTGGTTCATTTGACAGCCAAAACTTTCAATAAAATAGGTGTGAGTTTTCATAAACGGTCCTTTCCATTCGAGTTATTGGACACAAATGAGCTCTACCGGAACAGTTCCGGCAGAGCGCATACAGTGAACATGTGGAATCAAGGTTTGGATTCTTTTTTTGCTTTTGCCGGCAAGATCATTCGGATACTGGAATAAACGACCAGCACACCGAAAATGCGTTTTAAAATCACGCCGTCAATCAACTGAACCACGTTTGAACTGAGCAAACTGCCGACAATCGAACCAGCAGCAAGTAATAACGCCGTCCGATATTCAAACAGATTGGAATTGCGTAATTTCAAGATCGCAACCATCACTGTCGGTATAATCACCAGCATTGAGATTCCTTGTGCCAGGTGCTGCGATACGCCCAATAGCAGGACCATCATCGGCACCATGACCACGCCGCCTCCCACGCCCATGATTCCCGTGAGGATTCCGGCGCCAAAGCCTAGCACGACGATAAAAAGAAAACTAAGCATCACCACACCATCCGTAAGCCGACCAACAGTAGCATCACGCCAAAATATCGTTTTAGTTGATGCGCCGGAATTCGTTTCATAAAGTGCGCACCGATGGCCGCGCCTGCCATCGCGCCGACGGCCAGACTAAAAGCCATCATGTAGTCCAGATTTTGATGTTGGCTATAAACAAAGCTGCCGGCGATTGCTGTCGGCAATACCACCAGCAACGAAGTGGCGTGCGCCGAATGCTGCGGAATTGCCAGATAACCCACCATGATCGGGACGAGAAAAATACCGCCCCCCACTCCCAGCAACCCACTCAGGATACCAATGCCAAAACCGATGGCCAACAGTTTTACATCACGGGTCGACAACAGATCACCTTCTTATCAGAGGTCCGTTTCCGAGGCGTTTTGCTCCTCCATGAAACTTCGATATTTGTCATAAATAATCCGCAATGATGTCATAATTGCTTTTTTCGCGCTACCCTGATATTGCTTGTCAATAATCCGCAAAACCGTTTCGGGTCCGTTTTTCAACGAGTGTCCCAATAACGTATTGGACACATACTTTCTGGCGACCGATGTAGCCAACGTGCAATCTGCCTCGACAATTTCGCCAGTATCAACCCGAACAACAAGAATGACTCCGATCACTTTGTACATTTCACTCGCAGTGATTCCCACCGGAAGTTTTGCGTACCCGGAAAAAAGAACTAAACCGTCATCATTAGCTGCCAAGTTCCACCTCTTCCTCCTTTCCGCCTATATTTTTTGATTGACTACTATTCCCTGTACATATATGTTGACGTCGCTTACGGTCATCCAGGTCATGTATTCGACTTGCGTCTTGATCCGATCCTGGGCCGCATGGACGACTTCGGGGATATTAACTCCGTAGCGTACAGTCACATTCAATTTTAACACCAAACCGCGCTCGGGGTTTTCCATATTTTTGACCGTAATCCGGCTAACCGCAACCAATGCAGGATCTTTTAGCAGTTCTTCGCGGACAATCATTGCCACAGCCCGCTCGGTGATGATCAATTTGCCGAAAACGGAAAACCGATTGGGCCGAACGACCGAAACTTCGCCGAAATGATAACGCGGTTGCCGAGGCGTTTTGTTGAACAGACGCATCGGATCAATCATGAAATTAGGAAAGTGCGGTTGTAATTCAATTTTGGGAACAGGCACGATATGCTTGTTCTGTGTAAGGCGTGTTTCCCGGGCTTTCATGATCGCAGCCGGGGTCGATACATCCTGGATACGGATGACTTTTGAAACCGGAGGAAGCTGCAACGCATGAACAATCCGGTCGACCATATTGCGCGAGGTTCCCAGAACCAATACTTTTGATACATTTAACTGTTGCAGGGCTTCGCGAACTTCCTTCGCATGTTCTTCGTCAATAAAAATAGCCTTTTTGACGGAACGTATCTTGTTGGATTCATATTTGGCTGAAGAGCCGGCTATGATTCTATTGTCCTTGATAAGGATTCCGTCGTCAATCAGTACGTCGGCGCCGCAATCATGCGCCACTTTTGAAGCCCGATGGCTCTTCCCGGTACCTGTCGGCCCGATGAAAGCAATTACTTCCAACCTTCTGCCCTCCCGACAGGAATTTTCTTTTGAAAAAGAACGGGACCTGTCTGTTGCCAAGTCCCGCTTCCAAGCACTATCTCGGCTCAACAATCAGTTTGATAGCAGTTTTTTCTTCCCCGTCAATTAATATATCCGTAAAGGCGGGAATAAAAATCAAATCAATCCCCTGCGGAGCGACGAATCCTCTGGCGATTGCCACTGCCTTGGCGGCCTGGTTCAATGCTCCCGCACCAATAACCTGAATTTCTGCTGACCCATGTTCCCGGATTACGCCGGCTAGCGCACCGGCCACCGAATTGGGCGTTGATTTTGCAGACACTTTTAACACTGCCATCCGACGAGTTCTCCTTCCGTGACACTGTCATTATACTTTTTGTTCGTCGGGGAAAGAAAAAAATCCTGCATTTATTTACTGAATACTAAAACGCGACCATTTTCTCGCAAGGCAGTAAGGTTTTTGGGTGTCGGTTGATATTTTACACTCTCCAGAATGCTGTCGATAAAATCATCCGGAATGCCGAATTCGTCGATCACCTCGGCGATAAACTCAGATTCATCAAGTAATATCCGATCTCTGAAATGCTCCGACAGCAAAGTGATAATCAATGACAGCTCATCTTTGGTCAGGCTGGACAAGTCACGCCCGATGGACATCAGGCAGAATCGTTCATATGGCTGTTTGGTTTCGATCCGGCATACCGTAGGCGATTGCCTGGTTATGTGATGATAGGCGCGCAGACTGTTGATCATCTGAAGCTGAAAAGCTTCGATTTCTTCTGCAGTCACAGATTGCGTCAACATGAAATTGAGCCATAGCACTTGTTTTTTTGAATCGATTTTGACGGTGCCAATCTGAGGAAATCTAACCATTATCGAAATTAATAGACTTACACTGTCGGAGTCCCGCGACTCCGACAAGCTTACTCTAGCTGTTTTCATCCTTATTCGCCTCTTTTCATCAACCCAAAAATCCGGAAACGACCTATGAAAGGTCGTTTCCAAATCATTTAGTCTATCCGAAAGCACGGGGTATTCTTACTTCGCGTAATCAACGGCTCGCGTTTCGCGAATGACAGTTACCCTGATTTGTCCGGGGTAATCCATATCCGATTCAATCTGTTTGACGATATCTTTTGCCAATCGTATCGATGCCAAATCATCGATCTTGTCAGGTTTGACCATAATTCGGACTTCCCGTCCGGCTTGGATGGCATAGGACTTGTCTACGCCGTCAAAGGAGTCTGCTATTTCCTCCAGCTTGGTCAGCCGTTTGATGTAACTTTCCAACGTTTCACGCCGGGCTCCCGGTCTGGCGGCTGATACCGCATCCGCAGCGGCCACGAGAACCGCCTGGATCGTCTTAGGCTCTTCATCTCCATGGTGGGCGACAATCGCATTGATGACTTCGGCAGATTCGCGGTATTTTTTTGCCAGATCGCCACCGATGGTAACATGCGGACCTTCTACTTCATGATCGATTGCTTTGCCAATGTCGTGCAATAAACCGGCCCGTTTGGCCAACGTCACATCAACACCGAGTTCGGCCGCCATGACGCCTGCCAGATGTGATACCTCGATCGAATGTTTCAGAACGTTTTGTCCATAGCTGGTACGGTACTTCAAACGTCCCAGTAACCGGATGATTTCGGGATGCAGTCCGTGGATACCGGTTTCGAATGTCGCTTGCTCACCGGCGTCCTTGATTCGTTGTTCGACTTCCTTCTGCGCTTTTTCGACCGTTTCCTCGATGCGGGCCGGATGAATCCGTCCGTCGCTGATCAGTTTTTCCAAGGCAAGACGGGCAACTTCGCGTCGAACAGGGTCGAAGCCGGAAATCAGAATGGCTTCGGGGGTATCATCAATTATCAAATCAATGCCGGTTAATGCTTCGAGTGTACGAATGTTTCTGCCTTCGCGACCGATGATACGCCCCTTCATTTCATCGTTCGGCAAGTTTACCACCGATACGGTGGTTTCTGCCGCATGATCGGCAGCGCAACGCTGGATTGCCAGCGAAACGATTTCTCGGGCTTTTTTGTCGGCGTCTTCCTTGGCCTGATGCTCGAGGTCTTTGATCAAAACAGCCATTTCATGGCGGGTCTCTTGTTCTACGTTTGCCAACAGAACAGATTTTGCTTCTTCCTGGGTCAAGCCTGCCAAGCGCTCGAGTTCTGCCACCTGTTTGTCATACAGTTGATTGATTTGCTCCTGCTTTGACTCCAGATCGGCGTCGCGGCGGGCGATGACTTCTTCTTTCCGTTCGAGTGATTCGATTTTGCGGTCCAGGTTCTCTTCTTTTTGCTGTAAACGACGTTCCATGCGTTGGACTTCAG
>CAZYJK010000129.1:0-5525 GCA_964647865.1 uncultured Veillonellaceae bacterium | reverse complement strand
CGGCTGATTCGCGAGGGGGACCCCTGTCCGCGCTGCAGCTCGCCAGTAAAAACTGCCCGCGGCATCGAAGTGGGGCAAGTGTTCAAACTGCATACAAAATATTCGCAGGCGCTCGATGCGACCTATCTGGATGAGAACGGCCAGGAACAACTAATGGTCATGGGTTGCTACGGAGTGGGAGTCAGCCGAACGATGGCGGCGGCAATCGAACAGCATCACGACGCGGATGGGATTGTCTGGCCGGCTTCGATTGCGCCGTACCAAGTCGTCATAGTGCCGATCAATACCAAAGATGAACCGCAAATGACGATGGCAGAACAGATCTACCGGGAGTTATCTGCTGTCGGAGTGGAAGTGGTGCTCGATGATCGCGAAGAACGGTCCGGCGTCAAATTCAAGGATGCCGACCTGATTGGCTATCCGTTGCGGATTACCGTTGGACCGAAGGCGCTGAAGGAAAACTGCGTCGAGCTGAAGGTCCGACGGACCAAGGAAAGCTTGCTGTTGCCTCTTGATGGGTATGTCGATGGCGTTACCCGTTTGCTGGCAAGTCTGTGAGTTTGCCTGGAACGATAAAAGAACTTGGGGTGTCGGGAAGTTGACCTATTGTATTGCACCATCGGATAAGAATGTCCTGATGAATATTACCCGTGAGCTTCCGCTTTCGGCAGTTTCGCGCGAAATTCTTGAACATAGCCGATTGGATGCGGTGACGGTTGATTCGCGAAGCGGCAGTTGCCGCCTCGTGCTGTTCGTGCCTGCATTGCTGCCGGAGGCCGATCGGCGGCAGGTGGAACAGTTTTTGCGGCAGGCGACCTGTTTGGATACATTAACGATTGAACAGCAACTGGTTTATGACCCGCAACTGCTTTGCGAAAAAAAAGAGCAGTTGATCGGTGCGATGCCCCAATTGACGCCGATGACCCGCCGTGCTTTACTGTCGGCTGATTGGCAATGGAACGCCGGCGTCCTGTCGATCACACTGGGCAGAGCCCTGGAAATGGAGCTGATTCAACGGGAAGGCTTTGAAAAAAGCTTTCCATTGTTTTTGCACGAGCAAATCGGGTTGACAGTCCAACTGGAAATCGCTGTGGTTGAGAGTGCAGTTTGCTTTGACGAGTTGGACTGTCAGCTGCAGGCTTTGCCGCAGGAAACCGTGGCTACCTCCGGCAGCGGAGATGAGCGGGGCGAGAAGATCATCCTGGGTAGCGCAATCAAGGGCAAAGCGCTGGACCTGGGCGAAATCAGCGAAGAACAGCGCAACGTAGTCGTGCAGGGCAAGGCGCGCGCTTTGGAAGTCAAAGAACTGAAGAGCGGTCGGAGTCTGCTGTCGTTTTCACTCGAAGATACAACATGCGCAATCAGTTGCAAGGCGTTTTTTGAAAACAGCGCCGAAGCGAATAAAAAATCCGAGTTGATCAAAAAAGGCGATCCGCTGATCAAAGTCAAGGGAACGGTCATGTTCGACCGCTATGTGCGGGAACTGGTTTTGCAGGCGGATCATATATCCCGTTCGGAAGCGGCGCCGATTGAGGATCGGCATTCACAGAAACGGGTGGAGCTGCATGCTCATACCCAGATGAGTTCGATGGATTCAGTCGTTTCTGTCGAAGCGCTGATCCGGACTGCCGAACAATATGGCCACAGTGCGGTGGCCATCACTGACCACGGTGTGGTGCAGGCGTTTCCCTTCGCCCAGGAAATCGCTCACAAGAGCAAGGTGAAAGTTATCTATGGCATGGAAGGCTATCTGTTCGACCAGGACATCAGCCAAAGCAACCACATTATTATTTTGGCGAAAAACTCACAAGGATTGCGCAATCTCTACCGCTTGGTTTCACTGGCCCATATCAAGTTTTTTCACCGGACGCCGCGGATTCCCCGTGCGGCGATCCGTGAATTTCGTGAAGGGTTGATTCTGGGTTCAGCTTGTGAAGCCGGCGAGTTGTATCGGGCGATGTTGAACGGGGCGTCAAATGAAGAGTTGCTTGGCATTGCCGAGTTTTACGATTTTCTCGAGATTCAGCCCTGCGCCAATAATCAGTTCCTGATTCGCAACGGACAGGTTTCTGACCAGGAACAATTGCAGGAATATAACCGGCGTATCTGCGAAATCGGCAGATTGAGCGGCAAACCGGTTGCCGCGACTTGCGATGTGCATTTCTTGAGGCCGGAAGACGAAGTGTACCGGCGAATTCTGATGAGCGGACAAAAATACGATGATGCCGATTTGCAGGCGCCGCTATATTACCGAAATACGGAAGAAATGTTGGCTGAATTCGCTTATCTGGGTGAAGAATTGGCGGCAGAAGTCGTGATTCATGCACCACAGAAAATTGCCGAGTCGGTCGAACGTTTGAAACCGATTCCGGATGGGCTCTATTCGCCGGATATTCCTGGCGCCGACGATGAGATCCGAGAAATGTCATATCGCAAGGCCAGGGAGTGGTATGGCAATCCTTTGCCGCAGCTGGTCGCCGACCGTTTGCAAATGGAATTGGACTCGATCATTAATAATGGTTTTGGCGTGCTATATTTGATTGCGCACAAACTGGTCAAAAAATCGACGGATGAAGGATATCTGGTCGGCTCGCGCGGTTCTGTCGGTTCCTCGTTTGTGGCAACGATGACCGGCATTACCGAAGTCAATCCGTTGCCGCCGCACTGGCGTTGCCCGTCCTGCAAGGCCAGCGAGTTTGCTGACGAAGGTTTGTATGGCGGTGGGTTTGACTTGCCGGACAAGGATTGTCCGCTGTGCGGAACCCGGCTGACAAAAGACGGGCACAACATTCCTTTTGCCGTATTCATGGGGTTTGAAGGCGATAAGGTACCGGATATCGATCTGAATTTTTCCGGCGATTATCAGGCAACGGCGCACAAATATACCGAAGAATTGTTTGGCCGCGACAATGTGTTTCGTGCAGGGACAATCAGTACGATCGCCGAAAAAACCGCCTATGGCTATGTGGCGAACTATCTGGAAGAGCGGAAACTGCCAGGCACCAATGCCAACATCAACCGATTGGTCAGGGGCTGCGCGGGCGTGAAGAAGACTACCGGTCAGCATCCCGGCGGCATCATGGTTGTGCCCCGTCATATGGACGTGCATCATTTTACGCCGATCCAGCATCCGGCCGATGACCGGACCTCCGGTACGGTCACCACTCATTTCGACTACCACTCGATCAGTAGCCGGTTGGTGAAGCTGGATATCCTTGGGCATGACGACCCGACCGTTATCAAGATGTTGGAGCGCCTGACCGGCTTGGACGCCAAACAGATCCCCTTCGATGATCAGGCCACGATGAGCTTGTTTTACGCTACCGAGGCACTGGGGTTGACTGCAGCGCAGCTGAAAAGTCCGGTGGCTACTTTGGGTGTGCCGGAATTTGGTACCCGGTTCGTACGGCAGATGCTGGAGGAAACCCGACCCAAACGGTTTAGCGAATTGGTTCGGATCAGCGGATTTTCGCATGGGACGGACGTGTGGGTCAACAATGCCCAAGATTTGATCCGCGACAAACAGGCGACCTTGTCGGAAGCCATCTCGGCCCGCGATGACATCATGGTTACGCTGATTCATAAAGGAGTCGCACCCAAGATGGCGTTCGACATCATGGAGAGCGTACGTAAGGGAAAAGGCGTCAAACCGAACCAGGTGCAGGCAATGCAGGAAAAAGGCGTGCCGGAATGGTTCATCGAGTCCTGCCAGAAAATCAAATATATGTTCCCCAAGGCGCATGCCGTAGCTTATGTGATGATGGCGTTCCGCATCGCCTGGTTCAAGGTTCATCACCCATTGGCCTTCTATGCGGCGTATTTTACGATTCGGGCCGAAGACTTTGATCCGGCTGCCGTCATCCGCGGCGAAGCCGGCATCAATGCCGCGATCAGCGAGCTGGAGAGCAAAGGCAATGGCGCAAGTCACAAGGAAAAGGCGATGATCAGCGTGATGGAGACTGCCAGGGAGATGGTGCTGCGCGGTTTCGCGTTTTTGCCGATTGATTTGTATCATTCCGACGCTTCGGAATTCCTGGTCAAAGACCGCGCCTTGCTACCGCCGCTGGCTGCTTTGCCTGGGCTAGGCAGTGCTGCTGCGAAGAGCATCGTAGACAGCCGGATAGTACGGCCGTTTTCCTCGCAAGACGACCTGCGACTGCGCGGGCATGTATCCAAAAGCATCATTGAATTGCTGCGTCAGCAAGGTTGTCTCGATTCGCTGCCGGAATCCGACCAGTTACGCCTGTTTGGTTAATGCTGATTTCCTTTGCACTTTTGTCTTGTGGCTGTTGTAATATCGTTGACAGGGTGCTATAATCATACTGTAGAATTGCGAAAGCTGGAGAAAGAGTGGGTGCTGCCCACTCTTTCCGCGTAATTTGGAGGTTGTGTCCGATGACACGAACAGAAATTGAAGATAAAGTGACCCAATTGGTCGAACCGCTGTTGGCGGGAACAACGCTGGAACTTGTCGATGTGGAGTATGTCCAGGAACGCGAATGGTATTTGCGGATTTTTATCGATAAACCCGGTGGAATCGGCATTGAAGATTGTGAGCAACTCAGTCGCAGTGTGGAGCCGATCCTTGATGAAGTCGATTTTCTCAATCAGGCGTATTATCTCGAAGTATCCTCTCCCGGTCTGGATCGTGTATTGCGGCGGGAAAAGGACTTTGTACGCTATGCAGGAAAATTGGTCGATATCAAGTTTTATCGCCCGCGTGAAGGGGTCAAGGCAGTTACGGCAACCTTGAAAGGATTGCAGGATGGCGTGTTGCTGACTGAGAATCAAGGGAAGGAAATTGCGTATCCAAAAGATGAAATCGCCCAGGTCCGGTTGCATATCGACATGGGCAAAAGCAAAAAATAGACTTTTAGGAGGCGTCTAGGTGAGTACAGAACTTTTATCAGCATTTGAACAGTTGGCACGGGAACGGGGGATTGCGTCCGAGGTCCTGTTTGAAGCTGTTGAGGCAGCCCTGATTTCTGCATACAAGCGGAATTTTGGCACGTCCCAGAATGTGCGGGTGGCAATGGACCGGGAGACCGGCGCAATCAAGGTTTTTGCCCGCAAGGATGTCGTGGAAACAGTCACAGATAACAAACAGGAAATTTCTTTGGATGCTGCCAAAGAAATCGATATTGCCTATCAAATCGGCGATATCGTCGAGCAGGAAGTTACGCCGAAGGACTTTGGCCGGATTGCCGCACAAAATGCCAAACAGGTCGTTGTTCAGCGGATTCGCGAGGCAGAACGCAGTCTGGTCTTTGATGAGTACTCCAATCGCGAAAATGACATTGTGACCGGTGTGGTTCAGCGGATCGAACAGCGCCAGGTATACGTCGATCTCGGCAAAGCCGAAGCGGTTTTGCCGCCTACCGAACAAATCAGTGGCGAACCATACCGTTATGGTGAACGAATCAAGGCTTTTATCGTTGAAGTCAAGAAATTGCCCAAAGGACCGCAGATAATGTTGTCGCGGACGCATCCCGGCTTGCTGCGCCGTCTGTTTGAGCTGGAAGTGC
>CAZYJK010000128.1:0-5563 GCA_964647865.1 uncultured Veillonellaceae bacterium | reverse complement strand
CCGGCCCGTTCAATCACATTTTCCAGTTCGCGGGCATTTCCCGGCCAGTCATAGCGGCGCAGCACCGCCAGCGCCGAGGCGGTTAGCGTCTTTTGAGGCACGCCGAGCTGTTCGCAGGTTTTTTCCATAAAGAAACGGGCCAACCGTTCGATGTCTTCACGTCTTTCACGCAGTGGAGGCACGTTGATTGGCAATACATTCAACCGATAGTACAGGTCCTGGCGGAAGCTGCCTTCGCCGACCGCCTGCAAGAGCTCGCGGTTCGTCGCCGCGATCACCCTGACATCCACGTCCATGTAGCGGGCGCCTCCGACCCTCAATATGCGCTTTTCCTGCAGCACGCGGAGGATCTTTACCTGAACGTCCAGCGACATCTCGCCAATTTCATCGAGAAAAATTGTTCCGCCATGCGCCAGTTCAAATTTTCCTGGCCGGCCACCCTGGCGCGCGCCGGTGAATGCGCCGTCCTCATAGCCGAACAGCTCGCTCTCCACCAGGTCGCGCGGCAATGCGCCGCAATTGATCGCGACAAAAGGTCCGTCAGACCGGTTGCTTGCCTTGTGGATCGCCTGCGCGACCATTTCTTTGCCGGTGCCGCTTTCGCCCTGGATCAACACCGTTGCCAGGCTGTTGGCGGCGATTTTTGCCAGGCGTTTGATTTCTATCATGCAGGGACTTTCGCCCACGATGTCCTCGAACGAAAACATGGCTGTCGCACCGACCATTCGGTTGACCAATTTACGAACCTGCTTGATTTCACGGAAAATGTCCACTACGCCTTCCAGCCGCCCCTGTGCATCGTGCAACGGGATCGCCGTCTTGATGAAATGCAGGATGCCGCGCCGGGTTTCGATAAAAAACTCTTTGTCCGTATAGCCCTGGCCGGTTTCCAGCACTTTGAGCACGACCGGCTTGAAGTCGACCAATTCCTGGATATGTTTTCCGATCGCTTCCTGCGCCTTCACATTAAGAATCTTGGCGCCGGTCGGATTGATAAACGTCACGGTGCCTTGTCCGTTGATCATCAACAATCCGTCCGAGACCGAGTTAATGATCGTCGCATGCAGCCGGGCGGTGTCTTCCAGCTTCTTTTGCGCCCGGCGCACCTTGATCATGTTGTTGATTGCCGCTGCCGCCGAGACGACCATCCCTAGCGTGTGCGAATGCGCATTTTCCTTGCTGCCGGTCACGCTGAGCACACCCATGATTTTGCCGCAATCGTCAGTCAAGGGCGCTGCCGAACAGGTCCAGTCCGCATACGCCTTGCAATAATGCTCATCACCCAGCACCTGAATCGGTCCGGAGCCTAGCAACGCCAGACTCAGCGCCGAGGTCCCGGCCAGTTCTTCCGTCCATTTTACGCCGCGAGCATAATAGCCGGTCCAGGATGACTTGACATCATCCATCTCGCCGATCACCTCGACAATGTAACCGTCAGCGTTCAGCAGCACCACGACAAATCCGGAACTTGCCACCAGTTCGTACAGGCTTTGCATCAGCAACCGTGCCGAATCGATCAGTTCCTGGCTATCTTTCAGGACCGCTTCCAGTTCCTTGCCTGTCAGAACTTCCGACTGGCTCCAGCCATGCTGCGTGATTCCATATTGGCGGCACCGCTGCCAGGATTCCTCAATCAGTTTTTGTTTGTTTTGCATGCCGGTTCCTTTCCTTCGCCAGTACGTAGTTGCCGGTACCGGCGTTCTGTTATTGAACACTAGACAAATTGAATATTTTTATTATTCGCGATTTCTGCAGTAAACCCTGCAAAAGTCGGATGCTGTTCGTTTTTTTATCAGGCCTTACTGGTCCATGAAACACAAAACTCCGTAGCCACCTGGGATCAGGCGCTACGGAGCATTAATGAACAATATTTGCGAATCCTATTTCTCGTTGGATTTGCCGAAAGCACCCACGACGGCCTTGACGACCTCGCCGGCGCATCTGGCGTAGAGCATGGCCGTTTCCATCGTTTCCTGCACTTTATCGGCAGTATCGACCAGGTTGTCTTCCAGGCAGGTAACGGCAGAACTTGTCGCCTCGACCGTTTTTCGCACACCGGCAACGACTTCGTTGCTGTTGTTCAGAAGTTCGGGCAATACTTCCAGCGTTTGCTCGATCGATTTGCGGTTTTCATCCAGGATTCCGCCGACCCGCAGCACCACTTCTGACAACCGTCGCAATACGACGATAAGGTAATAGCCCACGGTCAGGGCCACAGCAAACAAGATCAGCAGGCCAACGTCATATAGGGAAATGTACAAGAACATCCCTTCTTTCCGACCATACTTTCATTCTCCCAAGTGGTTCCTGGGCCTATTTTTTGCTCGGCGTCTCGGAAGGCAGTTCTGCAGGAACTTCGGTTTCAGCTGCTTCTCCGCAGCCGCAGTGACAATTTTCCATCTTTTCTTTTACTTGCCCTTTGACTTCTTCGACAACTTCAATCGCTTTTTCCTTGGCTTCTTCGATTTTTTCCTTCGCTTTCTCCACAGCTTCTTTTGCTGCCACAGCCAATTCTTCACGGGTTTCTTTGCCAGACTTCGGCGCCAGCAAAACTCCGGCAACCGCACCGACCGTCGCGCCAATGGCAGCGCCTACGGCTACATTTTTCAGGGCTTTTTTCTGTTCAGCAGCTTTTCGTTGTTTCTTGACCTTTTGAAAGACTTCTAAAATAGCCATGCTAACACCTCCATGCTTAGTACCTTTATCATACACTAAATGTCATTCGCAGGGAATGGGTCGCTCAAGTTTTCTAACAGCCGAAGGCACGCAACGAGATTTTTTCCTTTTCCAGCGCGGCCCGGATCGCTTTCACCATTGACACCGCCCCTGGGGTATCGCCATGAACGCAGATGGTCTGCGCCTGAATTGGCACCAGATTGCCATGAATCGATACCACGGTTTTGTCTCGGACCATCTGGACAACCCTGCTCACGACCTGATCGAGGTCATGGATGACCGATCCGGCGATTTTTCGCGACACCAAAGACCCTTCGTCAGTATAGGCCCGGTCGGCAAACGCCTCTTCAACGTAGGGAAGCCCTGCATTCCTCGCGGCCACACCCATTTGGGAATTTGCCAGACACAACATGTATAGCGTGGGGTCAACCGCTTTGATCGCTTCGGCAATCGCCGTCGCAATCGTCAGGTCCTTTTCCGCATTGTTATAAAGCGCTCCATGCACCTTCACATGCTGCAGCTTGATTCCTGCCGCCCGGCAAAAGGAATCCAGCGCGCCGATCTGATATATGACGGTGTTTTTGACTTCTTCAGCTGTCAGCGCCATCGAGCGGCGGCCAAACCCCACCAGGTCCGGATAGCCGGGGTGCGCGCCAACTGCGACGCCATGCTGTTTAGCCAGCGCCACGGTCTTGGCCATATTGTCGGGATCGGAAGCATGAAAACCGCAGGCAACGTTGATCGAAGTGACAAACGGCATCGCCTGTGCATCATAGCCCAGTTCATATGTGCCAAAACTTTCCCCCATGTCGCAGTTCAAATCAATTTGCATTTACTTCACCTCTTTAATTTCAACTTCATAGCTTTTGCCGGCGATATGCAGCCGCAGCTTTCGACCGGCCCGCCTTGTCGTCTGCAACGGCGCAGAAAGCCCGGTTTGATCCTGGCGCATATCCAGCGGGATCTCCGGCGACTCGGCAGTCTCCGCCACGGCAGGCACCGCGCCACTCGCCGCCCATTCGGCAACCTGGCGATACCGGTCCATCTCCTGGCGCAAAGCCTGTACCGCCGCTTCGTCCGAACAGCTGACGAATCTCAGAATGTCTTGCGGTTTGGTCTGGGCGACCTTCGCCAAATCAGGACCGATCACAGTGGCAATTTTCGCATAGCCGCCGGTGGTTCCGCAATCAACCATCATCACAATCGGCTGGCCGCTGCCGGGAACCTGAATCGCGCCAGGCGTCAACGCATCTGAAACAATATCCGGACCATTCAGGTGCTCGATTTTCTCGCCTTCCAGCCGATATCCCATTCGGTCCGCTTCATTAGAAACCGTATACGTCGTTGTTAACAGGGTATTCAATCCAGCCGCCGAAAACAGGTTTGTCTGCGGACCGCTCATCACCCGTATCTCGACCTCTGACGAGTATTCGGGGATCAAGCCGGCAGGAAGCTGAACCGGCGCTGCGGCAAACGGGATCGGGGTCCCCCTATGCAACACATCGCCGCTCTTCAAGGCGCGGCCGGCAAATCCGCCGATGCCTGCCCGATAATACGTCGAACGGCTCCCCATGACCAAAGGAACTTCAAACCCGCCGGCAACCGCCAGATAGGCCCGGCAACCGGCTGTTGCGGCACCGATCTCAAGCACATCGCCGCCGGTCACATCAACAGCAGCCCATGCCTCTATCGGTTCCCCATTGAGCTGGAGCGGCATTGCTGCGCCGCAGACGGCGATTCTGGCAGCCGATTCAAAACAATAGCTGCCACCAATGATTGTCATTTCGAGGACTGCCGCTGCCAATGGATTGCCGCAGAGTAAATTGGCGATGCGTGCCGCATAGCGATCCATTACGCCGGCTCTCGGCATACCAAAAGCAAGATACCCGCTGCGACCTTCATCTTGAACCGTGGTCAGCATGCCCGGTTGGATTACCCTGATCATTGAACCACCTCCGCCTGGTTGCGGACTTGCGGCAGGTATTCGCCTCGCAAAACAGCTCGCTCGATCCGTGCATACTCAACCTCGGAAATCGGATCAAACCGCAATATATCGCCCGCTCGATATAGGAATGGCTCTGTACTGTCCGGGTCAAAGACTTTGAGCGGCGTCCGGCCGATCAATTGCCATCCGCCCGGACTTTTTTGCGGATATAGTCCGGTTTGCATCCCGGCAATTCCTACCGACCCGGCCGGGATTTCCTTGCGCGGAGTTGTTAGCCTCGGCGCTGCGATTCGTTCTGACATGCCGCCCAGATAGGGAAACCCGGGCGTGAATCCCATCATAAAAATCCGATAGGAGACCGCGGTATGAATCGAAATAACCTCTTCCGTGGCCAAATTGTTATGGCGAGCAACAAAATCCAAATCTGGTCCAGCATCCCCGCCATACAGCACCGGAATTACCACGATCTTTCCACCAGAAGGCGTAGCGCCGCCGACGGACACCGTCTGATAAAGCTGCTCGATCTTTTCCATCAGTGTCTCGCGGTCGATTGCCAACGGGTCGAAGATCACCAATACAGAGCGATAGGTCGGCACGACAGCATCGACCATTCCGCCCAGCGCTGCCTGAATCAGACGACTTAACGCATGGACCAGCGAGTTGACCGCCAAATCGATCTTGTCAGCCAGTTCAACAACCAACCCAGATTCTCCCTGAGAAAAGAATTCCAACTTTTGCATCGCTGCCATAATCCCTCCGAACCTAATTTCCAGTACCCCGATTTATCTCTGAATAGTATTCTTCGACGCAAGTCCTGATTTCCCTGTTGCTCCAATGCGCAGCAACAAACAAATCTGAACAGAAAAGAAAGAGACCTTCCGTTTTTGCGGAAGGTCTCTTTCTTTTCTAACCGGCGGCGACCTACTCTCCCAGGCCGTTTCC
>CAZYJK010000127.1:0-5573 GCA_964647865.1 uncultured Veillonellaceae bacterium | reverse complement strand
CCATTTACCGCCAGTCTTACGTCTTCAACCATTTGGCCGGCGCTCATTTCAAATACGACAAACGCTTTCGCAGTCTTCGCCAGCACTGCCAGCGGCTCACTCGGGAACGGCCACAGCGAAATCGGCCGGAACAGCCCGACTTTTACGCCATTGGCCCGCGCCTTGTTGATTGCTGTCATCGCAATCCGCGACGTGATTCCGTAGGCAACGACAATTACATCGGCGTCTTCAGTGTTCAGTGCTTCCCAGCGGGTTTCCGCCGCCTGGATCTTGGCGTATTTATCCTGCAATACATGGTTGTGCTTTTCCATCAAATCCGGTTGCAGATATAGTGAGTTGACGATATTCGGCTTGACCCGGCCACGCCGCCCGGTTGCCGCCCAAGGCTTCTCGACCGGTTTGCTGCTGCTTTCCTTGAATTCGACCGGCTCCATCATCTGTCCCAGCGCACCGTCACCGAGAATCATCACGGCATTGCGCCACTTGTCGGCCAGATCAAACGCCTCGATCGTGATATCCGCCATTTCCTGAACCGAATTCGGCGCCAGCACGATGTTGCGGTAATCGCCATGACCGCCCCCCTTGGTCGCTTGGAAATAGTCGGCCTGGCCCGGCTGGATGCTGCCCAGGCCGGGACCGCCGCGCTGCACATTGACGATGACGCAGGGCAGCTGCGAACCGGCGATATAAGAAATCCCTTCTTGTTTCAAACTGATTCCCGGGCTGGAGGACGACGTCATGACCCGGCAGCCTGCCGAGGCAGCGCCATAAACCATATTAATCGCCGCCACTTCACTTTCCGCCTGCAAGAACACCCCATCGACCTGCGGCAACCGCTTGGCCATGTATTCGATCAATTCACTCTGCGGAGTAATCGGGTAACCGAAATAGTGCCGACAGCCGGCCACTACCGCTGCTTCGCCGATTGCTTCATTGCCCTTCATCAGGATTTTTTCCGACAAAACACTCACTCCTTATTTCCAGATTTCGATTGCAACGTCAGGACAGGTTTTGGCGCACAGAGCGCAGCCAATACACTGGGATTCATCCGAGCAGGATGAAGGGCGGTAGCCCTTACTGTTAAAATGATTCGCCATGACAATGATCTTCTTCGGGCAGACGATGGTACAAAGTTCACAACCCTTGCAGCGTTCCTCGTTGAAAACCGGTTTCGGCATTCGTTTCGCCTCCTTTGCTATGATTTACTCTCAGCCTGCGGACACAGGCTCAAAACCCGATCAGTCTCGAAATGGCCGCCGCTTTTTCCTTCAAGATATCGGCAACCGGCTGATAGTTTTCCACGCTCAACTGGGCCGAAGCAGTCGAAATCGAAACCGCAGCCGCCAATTTTCCGTGTGCGTCAAAAATCGGCGCACCCAAACAAGTCACACCTTCGATGGTTTCATTGCAGGACACGGCATAACCCTGGCGGCGAATTTTTTCTATTTCTTGCAGGATATCGGCCTGATCAACCAACGTATATGGCGTAAAATGCGCCAATGGATTGCTCAAAATCTCCTGCCGCCGCTCGACCGGCGAGTAGGCCAGAAAAATCTTGCCCAGCGCCGTACAATGAAAAGTATGCGAAAAATCGATCCGTGGCACAATAAATGTAGACCGCTGCGGGGCAACGCTGTCAACGATCGTCACCTCATTGCGATGCAATACGGCCAACAGCACATACTCATTCGACGCTGCAGCCAGTTCGCGCAAAATCGGTTCAGCCAGTCGCCGCAAATCCAGCCGATCGGCAGCCGCAACCCCCAATCGTACCAGTCGAAATCCCAGAGTAAAGCGACCGGAATCAGTCTGCCGGACAAAATCGCGCGCCATCAGCGTTTGTACCAGGTTATGCACCGTACTTTTCTGCACGCCGAGTATTTTACTCAGCTCAGTGATACCCATATCACGCGAAGCCGACTCCAGGACAAACAACAATTCAATCGCCCGATCGACCGAAGCCACGGTATAGAGAAATTGCTTTTTGCTACTCTCTGCTTCCATGCTGCACTAAACCTCATATCGTTCAGGATGACTGAACAGTGTTTTGGGTTTTCTACATAAATAATCTTCGACCAGATTTGGCAAAATCCTTTCGCTCACCAAAAATAATCGAAGATTATAATGTATACTTACACGATGCGGACTTTTTGTCCGGTTTTCAGACAGGCTGCGTTTCCTTCATCGGTATCGACATGCATTTCCAGGGCAAACTGTTCATTGACCCGGACCAGTACCTGACCCATCGTCATTGCCCGTTCGCCGCAGCATTCGACATTGACGATATCCTTGTCCTTTACGCCAAACCGCTCGGCATCAGCCGGCGTCATGTGAATGTGGCGCAAGGCGACGATAACGCCCTGGTCGAGCGTGATGGTGCCGTTCGGCCCGACCATGACAACTCCCGGGGAACCGGCGATATTGCCTGAATCGCGAATCGGCGGGTTGATGCCCAGTTTCACGGCATCCGACAACGAGAGTTCAATCTGCGTGTCTTTGCGAACCGGTCCCAAAATTCGCACCCGCGTGAAGGCCCCTTTGGTTGTCATGATATCAACTGTCTCTTCCGAGGCATATTGACCCGGTTGCGACAGGTCCTTCATCTTTTTCAGTTCATAGCCTGCGCCGAACAAGGCATCAAGATGCTGCCGACTCAGATGGACATGGCGTCCCGAAACGCCGATAGGAATGCATGGTTCTTGAATTGCTACTGCCACTTTATAAACCCCTCCAAATTAAATATCGTCGTTACTCGATGATTTCCGAGAAATACACCACGGAAACCGTATCCGTACACTGGATCTTCTTGTTGTAAATCGACTGGAGAAACTCGATGACGTCAGTAACGTTGGCGATATCAGGATTCTCGCCCTTCAGGTCGTCCTGCGTCAATTCCGAAATGTTCTTGACCAGCACCCGGTCGATCATCGCTGTATAGATTTTTTTCTTGGGCGCAAATTTTTTGCCGACCGTAACCCAAACGATGTCGCCTTCCTGATATTTGTCGGTTTTATCGCCCATCCGAATGGTGCAGGTCTTGCGACGGCAAATCAACTGACTGTGATAGGTCGATGAATAAAAGTTCAACGCGCGCAAATTAAACCCTCCTATTTGCTTTGCTTTGTTGCGAACTTATTTTGCCAGCCATTTTTCGGCGCGAGCGGCAACTTCTGCCAATCGGGCTTCCGATTGCACCAGTGCGATTCGGATATAACCTTCGCCGCATTCACCGAACCCAATGCCGGGAACTACCGCCACACCGGTGTTTTTCAGCAAATCGGCGACAAAGTCAAAGGATTTTTGCTTCGTCGGTACCGGCGCCCACAGATACATCGATGCTTTGGGCCGCTCGACATGCCAACCGAACCGGGCAAACCCGTCGACCAAAATATCGCGGCGGCGTTGATAACGCAGCGCAGTTTCGGCAATGCAGTCATCCGGGCCGTTCAAAGCGGCAATCGCCCCCTGCTGGATCGCGTGGAAGATCCCGTAGTCAAAATTGGACTTCAGTCGACCGAGTAACGCAATGACCTCGGCGTTACCGACAACGAAAGCCACGCGGCAACCGGCCATACTGTAAGTTTTGGACAGGGAATGAAACTCGATGGCAACGTCTTTTGCGCCGGGAATCGACAGAAAACTGTCGGGGCGGTAGCCGTCAAACACCAGTTCACTATAGGCAAAATCATGGATGACCAGGAAGCTGTATTTCTTGGCCAACTCGACAACCTTAACAAAAAAATCGCGCGGTGCGGTCGCGGCCAAAGGATTGTTCGGGTAGTTCAGGATCATGATTTTCGCCCGCTTCAATACCTCTGGTGAAATCGCATCCAAATCAGGCAAATATGCATTTTCCGGTTTCAGCGGCATCGTGACGATTTCGGCGCCGGCGACCAGCGGCCCGGCAAAGAAAATCGGATAACCCGGGTCGGGCACCAGCACCACATCGCCGGGATTGACCAGACACAAGCCGATATGGGCCAAGCCATCTTGCGACCCCATCAACGAATGAACTTCCGTCGCCGGGTCCAGCTTTACGTTGAACTTGCGTGCATACCATCCGGTCACCGCACTCAGGAAATCCGGCGTCCCTTTGGAAAGTGTGTATCCATAACTCAGATCATCATCCAGCGCCTGTTTCATCGCTGCCACGATATGCGGCGCGGGAGCGAGGTCCGGGCTGCCCAGACTGAGGGTGATGACATCCTGTCCTTGCGCGATCGCTTGTTTGCGCATCGTATCGACTTGCGTGAAAATCGCCGAAGTAAGTCCCTTTAATCGATCTGCCTGTTGAAACACTCGCATTCTCTCCTATTCTGTGTCCACCATAAATGGATGTTTACTTAATAGATTCGCGATTGCTCAAAAAACTCCTTGTCGAATTGGCGGTTTTTTCGTGATTATTCGGCAAAAGTTATCCCAAAACCAACAATATTGATAAAACGACAGAAACCCTGCCAGATACAACGATCATATCCGACAGGGTTTCTATTAATTTTAGATAGTCGCAGGGAGCCGCTGAAATATTCCCTTACCCTTGTTTCTTTTGCTGCACGTAGGCATGGATCGAGGCAGCGGCTTTTTTGCCGGCCCCCATCGCCAGAATTACAGTAGCAGCGCCGGTAACGATATCGCCACCTGCAAACACGCCATCTTTGGTGGTTTTGCCATCATCATCGGCCACGATATTGCCATGCTTGTTCGTGTCCATTCCCGGCGTAGTATCCTGAATCAACGGATTCGGCCCCTGCCCGATGGCAATGACCACCGTCTCCACGTCCAGTACGAAATTCGAGTTCGCTTTTTCCACCGGACGACGACGGCCCGACGCATCGGGTTCGCCCAATTCCATCTGGACGCATTCCAGTCCTTTGACCCAGCCGTTTTCGTCGCCGACCACCTGAACCGGATTGGTCAACAGCTGAAAAATCACGCCTTCTTCGTGCGCGTGTTCGACTTCTTCGGCTCGGGCCGGCATTTCGTCCCGCGAACGGCGATAGACGATATAGACATTTTCCGCGCCCAACCGCAAGGCGGTACGGGCCGAGTCCATCGCCACATTGCCGCCGCCGACTACTGCGACATTGCGGCCGATTTGAACCGGTGTGGCAGTTTCGGGGAATTTATAGGCCTTCATCAGATTGACCCGGGTCAGAAACTCATTGGCCGAGTACACGCCATTGAGGTTTTCGCCCGGCATCTTCATGAAGTGCGGCAATCCGGCGCCGGTGCCGATAAACACGGCATCATAGCCTTCTTCCTGCATCAGTTCGTCAACCGTGAATGTTTTGCCGATCACTGCATTAACGACCACTTCCACGCCCAGATACTTGAGAGTTTCGATTTCGCATTTTACGATATCCTTCGGCAGACGGAATTCGGGGATTCCATACATCAAAACACCGCCAGCCGTATGCAGCGCTTCGAACAGCGTAATCTGATAACCCATGCGGGCCAGATCGCCGGCCACCGTCAAGCTGGCCGGACCACCGCCGATGACAGCCACTTTGCCGATTTTGACTTCGGGCGGCGGCGGCGGCAGCGGACAGGTACCGCCTAACGAAAAGTCAGCA
>CAZYJK010000126.1:0-5647 GCA_964647865.1 uncultured Veillonellaceae bacterium | reverse complement strand
CAGACCGCCGGGGACTTTTTCGATCGTTTTTTTAATTTGCACCATTTACACTCCTTCATTTCTGTTTTGCCTCAGGCATTATCCGCTCCAGATCGACCTCGCTCTTTCAACGTTGTCTTATTTATCGCCCCTACCCCTCCCGCTTTCCAGATTGTGCACATGGACGTGTTCGCCGCCGGCGATCGGTTTCGTTGCATAACCGATCGTTTCGCCGTACTTGATCACCGGATCGCCGGGTTCGATCTCGCGCAGGGCAAATTTATGCCCGAACGGAATTTTGTGTTTGACCGCGACCGCGATATCCTGTCCGGCGATGCTGACAACAACCGAACTACCCGGTTCAATCGCCTCTACGGCCGTTGCCGTATTATCCTTTTCATTCATCACAATGGCGCGCTTTTGCGACATCATTCATCCCTCCAAGCATTTTCCGAACTCAGGCCCAAACTACATGGTCGGTCCGATCCGGTGAATCGCAAAATCATTGAACCCGAGGATTTCCGCCTTGCAAAGTTTGCCGGAAGCCACCGCCAACATCTCGTCATAAATTACCTGCCCTATCTGGTCGACCGTTGCTGCGCCCGCTACAATCGGTCCGGCGTCGAGGTCGATGTTGTCATTCATGTGGCGGAACAATTCACTGTTGGTCGCGACCTTGATCGTCGGCACGATCGGCGAACCGCAACAAGTCCCACGCCCGGTGGTAAAAACCACGATTTGGCAGCCACCCGCCACCATGCCGGTCAACTGCTCGATATCCTGACCCGGCGTATCCATCCACACCAGTCCACGTTTCGTCACCGGCATCGCATAGTCGATCACATCCTGCAATGGTTTGGTTCCTGCCTTATACACGCAGCCGAGCGATTTTTCCTCGATCGACGACAATCCGCCTTCGATATTGCCGGGTGTCGGCTGACCGCCCCGCATGTCGACGCCCATATCGGTCGCCTGTTTTTCGCAACGCGCGATCACTTCATAACATCGGTCGGCCACGGCCGGTGTCACGGCCCGGGCGGCCACAATATGTTCAGCGCCGATCAGTTCTGTCGTTTCCGCCAAAATCACCGTGCCGCCATCTTCAATCAACAAATCGCTGGCTTTGCCGAGGGCCGGATTGGCCGAGATCCCCGAGCAGGCGTCAGAACCGCCGCACTCGGTACCGAGGATCAATTCCGCAGCGTCGATCTCCACCTTCACCTCACGCGACGCCTGGCCAAGCATCTCGCGGGCGGCTATCGCGCCGGCCGTCGTAGCCTTGACCGAACCGCCTTCATCCTGGATAATCACCAACTTGACCGGCTTGCCCGGGCAAGCCACGCGAATCTCTTCCGCCACCGCCTGCGCCCGCAACGTCTCGCAGCCCAGACCGACCACGACGACCCCGAACACGTTGGGGTGGGTTCCATGCGCCACCAACACCCGTTTCGAAAGTTCCAGGTCAGCCCCCAACTGGGTACAGCCATTCTGATGCTCCACCCATACCGCGCCGCTGACCATGTCGGCAATGCCGCGCGCAACCCGGTTGGCGCAGACCACCGCCGGCAATATCAGCACATGGTTACGGATTCCCGCTTTCCCGTCCGCCCGTCGATACCCCATGAACTTCATCGTTTTCCCTCCCTGCTCGCTCCATTGCAAGCCATCGCATTTTCTTTTGCTATGCATTAGCAATTTCTATGCCAAGACTGTACCAACGCCGCCAACCGCGATTATCATCGGCACAGGCACAAACAAAGCAGCGGGTGATTGCTGTATTTTTCAGCAATCACCCGCTGCTTTTTGCATCATTTATTGTCGGTTGTTCATTCTTCTGCCAGGCGATCGATCGTGGCCCGGTCAACGCCCAGCCGTTTTGCGGCGCGACTCTTGTTGCCTCCCTCACATTGCAGAACCTGTGCGATCACCCGCTGTTTGATCTGCTGCAAAGTGCCGCTGAGCAAATCCGGCAGCTCCGCCCCGATTGCCGGATGCTTCCAGATTTCCTGCATCTCTTCCAGCAACAGCCGGACGGTATCCGCTTCGATCCGACCACTTTCCGCCGACAACACCAAGCGCTCCATCACGTTTTTTAATTCTCGCACGTTACCGGGCCATTCATAGCGTTCCAACAACTCGCTGATTTGGGGCGGGATCGCCTCGATCCGTCGCCGATGTTCCGTCTGATAGCGCGAAAGAAAATACTCCGCCAGATAGGCAATATCGACTTTGCGTTGCCTTAGCGGCGTCATCGGCAGATTCAGCACGTTCAGCCGATACAAAAGGTCGACCCGGAATGTCCCCTGCGAGGCCAGTCGGCGCAAATCCTGATTGGTCGCAGCCAGCACCCGGATATTGACCGGAATCAGCGAATCCGATCCCAGCCGCATGACCTGACGCTCTTCCAACACCCGCAACAATCGGGCCTGCAGCGTCCGGTCCATTTCACCGATTTCGTCAAGGAAGATCGTCCCGTTGTGGGCCATTTCAAACAGGCCGATTTTGCCGCTGCGTTTCGCCCCGGTGAACGCGCCCTCCACATAGCCGAACAGCTCGCTTTCCAGTAGCGGCGGCGGTAGCGCCGAGCAGTTGATCGCCACGAACGGACCCTGGGCACGCGGGCTGTAGGCATGGATGCTTTGCGCAAACAATTCCTTGCCGGTTCCGCTTTCCCCCTGGATCAGGATCGTAGCGTTGGTTTTGGCATAATCCTTGGCCAGCTTGATCAGCCGTTTCATCTGCGGATCCCTGGTCAGAATATCCCGAAACGTATAGCGAGTGACCATCCCTTTGCCGTAAAGGTTTTGCCGGATTTTCCGCTCCGCCGCCTCGATTTGCGACACTTCCTGGAACGTGGCGACCACGCCTTTGACCTCGCCGTCGACCCGGATCGGGATCCGGTTGGTCAGGATATGACCGGCCGGCGCCTGTTGCAGTTGGTCGAATTCCGGCGAACCGGACGCCAGCACCTTGTCGATCCGCGTATCCTGGATCACCGAAGTCACCGGCAACCCCAAGACTTCATCCCGTTGCACGTCAAAGATTTTTTCCGCCACCGGGTTCACCACTGTCAGCAAACCGCCTTGATCGGTTGCCAGCACACCGTCATGGACAAAGTTCAACACCGCTTCAAACCGTTGGGCGTTTTTTTGCTCTTCTTCACGCACCGACAACAGGTTCGCCGCTTCTTCCACCGCTCGCAAAATCGACTCCCGACCCGAAGTGATCAGCAGCACTTCGCGGCCGAGATTGCCAACACAGTTGGCAAAGGCCACCGTATCGCCAATCAACACGTCGACGCCTTCTTCTTCAATGATCCGTCTAAGCCGTGCGCGGATCTCATCCCAATCGATCTCGGTATAATCAGTCGGTAAAATAAACTCCCGGCTGGAAATCCCCAGAATATCACAGACATAGCGGCAACCCTTCACCACATTGAAATAACCGACGATGCCGGCCGTCTTGCCGGCGCCGATCAGCGGCCGCATCACCCTTAGCACGTCATAGCCGGTCACCTGGATCTCCACGACCGGCACATTGACTTTTTGGCGAATGATCGAAGCGGTGCCGCCCCGACTTACAATCACCTGCGCGCCTTCTTTTTCCGCCTGCTGCGCTTTTGCCCCGCCGATTTCCAGATTGCCTTCCCAGACATCGAACGGAATCGGCGTTTCGCGCCCCACTGCGCAGGCCAGTTCCGCCAGATCCGCATAGGGTGCGATGACACAGATTTTATTGCCCATTGCGTTTGCCTGCATCAACGGCGATAATTTCATGCACTCGGCCGACAATGCCCGAGGTAAGACGGACCTTGATGCCGCGTGAATGAACCGGACTAGATGTCAAGAGATCCTTGACAACCCCTTCGGTAAGCTGCCCTGTCCGTTGGTGCGGTTTTTGAATGACTTTGACCGCCATTCCCGGCAGGATGTTCTTGCGTTGCGTGTGAGTCATTGTCGTTCTCACTCCTCGCAGTTATTTTCGTTTGAGCATGATATGCGTCAGATATACATACGCGGCGGAAATTCCATACACCGACAGGAATCCCAGATTGAGTCCCAAGGTCGGCAACAAGGTCATGCAACCGAGATAAAATACCGCCAGCGCCGGCACGCTGCGGGCGAAACTGTGAATGATTCCCGGATAAACGGCCTGACCAGTCTCAAAGTGGACAATAATCAGCAAGGCATACAGCGTCGAGGGAAACGAACTGAGAATGCCGGTCCACTGGCTGCCCGCCAGCGGCGCGACCAGGGTGACCGCGGTAATGATTGTCCCGGCAATCAGGCCTCGCAGCAACAAACCAGTAAATCCGGTCGCCTTGCCGCTGGCAATGTTTTTCGGCCGGGGAAACAACTTCAGTAGAAAAATATTAGCTGCCGCCACCGCCAAAAATGCGACCGTCGCGCCGAGCGCCGTCCATTCCAGGCTGCGTACCAGCGCCGCCGAACCAAAGAAAGCAGCCATCGCGGCTACAGAACAGCCGGCCACTTCAAGCAATCTACCACATTTCAAGCGTTGTCCCACCGCCAGATACACCGTGCAAAAAACCACCGCCGCACAAAGACCGGCAATCGCCCACGGCAATCCAGGCACAACGAAATCCACACCCTGCTCGGCCGCAACAAAATACACCGACAGTCCGGCTCCCAGCGGCAAGCCGAGCAACACGCCGCTCAGCACCGGGTCGATCCGTTTGGCGATCTCGGCCAAACCGACGACCGTCGCCGCCGCAATCGCAATTTTCAACAACGCCAGTTCCATGCCCTGTTCCATCCTTTTCCCAACATATTCCCCCGTCAAAGATATCACAGTTTCGCCATGGCTGACAAACTGTATTCTTGGCGTTGACTGCGGTATAATAATAAAATAGCCCAATAGTCTTTCAAACTGGAGGAGTCAAGATGAATATGCCAAAGAATCACGTTCTGCGCGTCCTGGTCGCTTTCCTGCTGATCATGAGTCTGGGACTGGGGGCAACCGCCGCCAACGCCCAGTCAATTAAGAACCCCTTTGATCCAGCCTTTACCCAGAACGCATCCGTGCTGGAAATCAACTACTATCTGTCCCAGATGGGTCCGGACGAATTGGCGGCCACCCTGAAACTGTTCCGGGCCGTCCAGGTCGTAAAGGGCCAGTATGTCGGAACCGCCGAAGGCCCGCTGCTCATGACCGGGTCGCTCAAAGGGATGGTCAACTCGCTCGGCGATCCTTACTCCGTCTATCTGGACCCCAAAATGTACAGTGAACTGATGCTGGAGACCAAAGGCTCCTTCGGCGGCGTCGGTATCGTGCTTGGCGTCAAGGACAAGCAACTTACCGTCGTAGCCCCGATCGAAGGGACTCCGGCCGAAACTGCCGGAATTCTCAGCGGCGACCTGATTGTCAAAATCGACGGGCAGGACACCAAGGACATGGCGCTCGACGAAGCGGTCGGCAAGATTCGCGGCAAGGAAGGCAGCAAAGTCACGCTGACTATTCAGCGCACCGGCCAGGAAGCCGAAGAATACAGCCTGACACGCGCCACCATCGTACTCAAGTCGGTCAGTGGAAAAATACTGGAAAACGGCATCGGCTATATCCGGTTGTCGATGTTCAGCGAAACCACCGGCAACGACTTCACGCAAAAGATGAGCGAACTGACCGAGCAGGGCATGACCTCGCTGAT
>CAZYJK010000125.1:0-5690 GCA_964647865.1 uncultured Veillonellaceae bacterium | reverse complement strand
CGGCAGCGGCCGCGATGCGGGCCACTATCTCACAATCCGTGGATAGCAGCACCGCTTCGGCCGTAATCCGACCCTTGTCTGTTTGTCTGGTACAGGAACGCAAGCTTCTTTGCGACAGCAGTTGCATACTAGGCTTTGGCAGCTGCTGCCTCGGCATAGTTCTTGGCCAGTCGTTTGTAGTTTTCCAGCCGTTCTTTCGCATCCTGCGCCGTTTTTTCGAACAATTCCTCCGCCTGTTCGGGGTATTGTTGCAGCAACGAGGAATAGCGAACTTCGCCCATCAAGAATTCCTTGAAGTCAGCTGTTGGTTCCTTGGAATCCATGCTGAACGGGCTCTTGCCCTGCGCCAGCAAGGCGGGGTTGTAGCGGTACATGCCCCAGTAGCCGGATTCGACGGCTTTCTTGGCTTCCAGCTGACTGGCGCCCATGCCGGCCTTCAGTCCGTGATTGATGCAAGGCGCATAGGCGATGATCAGCGACGGGCCGGGATAGGCCTCGGCTTCGGCAATCGCCTTGAGCGTCTGGTTCTTGTCGGCGCCCATCGAGATCTGCGCTACATAAACATAGCCGTAGCTCATCGCGATCATGCCGAGGTCTTTTTTCTTG
Source organism: uncultured Veillonellaceae bacterium (assembly GCA_964647865.1). Taxonomy (GTDB): domain Bacteria; phylum Bacillota; class Negativicutes; order UBA1444; family UBA1444; genus UBA1444. The sequence goes on along the minus strand of CAZYJK010000125.1, from coordinate 5,084 downwards.
GTCCGCTTGCCACTGGCGGCAAACTTGGCGATCGCCGCGGTCGGCGTCGCTTTGGAGGACTGGCCGCCGGTGTTGGAATAGACTTCGGTATCAAACACCAGCACGTTGACGTCTTCGTTCATCGCCAGCACATGGTCGAGGCCGCCGAAACCGATGTCGTAGGCCCAGCCGTCGCCGCCGAAGATCCAGTGCGAACGCTTGACCAGGAAATCCTTGTTGGTGTAGATCGAGTTCAGCAAGGCATTGTCGCCTTTTTCCGCTTCCAACAGGCCAATCAGCTTGTCGGCCCGCTCACGGGTTCCTTTGCCGTTGTCGATGTTGGCCAGCCAGTCTTCACAGGCCGATTTCAGCTCGCTGCTCACCGGCAGCTCCATCGCCGCCGTGATGTCGACTGCCAGACGCTGGCGGGATTGCTTGACGCCGAGGAACATGCCGTAGCCATACTCGGCGTTGTCTTCGAACAGCGAGTTGGCCCAGGCCGGACCCTGGCCGAGATGGTTCTTGGTGTAAGGCATCGAGGGTGCGCTGGCGCCCCAGATCGAGGAACAACCGGTGGCATTGGCGATCATCATCCGGTCGCCGAACAACTGGGTGATCAGTTTGGCATAAGGCGTTTCGCCGCAACCGCCGCAAGCGCCGGAGAACTCGAGCAGCGGCGTTTCGAACTGGCTGCCTTTGACGGTCTCTTTGCTCATCGGGTTGGTTTTGGGCGACAGGGACATCGCGTAATCCCACAGCGGCGCCTGCACCTGCTGGGACTCGAACGGCTTCATGATCAGGGCTTTTTCCTTGGCCGGGCAGACCTGGGCGCAGTTGCCGCAACCGATGCAATCGAGCGGCGCAACCGCGATGCGGAATTGCAGGTCTTTGGCACCCATCGCCGCTTTGGCGGTGAAGCCTTCCGGAGCGGCCTTCATTTCGGCTTCGGTGGCAAGTATCGGGCGGATGGTGGCGTGCGGGCAGACATAGGCGCACTGGTTGCACTGGATGCAGTGCTCGATCTGCCATTCCGGCACGTTCATCGCGATACCGCGTTTTTCATAGGCGGAAGTCCCTACCGGGAACGTCCCGTCTTCACGGCCCTTGAACGCGCTGACAGGCAGGCTGTCGCCTTCCTGGCGGTTCATCGGCACCATCAGTTCCTTGACGAATTTGGGCAGATCATCGACAACGGTGGCGCTGGAGCAAGCACAGGCGACCTTTTGGATGTCGGATTCCTTGTCGGCTGCGGTCAGCCACTCGGCCGGCACGCTGATCTTCACCGCCGACTCCATGCCTTTCTCGATCGCGGCATAGTTCATGTCGATGATTTTTTGTCCCTGTTTGCCGTAATCGTCAACTACGGCTTGCTTCAGATACATTTTGGCGTCTTCCAGCGGCACGATCGCCGCCAGTTTGAAGAACGCCGACTGCATCACCATGTTGATCCGGCCGCCCAGACCCAGCTGTTGGGCAATCCCGGCGCCGTCGATCGTGTAGAACTGAATCTCATTCTTGGCAATATACCGCTTCATGAATCCCGGCAGTTTTTCGTCGAGTTCTTCCGGACTCCAGGTACAGTTCAGCAGGAAGACTCCCTTCGGTTTCAGACCGGCCAGCACATCGTACTTGTCAACGTAGGACTGGTTGTGGCAGGCGACGAAATCGGCCTTGTTGATCAGGTAGGAAGATTTGATCGGCTTTTTGCCGAACCGCAGGTGCGATACGGTGATGCCGCCGGATTTTTTCGAGTCATAGGCAAAATAAGCCTGGGCATACATGTTGGTATGGTCGCCGATGATTTTGATCGCCGCTTTATTCGCGCCAACCGTGCCATCGGAGCCAAGACCCCAGAATTTGCAGGCGGTGGTGCCGACCGGCGTGGTGTCGATATCTTCGCCTGCAGGCAGGGAAGTGAAGGTGACATCATCGACGATGCTGACGGTGAAGCCGTTCTTGGGCTTCGGCAGTTTCAGGTTGTCGAACACCGGCACGATGTGGGAAGGAATGACGTCTTTGGAGCCGAGGCCGTAGCGACCACCGACGATGACCGGCTGCCATTCCTTGCCGTAGAACGCGCTCTGAACGTCGAGATACAGCGGCTCGCCGATCGATCCCGGCTCTTTGGTCCGGTCGAGCACGGCGATCTTTTTGACCGTCTTGGGGATATAGCGGAAGAAATGCTCCAGCGAGAACGGACGATACAGGTGGACCGTCAGCAGACCGACCTTTTCGCCTTTGGCGTTCAGGTAGTCGACAGTTTCCTCGATCACGTCGCAGACCGAACCCATCGCGATGATGATGCGGTCGGCGTCTTCGGCACCGTAATAGTTGAACAGGTGATACTCGCGGCCGGTCATTTTGCTGATTTCTGCCATATATTCCTCGACGATGCCGGGGATGGCCTCATAGTAGAGATTGGAGACTTCGCGCTCCTGGAAGTAAATGTCCGGATTCTGGGCGGTGCCGCGAACCACCGGATGGTCGGGGTTCAGCGCCCGGCGACGGAAGGCGTTCAACGCATCCTGGTCGATCAGGCCGGCCAGTTCGTCATATTCGATCACTTCAATCTTTTGCGCTTCGTGCGAAGTACGGAAACCGTCAAAGAAATTGAGGAACGGCACGCGGCCTTTGATCGCCGACAGATGGGCCACCGCAGCCAGGTCCATGACCTGTTGCACGCTGCTTTCGGCCAAAAGGGCGAAACCGGTCTGGCGGGTCGCCATGACGTCCTGGTGATCGCCGAAAATGCTCAGCGAATTGGCGGCAACCGCGCGCGCGCTGACGTGGAATACGCCAGGCAGCAGTTCGCCGGCCATTTTGTACATATTGGGGATCATCAACAGCAAGCCCTGCGAAGCGGTAAAGGTCGTCGTGAGCGCGCCGGATTGCAGCGATCCGTGCACAGCGCCTGCAGCGCCGGCTTCGGATTGCATTTCCGCCACACGTACGGTTTGTCCGAAAATGTTCTTCAGTCCCTGGGCGCTCCATTCATCAACATATTCGGCCATCGTCGACGAAGGAGTGATCGGAAAGATCGCGGCGACATCGGTAAATGCATACGCGATGTGGGCGGCAGCGTTATTGCCGTCCATAGTTTTCATTTTTCTCATTAGGCAGTCCCCTCTTTCGTTGTTTTTTTCGGCTGACATGCAGACCCTATGTCAGTAAACATGTAAATTATATTATTCTTCATCAAAATGAAAAATCCTTTTTCTTGCGCCAATCCGACAACCCGACTGACGTGATTCGCATTTCGCCGCAGTTTTACTGAGGCGGTCCGATAAGTTTTACCGATTTTTAACACAGCGGCGCGATAACGAATTGACAGGCCAGAGGGAGCACAATATAATGGAAATGCAGACTGACAGGCACGCCTTCTTTACCAAAGGACGGCCTGATTTATTTTTTGGAGGTGAGCTGGGTGGACGCCGACGGGCCTCATTTATGCAACAGTCAACTGAATCAAACCGGAGACGCCCGACCCATCTGACGCCGTTCTTGCGCTTTAGATGATGTTTTTTGCGTCTCCGCATCGAAAGGAGGCGCTTTTATTATGCTCAATGTTTTCAAGACGATCGATCACATGTTGCAACCAGTGCCTGGCAACGAAATCGTCAAAGACAGCTGGATCCGCCTGGTCAATCCATCACCGGACGAAATCCGCACGATCTGCATCACGACCGGCGTACCGGAAGATTTTATCCGGGCCGCCCTGGACGAAGAAGAACGCTCGCGTATCGAAGTCGAAGACCACTGCATGCTGGTTTTGACCAACTTCCCGGTCATGCGCGGCCCGGACATCTACGACACGCTGCCGCTCGGCATGATCCTGACCCCGGAAAACCTGATCACCGTATCGCTGGAAGAAACCGCCGTGCTGCCCTGCCCACCGGACGGCAGTTCGATCTCGGCGCATTACCATACCGCCAAACGCACCCGGTTCCTGTTTCAGATCCTATACAAAAATGCTACCTTGTTTTTACGTTATATTCATCAGATCAACCGTCAGACCGATGAAATCGAGCGCCATCTGCGCAAATCGATGAACAACGCGGAAGTGTTCCAGCTGTTCGATATGGAAAAGGGCCTCACCTACTTTACGGCAGCGCTGCGTACCAACGGCATCGTGCTGGACCGGCTGCTGCGGCTGCGCAAAAGCGGCAACCTAAAGCACCTGCTGCCGCTGTTCGAAGAAGATGAGGACATCCTGGAAGACGCCATCATCGAGAACCGCCAGGCGCTGGAAATGGTGCAGATGTACTCCGACATCCTCAGCGGCATGATGGATGCCTTCACTTCGGTGATTTCCAACAACCTGAACCATGTGATGAAATTTTTGGCCTCGATCACGATTCTGATTTCGGTACCGACGATGCTGGCCAGTTTCTGGGGCATGAATGTCGGCATCCCGTTCATGGGGCAGGCGGAAGGGTTCTGGTTGGTCGTCGGGTTGTCGCTACTATTGACCGGCATCACCTGGCTGATCCTCTGGCGCAAAAAGATGATTTGAACGAGAAATAGCGAAGATGGAAAAACGATAAGACTCCTTGCAGGCGATGTGCTGCGAGGAGTCTTTGCTTTGCGGTTTATACTTATTTTATATCCTGGAACAGTCCCTGATAATAGATCTTGCCGCCGGCAATCCCGACCGGGCCGGCCGCTTTGCCGCCTTCCATCAGCTTGCTTTTTTCGCCGCCCTCCGGCAATACCCGGTACAACGCGTGCCGCTCCGCCGTGTTGGTGTAATAGATGTAGCGCCGGTCATAGTTCAGATAACCGACCCGGTCGTCGGAGACTTTGCTGCGGCCGGTTCCGTCGGCGCGGACCCGGTAGAGCTTCTCACCATCGCTTAAGTTGCTGTAAAACAGCCAGTCGCCAGTCACCAGCAAAAACAGGGTCTCGTCGTCGCTGAGCTTCATCCGGCCGGTGCCATCGGCGCGGACCCGGTACGGTTTGAACCCGTCGGCGCCATTTGCGTAGTAAATCCAGTCGCCCCAGGCCACGACGTTTTCGGCTTCGTCATCGTTGACCCGCAGCGCCATGCCGCCACTGCGCGGCATCGTGTACGTCTGACGGCCGCGGACAAACACCAGCCGGTCGCC
>CAZYJK010000124.1:3420-5707 GCA_964647865.1 uncultured Veillonellaceae bacterium | reverse complement strand
GATCGGCTCGGTTATTCCGCTGGTGATGCAGCATGTGGCGATGCTGTCGGTAGAATTGGTTTTTCCGGTGATCGTGGTTACGATGGCCGGTGGTACAGTCGATATGGCAAGGGATGCCGTTAGCCTAATGATGATCGCGATGGGGATTGGCACGATTTTGCAGGCATGGCGCAAGGGGCCGATCGGTTCGGGCTATTTTTGCGCGCATGAAACAGGCACAGCTTACTTCCCGGCGGTAATCGCGACGATCCAGGCAGGCGGAATCGGCCTGATGAGCGGCATGGTGCTGCTTTCCGGATTATTGCAGATGTTGTTCAGCCGGTTGGTTCATCGACTACGCATCTTGTTTCCCTCGGAAATTATTGGCCTGATTATCGTCATGATGGCATTTTCCTATATCGGATATGGCATGAAAGCATTCTGGGGCGTGAGCGGCGAGCATCACAAAGCGGTTCCGACCACGCCGGAAGCGATTGCAGTAGGATTTTTCACTTTGCTGGTGATTATTTCCCTCTATATCTGGGGCGGCAAACGCATGCGCGAATATGCGATTTTGGCCGGCATGGCGGTCGGATACGCCGGCGCCTGGTTTTTCGGTGTGATTGACAGTGCGTCGATAGCCCGCGTCGCTGCGGCGCCAGTGTTTACTTTCCCCAATATCCAAGGCGGTTGGTCGTTTGATCTGCGATTTTTGCCTGCTTTCGCGGTGGCGGCGCTATGTTCAAGCATCATAACGATCGGCAACATGTCTACCTGCCAAAAAGTCAATGAACTGGACTGGCGACGCCTGGACCTGAAATCAGCCGGTAACGGTCTGTTCGCCGAAGGACTGGCGACATCGGTCAGCGGGATGATCGGGGCATTGCCCCAGACGACCAGCCCCGGCAGCGTCGGCTTGTCGGTCGCAACTGGCGCGACCAGCCGATACCTGGGTTTTGCCGTCGGCGGAGTCTTGATTGCGTTGTCATTCTTTAGTCAGATCGCTACTTTCTTGGCAATCATGCCCAAACCGGTGATTGGCGTGATTTTGCTTGTGGAAATCGCGTTTATCTTTCCTGCCGGCATGCAGGTCTGCACTTCACGGATGCTCGATTTTCGCAAAATGTTTGTGCTAGGGCTGGCCATCGCCTTTGGCATGGCTGTCGACGTAGTGCCGGAAATGGGAAAGGCCTGGCCGGATTGGCTCGCCCAGTTGTTCAATTCACCGATTGCACTGGCTTCGATTACGGCGATCTTGCTGACATTGCTGTTTCGTATCGGCATCGCCAGCCACCAGGTGATAGAGTTTGAGCTGAAAGAATACCCCGAACGACTGGCGCAGTTTTTGGAAGAAAGCGGCGAGGCTTGGGGGGCCCGGCGAGAAGTGATCCACCGGATGCTGTTTTCGCTCGAAGAACTGCTGCAACTAATGGAAGCGGAAAAACTGGCCCTTGGCCGGATAAAACTCGACATCAGCTTCGAAGAGTTCAACATGGAAGCGTTGGTGACTTATGACGGCGTGCCGCCAGTGTTGTCGCATATCCGGCCGAGCGATGCCGAGCTGATGGAAGAAGAAGGCGCTCTGGCGCAACTGTCAGGGTTTTTGGTGCGCAAATATGCGCGAAAAATCAAGATTGAAGAAAAGGATGGCAAATGCCAGATCCGGCTCGGGTTTGAGCATTAAAAAAGCCGGTTACCCGGCTTAAATGTCTCCGTCGCCAAATAGCGAATGAAAAACAATCCGGTTGCGGCCTTGCAGCTTTGCCAGATACAGGGCGTTGTCGGCGATTCGCAGCGCCTGCTCCGGCGTGTTGCCGGCGGTGGGGACGGCGGTGGTGAAACCGGTGCTAATGGTGAGTGTGGGTGCAATTGACGAAAAACCGTGGGCAATCGCCAGGTCGAGTACGGCCTGGCGTATTTCTTCCAGAACTAGTTGTGCGCCGGTCGAGTCGGTGTTTGGCAATATTACGGCAAATTCCTCGCCGCCATAACGGGAACAGAAATCAGCCGGCCGCCGCAGCGGGTGTTTTATTGCACTAGCGATTGATTGCAGGCAGTGGTCGCCTGCGCTATGTCCGTAGTGGTCGTTGTAAGTCTTGAAGAAATCGAGATCCAGCATGGCAAGCGACAAAGGAGTTTTGTCCCGCTGCGCCCGCGTCCATTCCTGAACCAGCCTTTCGTCGAAGGTTCGTCGATTGGGAATTTGGGTCAGGTAGTCAGTTGCGGCGAGTCGTTCCAGCGTAGTGACAATGTTTTGCGTCTGCAGCCTTGAAAAGGCATGACACAGACGGCTGATCGAATCCGAGGA
>CAZYJK010000124.1:0-3320 GCA_964647865.1 uncultured Veillonellaceae bacterium | reverse complement strand
ATCTCCATGTCCCCATAGAGACTGGCGGTCACAACTGCCTTGATTTCTTCCACATTGGCCGGGTTGGCGCCGATTACGGCGATTTTGATCGACAAAACTGCATCCTCCCCTCAAGAAATCGCTGTTCTGATGCTAACGATTCATCGCTTTGCGCAGCCGTGGCGCCAACAACAGCGCAATCGGCAATCCGGCCGCTGAAGTCAATAGCGAGGCCGGCATGTTGCTGATCGCCACGGTGAGACTGCCAGTGACTTGCCACCAGGCCAGCACATAACCGCCAAGGGTCCAGGCCGCTGCAACCAGGCAGCCAATTACGGCGCGCAACAACCAGCGCCGGTTTGCGTCAGAGTATTGCCGGTGTTCCTGAGGCCAGAGACCGTGTGCGATGGTTCCGGCCAGCAGGCCGGCAATGCCTTTGATAAAAAACGACCAGGGAGTATAGGGTGAAAAACCCATCAGCAAGTCGAAAAACGCGGAACCGATGGCGGCTGAAAGACCCGCATACACCCCGCCCTGCACAATTGCCACGGTAAACATGAACGCTGTGCCGAGATGGACCATTGCGCCTACACCGAGCGGAAGCTTCAATGAGGTGGCAATCGCGCACATGCCGGCCAGCACGCCGATGGTGATGGTATCTTTGATTGTCAGGCGACGCTTGTCACTCATGATTCGCCTCCAGCAAGCTCTTTAGCGATGGTTCGAGCAATACGCCTTCGCGGGCGGGCGCACCTGCGGCATAGGTCCGGGCGACTGCTGAAAAAACAAACGAACCGGCGCTTTCCACCGCATCAGGCAGCGCGGCGCCTCGCAGCAAGGCTCCCAAAAGAACACTGGCAAATATGTCGCCGGTGCCCGGATACCGTACCGGAATCAGATTGCTGGTGCAATGATGAAAATGGCCGGTAATGCGGTCGTAGCTGAGGTTGGCAACCTGCTGGTCTGGCAGCGGCACGCCAGTGATTACGACTTGTCGCGGTCCCAGCTCGGATAATTTCACCAACCAGGGCTCCAGCAGTTCGGGGCGACTGACCGGCGACGCATAGGGTTGGCCCAATAAAAAGCAGGCTTCCGTGTAATTGGGCGTGATGATGTCAGCCTGGCGGACCAGTTTTTTGATTCGTTCCTGCATCTGCACTGTGTATACGGAATAGAGTCGCCCTTCATCGCCCATGACCGGATCGACCAGTACCAACGGGCGGCTGCCGGAGAAATCGTCAATCAGTTGCGACACAATCTCGATTTGTTCAGCTGAGGCGAGGAACCCGCTATAGATGCTGTCGAAATGAACGCCTTCCCGTCGCCAGTGGGTGGAAAAATCAGCGATATGCGAAGAAAAATCGCTGAAGGCGACAGCAGAAAAACCACCCAGATGAGTGCTGAGAATTGCCGTGGGAAGTGGGCAGGCCTGGATTCCCATACAGGAGAGAATGGGCAGTATAACGGTAAGCGAACAACGTCCTACACAGGACAAATCGTGTACAGCCAGGACTTTTTTTGGTGGAACGGGATTCATGCAGGGCCTCCCCAAGGACATATTTGCTGGACTGCGCGCAAATGGCAGGAAGAATCGGGCTGAATAGCGAAAATATTTCGATACAATTATACTTGTTCACGTTGCGTCTGTATAGGCAACCGAAAGACAAAGGCATAAAATACAGGTCCCAATTAGTCGAAAGGAATGATGAAACCATGTTTGTCAAAGACGCCGCAAAACCATTGGTTTCCGTAGTTGCCGGAGTACAACGAAAGACGCTGGCCGTTGGTGAACACACCCTGATGTCCAAATTTGTCCTGGAGGCCGGATCAGAGTTGCCGCTGCACAAGCATCCCCACGAGCAAATCGGCTTTTTGGTTTCCGGCAAGATCATCTTGACCATCGGTGATGAGGCTTGCTCGCTGGAGCCGGGAGACAGCTGGGCGGTGCCCGGCGGCGTGGAGCACAAGGCGGAAGTGCTGGAACGGGCTGAAGCGATCGAAGTGTTTTATCCGGTGCGACAGGACTATCTGTAAACACAGGAGTTCAGCAATGAAAAAGATAGCACTCATGGGGCTGATATTTGATTGTAGAAAGAGCGTCTGCGCATGGTTATGCGTGGCGTTCTTTCTGCTGTTGTTTGCCCCGGTGTCAGCCGCTCCGGAGAATAAGCGGGTGCTGTTTTTGTTTGCCCAGACGCCGGAATTTCCGGCCCATCCACTGTTTGAAGCCGGATTCAAACAGAAAATGGCCGAAGATTTATCGACACGCACTGTCTATTCTTATGAATATCTGGAACTGACAAAGTATTCGGTTGAACCGGATTATCCAGAGCGTTTGGCGCAGTATCTGCAACAAAAATATACCAAGAATCAACCTGACATTGTTGTGACCCACCTGGGTCCGGCGGCTGATTTCGCAATCAAGCACGGGCGAAAAATGTTTCCCAGTGCAGCTTTTTTCCTAGGCGTCGATGAGGTTGGCGGATTAAGCGAACATGACATGCCAACGGGATTCGTAGGCGTTGCGGGGACCTTTCGTGCCAAGGAGACTGTGCAGCTGATTTTAAAACTGCAACCGACAGTTAAAAAGATCGTTGTTGTTTTGGGCAGTTCAGAACGTGAAAACAGAACCGGAACGGCTTTTCGGAGTGATGTGGCCGGGCTGGCGTCGCCGATTGAATTTGTTTATCTGGATGCATTGTCGTTGCCGCAGATGCTGGAACAGGTCGCTTCATTAGATGCACAAACCGCAATTCTCTATATCTATGTCTTTAAAGACGCTGCCGGCAATGTCTTTGTGCCGGCCCGGGAAGTCCAGTCAGTTAGTAAGGCGGCAAAAGTTCCCGTGTATGTGATGTATAGCGTGTTCATGGGGCAGGGTGGAGTTGGCGGCTACGTCATGAGCACCGAATTGCTCGGGGCCAAGGCGGCGGAATATGCTTTGCTGCGGTTGCAAGGAAAGGCCCCTGGCGCTCGGGTAATCGAGGTGCAAAATGTTGAGTACCAGTTTGACTGGCGCCAGCTAAAGCGCTGGGGAATTGACGCACAAAAACTGCCACAGAACAGCAAAATCCTTTACCGGCAACTGACGGTCTGGGAACAGTACCAATACTATTTGCTGGGCGTGTTTGCTTTGATTGTACTATTATCGTTACTGGTCGCCGGACTGTTGATCAATCGGGCCCGTCGACTCAACGCGGAAAAGCGGTTGGTCGAGTTGAATCTGGATCTGGAAGATAAAGTGCGTGTTCGGACGACTGCGCTGACTTTTTTGAACTCCGAGCTGCAGGCGGAGGTTGAGGAACGGAATCGGGCAGTCGGCAAATTGCTGGATAGCGAAG
>CAZYJK010000123.1:0-5803 GCA_964647865.1 uncultured Veillonellaceae bacterium | reverse complement strand
CGGGGGCAGGATTTGAACCTGCGACCTTCGGGTTATGAGCCCGACGAGCTGCCAGCTGCTCCACCCCGCGATGTAAACCTCTATTGGCTGGAATGCAATTTATTAAGGAAATGGTGGAGGGGGCTGGATTCGAACCAGCGAAGGCGAAGCCGGCAGATTTACAGTCTGCTCCCTTTAGCCACTCGGGAACCCCTCCATATGGTGCTGATGGAGCTGGCGATGGGATTCGAACCCGCAACCTGCGGTTTACAAAACCGCTGCTCTGCCGTTGAGCTACGCCAGCAAACACAAGATACTGTTTCAGTGACAAAGAGAATTATACAGCAGGCTTTTCGTTATGTCAATGCCAAAAAAAATAGTAATACGAAAAACCTGCCAATACGATCCGGTAATACGCAAATGAAGCCAAAGTAGACTTGTTGAGGAACCGCAAGAACCAAATCACCGAATAGTAAGCAACGATGTACGACACGACAAAGCCCACGGCAAGCATCTGAAAATCGCCAGTCGACAACTTCGACCAATTCTTGGCCAAGTCATAGACACAGGCCAGCGTCATCAACGGCAACGCAATAATGAAAGAAAAATCTGCCGCAGTCTTGCGGTCAAGGCCGAAGAATATCCCGCCGGCAATCGTTGAACCGGAGCGGGAAAAGCCCGGCCACAGCGATAGGATTTGAAACAGCCCGACAAAAAATGCCTGTTTGAGCGTCATTTGCTCCACGTCTGTCGTCTCCGTCCGCCGGTTGGATTTTTCTGCCGCCAACATCAGCAACGCTCCCAGCACCAGCCCGATGATGACAGTAAACGAAGAAAACAGATGTCGCTTGATCATGCCGTGGGCCAAAAAACCAATCAGCCCGACCGGAACGATTCCTGCCGCCACATGCCAGATCGAAAGGCCGGCTGGTTTTTGGAACCAATTTTTCGGTTGCATCAGCTTCAGATATTTTTCACGGTAAAGAAACGCGACCGACAGTATCGCCCCCAACTGAATGAAGACAGTAAAGACCGACGCCGATTCTCCATGAAAGCCGAGCAGATCTTCCACCAAAATCATATGACCAGTCGAGGAAACCGGCAAAAACTCAGTGACCCCTTCGACAATCCCAACTATGACAGCGATGAAGATATCATGCAAAATTATTTCCTCCTGCCCTGCATTTCGCAACACGCGAAATTATACACCAATTACTCGGCAGCGGCAAGCCGCATCGCGATCATATCCAATACCGCCTGATCCGTCGGAAACGCCAGCGGCGGCGGATTATCCGGCAGAAACCAACCAAGCTCCGTCAAATCATCGCCTGCTTTAGCTGCGCCGCCCACTATCTTCGCCTGAAACCAAATGCCGACGGTATGAGTTTCGGGATTGTGAAAATTGGACAACACGGTGAATACCTCACCCAGCTTCACCTGCAAACCCGTTTCTTCAAAGAATTCGCGACAGGCAGCCTGCCTCACTTCTTCATCGTATTCCACATACCCGCAAGGAATGCACCACAGTCCCGGATAGCTTGCGCTTTTCTCCCTGCGTCCGAGTAACACGGCGCCGCTGCTATCCTGCAGGATCACCGCCACTCCGACAATCGGATTTTCATACATAATATAGTTGCAACAATTACATTTCAAGCGTTCACGCGAATGTACCGCAGCGTATTGCAGCAGACCGCCGCATTTCGGGCAGTAGGAAAATCGTTGCCGCCGCATTTTCAGCGCAGAGCGCCGGAGACCACAACGGCCAGGGCGATCGAATTGAGCTTGGTGGCCGGACTGTCGGCCCGCGATGTTAATACTACCGGCGCGGCCGCGCCGACAACGATCCCTGCCAGCGGGGCATTTGCAAAATACACCAATGCTTTGTACAGAACGTTACCTGCTTCAATATTGGGCACTACCAGCAAGTCCGCCTGCCCTGCCACATCGCCGCCGATGCCTTTGTGATGGGCGGCAGCCAGCGATACTGCGTTATCGAGCGCCAGCGGTCCATCGATGCGGCAGCCTTTGATTTGGCCACGTTCAGACATTTTCGCGATCATCGCCGCGTCCTCGGTCGCTTTCATCGACGCAGTCACCGTTTCAACCGCCGCCAGCATGGCAACTTTTGCTTCCCTGTTGCCAAGAGCACGTGAAACCTGTAGCGCGTTTTCGACAATCTGCACCTTTTGCGCCAAATCCGGCGCAATATTGATTGCAGCATCTGTCAGCAGCATCAGTCGTTCATAACCGCCCGGCTCAAACGCCACTACATGCGAAAGCAGGCGACCAGTCCCCAGTCCTTCTGCCTTGTCCAATACCGCCCGCATGAAATCGGCAGTCCCAACCAGCCCCTTCATCATTACCTGAGCCCGCCCCTGTTTCACCAATGCGGCTGCACGCCGGGCAGCAAGTCGCGGATCAGGTTCATTTTCAAATTCAAACAGCGCCGTGTCGATGCCGTGCTGTTGACAAAGCGCTTTTGTTTCTGCAACATCTCCGACCAAAATGGCATCGGCAATTCCGGCCATTTTTGCATCATTCACTGCAGTCAGCACATCCAGATCAGCGGCTGCTGCCACGGCGATTTTCACGGCCTGTCGTTGTATGGCAGCCTCGTTGATTTCCTTAAGGGATCGAAACATAAGACACCTCCGAATTGTTGTCATATTGCCACTACTTTCTTGTAAAACAAGCGGCTGCCGCCCATTGCATCAGGCAGCAGCCAAAACCGAAACCGGGTCGCGAGTGGAAGCGGCCGGTCAATCAGAGCGTCTGATCGCCCGGATGCCACTCCATCGGGCATAACCCGCCAGACTGCAGCGCCTGCAACACACGCAGCGTTTCATCGATGCTACGGCCAACATTCAGGTCACAAACCACCTGGTATCGCAAGATTCCTTCCGGATCAATGATGAACAGACCACGCAGCGCCACGCCCTTGTCTTCGAGCAGTACGCCATAATCACGCGAAACCTGCTTTGTCATATCGGCTGCCAGGGGATAATTCAGACCGCCCAAACCGCCATCGGCCACCGGAGTTTTGATCCAGGCCCGATGACAAAAAACGCTGTCCGTGCTTACACCCAATATCTCGGTGTTCAATTCGGCAAACTCTGCCAGCCGCGAATTGAAGCCGCGAATTTCCGTCGGACAGACAAACGTGAAATCCAGCGGATAGAAAAATACAATCAACCATTTGCCCAGATAATCAGAGAGTTTCGCCTTATGATCCAGTGCTTCCAGGTTTCGGGTTGTCTCCATGCAAAAATCAGGCGCTTTTTGACCAATTACGAGTGCCATTTTGATTCCTCCCCAGTCATTTTTTCCTATTCATCGCCAAAACAGACGCCAATCGCCCGTCCAGCCAGTACCAGCTGATCGTCCGGCGGCACATTGTGCGGCTTGCCAACTACATCTTCAATCGGAACAGACGTGATCTGGTTTTTTTGCAGGGCGACCATCCGGCCAAACTCGCCGCGCATGATGCAATCGACCGCCGCTACCCCGTAGCGGGTTGCCAGCACCCGGTCATAGGCCGTCGGCGTACCGCCGCGTTGAAGATGGCCTAGAACGGTGCAACGCGATTCAATTTCCGTGCGTTGTTCAATTTCCATCGCCAGTTTTTCACCGACTCCGCCCAAGCGAATCTTCTCCGGACTATCCTCAACAATCCGTTTGACAGTCATCTCGCCGCCAAGCGGCAAGGCGCCTTCGGCCACAACGATGATGCTGAAGCGTTTGCCGCGCTCGACCCGGTCACGGACCTTGCGGATAATCACATCCATGCTAAATGGAATCTCCGGAATCAGAATCGCATCAGCGCCGCCGGCCATGCCTGCATGCAAAGCGATCCAACCGGCATACCTTCCCATCACTTCCAGAATCATCACCCGGTGATGCGATTCCGCAGTGGTATGCAAACGGTCCAGCGCCCAGCTGGCAACCCCGACCGCCGAGTCAAAACCGAAGGTTCTTTCTGTGCAGGGGATATCATTATCAATGGTCTTGGGAACACCGATGACTTTCACGCCGATTTTTCCCAATTCCAGTCCTACGGCGTGAGTACCGTCTCCGCCGATCATCACCAATGCCTGTATGTTGTTCCCCTTCAGGTTTTCCAGAATACGGTCCGACATGTTGCGAAAAACATACTTGCCGTTCTCTTCCACCCGATAATGAAACGGATTGTCCCGGTTGGTCGTGCCGAGGATTGTTCCACCGCGCGGCAGAATGCCGGCCACATCCTTGTCACGCATGGTGACCACCATATCCTCCACCAGACCCTGGAATCCGTTCTGAATCCCCTTGACAGTCATGCCTTTGCCAAGAGCCGACCGAACCACTCCACGAATTACCGCATTCAAGCCCGGGCAATCTCCCCCGCCGGTTAACACGCCAATGGTATTAATCTCAGGCACAATGGACTCCTCCTCTTGCTTATTGCACTAAATTGCCACGGGGCTTCGCATCATTCGATCTGAACGACAGTCAGGCCGGTTGCGTCATAAACCTTGGGGTCAGGAATGCCACTGGCTGCAATCGTGAGTTTTTGTCCGTCATATTGCCCCGGCCAGGCCGCCACGACAGAAAACTTGCGCCCGAGGTGTTTCAGCAGATTCAGCGGGTCGACCTGCAATACCGGCGCAAACAGCACCTGCATGTCATCCAGCACCACGACTTCCGCGCCCAGCGCATCCAGCGATTTTGCAATCAGACCGGTCGCTTCCTGCGCTCTGACTTTGGGAACCATCTCCAGCAGTTCTTCCGTCAGAAACGTCCTGCAGTTGACATACTTCCAGCCACGGATTGTAGAAAGTTCCCGCAACAGCTTACTCTTGCCGCTGCCTGGCTTTCCCACCAGTAGTACCAATCGTTCAGCCGATTTTTGTCCATCCCTGACGGTCTCGACGATCCTTTGGATAATCATCGTGAATGGCCCCCTCGCCTTTTTTAGGTTTTAATAAACCTGCAATTTATTTTTTCGCCACCCAGGGGCGAAACCCCTTTCTCGTGTGAAAAAAACTGGGCCAATACCCAGTAAGGTAATGCCCCAGTTTCTGTTTGTTTGTCAGTCACTCATGTCGTCATACGTATGAAGTTCGTTTTGCAGCTCTTTATTCAGGCCGGCCAGGCTCTTGTATACGCCGCGAATATCAAGATCATCGGCGCGGTTGTCCAGGTACCGTTCCAGTTTCCGTTTGACCCGCTGCAATGCATTATCAATCGATTTGACATGCCGGGTCAATTCCACGGCGATTTCCTGATATGATTTGCCGTCAAGGTAAGACATCAGCACTTTCCATTCCAGGTCACTGAGAATCTCGCCCATTTTTTCCTCGATATCAATGAATTCTTCCCGGCTGATCACCAGTTCTTCCGGATCCGATATCTTGGAACCTGACAGAACATCTAGCAACGTGCGGTCGGAATCTTCATCATAAATCGGCTTGTTCAGCGAGACATAAGAATTGAGCGGGATATGCTTTTGTCGGGTAGCGGTTTTGATCGCCGTGATAATCTGGCGAGTTACGCACAATTCGGCAAACGCCCGGAACGAAGAAAGCTTATCGTTGCGAAAGTCTCTGATCGCCTTGTAAAGCCCAATCATGCCTTCTTGAATGATGTCTTCGCGTTCGGCGCCGATCAAAAAATATGACCGGGCTTTGGCCCTGACGAAATTGCGATATTTATTGATCAAAAACACTAAGGCATCTTCATTGTCGTTGTCTTTGGCATCCAAAACAATCTCTTCGTCGGTAAGGGCCTCATAATTACAGTACCGCATTGAATCGCCTCCATCATGAGATGCTGCAAACCTGGCCCA
>CAZYJK010000122.1:0-5875 GCA_964647865.1 uncultured Veillonellaceae bacterium | reverse complement strand
ATTCCAGCAGCGGCAACTTCAGGCGTTGCTCGCTC
The DNA here is from genome assembly GCA_964647865.1 of uncultured Veillonellaceae bacterium. GTDB lineage: Bacteria > Bacillota > Negativicutes > UBA1444 > UBA1444 > UBA1444. The sequence goes on along the minus strand of CAZYJK010000122.1, from coordinate 5,840 downwards.
GGGTCCAGTTCGCGCGGATGCAGATAGACGATGCTGTGTCGTCCGGCGGCATTGCCGGACAGGATGACCCGTTTGATTAGCCAGGTCGGCAACAGGCGGAAATAGAAACCGCCGGAGTAACCGATATTGCGGCCACCGATTCGCGCCACCGACATCGGGACTTCTAGCAGGTTGAGCTGCCGCCCGCTCACTGTCGGATGGTGGATTTCGGTTGGCGCATCCGGAATCCCGTAGAGAAAAGTCTTGACTGGAAAAATGCTGGCGTCATATTGCAGCCCCAGCTCTTCCAATGCCTCCAGATAATGATGGTTTCTTTTCACAATTGACCAGGAAGGCGCCCGGTAGCCCCATACTTTTTCTCCGGTTAAAGTCTGCAGAATCTCTGCAGACTTTTTCACGTCCGCTTTAAACTCCGCATACGTTTGTTTATAAGCCAATTGATGTCCGTAACCGTGCGAGGCGACTTCGTGTCCAGCCCGGACAATCGCGCGCACCGTTTCCGGATGCTGCTCGCCAATCTGCCCCAAAACAAAAAAAGTGGCCTTGCAGCCAGCATCGCTGCAAAGTTGCAGCAACATGTCCATATTGGCCCGAAAATGCGACTCGCCGGCCCTGGCAACCGACAAATCGACACTGTCATAATTGGCATGATACCAATCTTCGATATCAAACGTCAGCAAATTGACGACCTGACTGCCGCCGCGTTCACTCACCGCGTTTGATCCCCCTGATCGCAAAAGAAGTGCAGAACCAGTCAGCGGGCCCGCCGAAACTATCACTGGAAGCAACGGTCTTGAACGGGTGGTACTGCTTTAGAAAGGATGCTTCGCCAAAACCAAGCCGGTCAAATTCATCCCGCAGCTCAGCCATTTCATACATCCGGTCGAATTTTTTGCTGCGCTCCACCAACCCCAGCAGTTTCCGCTGCAGCGATCCCCGGTGCAACGTCTGTACCAGCAGCATGCCCCCCCGTTTCGTCACACGGGCCAGTTCGGCCAGCACCGGTTGGTAGTTTTCAATCAACTGGATCACGCCGATGCACACTACCAAGTCAAATGAACCTGACTCAAACGGCAGTGCAGTCAAATCCGCCGACAAAGTCTGCAAGCCTCGCGCCGCAGCAAACTCCAGGCTTTTTTCCGAAAAATCAACGCCAACCACCGTATTCGCCCGGGTCCATGGTTCGCTGAACGCTCCCACGCCGCAACCGGCGTCCAAAATCCGTTTGCCGGCCAGCGGGCCGATCCATTGCAGAATATGGTCGCGCTGGACGAAGAAACTGTCATCGTCAAAGTAGTCCGATGATTTAACCGATGCGCCGTGCGTCGCGGCCTTTTGGTCAAAATATTGTTGCCACTGGGAGTTTCCCATGAACCATAGCCTCCGCTTCTAAAATGTCAGATCAATTACGGCAGTAAATAGGGAATCAGCCACCGCCCCGCCGGATCGGTCACGACCCTGGGCAGACGCCGCCAAAGCGCAATGGCCCCCTGAAACTTGTCACGCTGATTCGCGACCGATTGCCCAGCCGCAGGACCGCATCGCAGATAGTGGAGCGGAACTGCCTGGGCGCCCCACTGCGATTTGTAACGATAAGTGCCGGACCCGGTCTGCGACCGTCCGAGGTCGAGCGCCTGCAAGCCGCAGCGAATGCCATATTTCGCCGCTTCCCAGTACATGAAATTGTTCAGGTACTGGTGGTTATACTCAATCAGGTTTGCCCCGTATGGATAATATAAAGTTTTGTCGCCGGGACTTTTCAGCAGCAGCATGCCGCCGATCACTTTGTCCGTTTTCGGCTCGAGCACGCTCAGCAACGTTGTCATTTCCGGCAAATAGCGGAAAAATCGCTGAAAAAATTCTAGGCCGGGCGCAGGCGAACCCAGCTGTTTCATCCGCCTGACGTAGACTTCGTAAAACTCCGGCAACCGGTCTTGTTCGAACGACACCCTGTACCAGTCGTTCTTGTACGTCTTGCGGACGTGGTTGCGACAACCCGGCGAAGCCTGGGCCAAGGTCTGCTCGTCATCCGCCAGCAACGGCAATATAAAAGTGTGATTTTCCTGATTGTCACGCCAGCAGTCAGCTGCCACCGACTGGTCTTTCAGCCGAATTTCCAGCGCCGACAACCCCAGTTTTTCTTGCTGCTCAGGCAGCGCGTCCAAAATATGGCGAACCTGTTCGTTCGTTTCGGCGCAAATATCCAGCTGATTCACAAACGGTAGCGCAACGCCGGTTCGCCGCAAATTCAGTCCCCGCCCGACAATCAACGGTAACAGGCCGCAAAGGCGGTTATCCTCGTCGACCAGCGCCTGATAACCACACTGGTACGGGAACGATTCCAGCAAGATCCGGCGAAATCCAGTCGTATGAAAAATGGTTCCCTGCCGCAGGGCCAGTCGGTCCCACTCCTGCCGCATGAAGTCTTGATAGGGAGTCAGGCGGAACATCGCGTTCAGCCCTTCAACCAACAGATCACGCCGATCAGGATAAATCCGCAACCCACCCATTTCAGCAGGCTGATCTGTTCGTTAAACACAAAAATCGATACCGCCAACAACAAGATGTACTGAAAACTGGCGACAAAGGTGACATAGCCCAAGTCAAACACCGACAGGCAATAAACCCAAAGGACCGCAGCCACACCATAGGAAAGGAATCCGGCAATTACGCCGGGAGACGTCAGATAGCCCATGGCAATCGTCCAAAGGCCGCCGTCAAAATTGATCGTCCGACTGCCGATCTTGAGCAGGGTGCTGGCCAGCACCGTCATCGATACGCTGCCAAACAGCAGCATCAACTTCATCATAAGTCAGTTCGGGTCCTCGCTTTTTCCAGTTCTTCCACCCGTAGCCGCAGCAGTCCCAATTCTTGCGTGATCGCTTTGTTTTGCGCCTTCAGCCCCGAAATGCTGACACTCAGGTTCAGCAACAACAGATAGGCAAAAGCGATCAGCAAAGCAAAAAAAGCCGACGGCGCATAATCCACGCCAATCAGCGCCGAAAACCCTTCCAACAGACCGCGAAACACCGACATTACGAAGACAAACAAACCGATAAGCAACCATACCAGTGAGTATTTTTCCTTGATTAACCGCTCACGAACCAAAAAAATCACCGAAAGCAGGATAATCAGACTGAAAATGATTCCCAGCCACTGAATTTTGTCAAACGACCCCGTCGGCACTATCGGGTCACCGCCTTGCCCGGGCGCAGGAAAACAGGATGGTCAAAATGACTTTGGCCATATAATAAGGGCTCTTGATCGGGGTGATCGACGATTGTCCATGCTCACGCTGCCGCATTTCCACCCCGACCTCTGCGACGCGCAGGCCATGTTTCTTCAGCAGCACGATCGCATCAGGTTCGGGGTAGTCGCTGGAGTAAAACCGGGCCAAGACTTGCAGGCTCTTTCGGTTATACAGACGAAACCCTGATGTTCCGTCTGTAATCCGGGTGTTCACCAACGCCCGGAACAGACAGTAAAAAACCTTGATCCCCAACCGGCGGCACCAGGTCGTCCGAAAAGAGTCGACATCCAAAAAACGCGACCCGATTACCATGTCACAGCGTTCCTGCTGCATTTTTTCAAACAGGGCGCCGACTTCCGACGGCACGTGCTGTCCATCGCCATCTACCTGTACGACGTACTGGTAGTCTTTGCTCAACGCATATTTGAAACCGGTCTGCATTGCGCCGCCAATCCCCAGATTGCAGGGGAGATCAATCACGCACACTCCGTCAAAATTCCTCGCAAACGCAGCAGTCGCATCATGCGAACAATCGTTGACAACCAGGATGTCAGCGCTAGGCAAACTGCTCTGAATCTCCCGCAATACACCAACAATGTTATTCTGTTCATTAAACGCCGGCACGACGACCAGCGTATCCGCTATGCCGTTATGCCGCTCTGGACCAAGTTTTTGCCGCAAGAATCCGACCTCCGTTGATCATTCTATCCAAACCGTACGCCGCGATTATGCCGATAAAGGGCATGGCCGGGAATCGGTACCGATACATGGCGTCGATGAATAGCAAAATGCAAAACGCAAATACCGCCAGCGTAATCCCCCACAGCACTGCAGCGCGGCCAAACGTCCCCGCCCGGATTGCCGCCACCGTTCCTGCCGCAAACAAAACCGCCGGCAATAATTTATACAGGTAAAACAGATAGTCCGCCGCAGTCCGCAGCGGTGTCATCCAGGCCCAGACGCCGAGAAAAGCGACGGTCCGACGAGCATACAACACGCTGACAGAGTCCCAGTTGTTTATGATAAAGCTCAAACTCAAGCTATTCAACTTATCAATCGAATAATCGGGCCGAAAAAAATAGTCATAAGCGGTAGGAATATCGTAAATCTGTCCTTTAGCGTATACATTGTAAATCACCAATTTCACATTGTACTGCAACGATTCGATGAGCCCGTCAAACAGGTGACCGACATAGCCTGCAGCAAGCAGCAAGACAATCACTGCGGCTGCACCGGATAAAACTCTGCGATATCGCAGCCAAAACCGCTGCAACCGATTTCTCCCCAGTTGCACTAATATATGCAACAGCATCACTGCCGCCACAACAACGCCGGTCGGTCGGAAAAACAACATATACACAGCGGCGACCGCAAATAAAGCGATATCTGTTTTTTGCCGCGAATCGACAGCCTTAATCAATAGATATACGCACAAAAGCAGCAAACTGACAAAAAAACTATCGGACAGCACATAGGTCGACCACAACGTAACGTCCCAGTTGTATAGGTAAAACAACCCGGCAATCACGCCAGTCCGCTTGTTGAACAAAATTCGTCCAATCTGATAGACCAGAATGATCGCCAGACTCGCCACCAGCGCCTGCGCATATACGATCGCCGCCGGGTCCCTGAACAGAGCCAGTAATCCGGCCAGCAACAGATTGTACCCCAGGTAGAGGATCTCGTCGATGTTCATCTGGATCGAAAAGTTCGTCAGCAATCCCTGTGCATAGTTTAAATACCAGTCGCTGTCCTGCGACCGGGGCAGACCTCTGCCGCTCATTACCAGCCACACTGGATGGCTGAGCGTCCGATACAAGGAAAGCACGACCAACGGCAAGACCGGCAGCAGTTCCCACGACCAGAGTTTTTGAAAAAATTGGCGCACCCGGCAGTCTCGCTCCCTGTCTTCATTGTGCTTAATTACTTTACTTATATTACTACAGAAAATCATCGCTTAACAGGGGGCAATGGTACAAAGCCACCGCAAAAGTTCACAGTTTTGTCACAAATTCGCCATCTTTCCGTAAATTTTCCGCACTATAATTAATTATGTAGCCGATTCAAAAGCCTGACACTCCCGCCACCAAACAGCGAAATGGAGGAATGACGGTTGAAAACGAATACGCCAAAAAAAATTGTCTGCTCGGTACTGATCAGCTTATTGCAATTGGGCGGCAACGCCTACATTGCGGAAGCGGCTTCCGGCCCGGACCAGCGTCGAACCCATCACGAATCGCGTGACACTCGCGAAAGTTTCGATCGCCGGCATCATGAACGGGTGTGGCAAGAAAAGCGCGACGTTCAGGAGCGGGAGCTCGCCCATTGGCGACATCAGTCAGAACAGCGGCGCGAGCAGGCCTTTCGACGACACGAAAGGGAGAACGAGCGGGCGTGGCGGCATCGCCAGTGGTTGGAAGAGCAACGCCTGCAACATCAACGGGAAGAAATGCGTCGCCGCCAGTGGTGGGAACATCAGCGCTATGAACAGGCAATGCGCCGGCTGTCGCACGAAAACGAGCGGGAATGGCGCCACCGTCAGTGGTTGGAAGAACAGCGCCACGAACATGAAATGCGGCAAATCGAGATC
>CAZYJK010000121.1:0-5921 GCA_964647865.1 uncultured Veillonellaceae bacterium | reverse complement strand
GTCTGCAATTTATACGACAGCGCCTATGCGGTTTCTCAGGGGAATGTCCTCGGCGAGCTAGCGATTGCCGGCCGAGGCAAAACCCGTTGATAAACAGGACCCAATGCCCCATAACGAAAACTTTGAAAAGGAGGAGTTTGACATGGCCTACAAGTATGACATCCTGCTCCGGCGCGGAACAGTCGTCGACTATGCCACCGACCGGGAAGATCTGCTGGATGTGGGAATTGCGGACGGAAAAATCGTCGAAACCGCTGCCGACCTGAACCCAAGCCTGGCCCGCGAAGTATTCGACCTGACCGATCAGCATGTCGTCCCGGGGATCATCGACATTCACACCCACTTTTCCAACTGGATCGGCGGGCGCTATGGACACAAGATGCTGGCATTGGCTGGAGTGACAACCGCGCTTGACATGGCAGGACCGGTAGATGGCGCCTGGGACTTGGCCCGCGACTTCGGCGCCGGATTGAACATCGCCAGCATTGAGTACGTGCGACCGGAGCACACGGTAAAAGACGCCGATCCCGGCAACGCCGAATTGCAGTCCCTGCTTGACCGCTGCCTGAGCCAGGGTGCGATCGGACTGAAACTGCTGGGCGGTCATTATCCGTTGACTTCCGAAGCAACGGCCCGGGCGATCGAACTGGTCAACCGAAACAAAGCGTATATCGCGTTCCATTGTGGCACCGCCAGCAAAGGATCCAACATCGACGGTTTTCTCGAAGCAGTAGAACTGGCCAACGGCCATGCCCTGCACATTGCACACATCAACAGCTATACCCGCGGCCTCAAGCGCCCCTACATGGCAGAAGCAGAAGAAGCAATCACCGCCCTTGTCAACAATCCGGCCATCCGCTCCGAGTCCTACCTGTCGCCGATGAACGGCACCAGCGCCAAGTGCAGCCAGGGCGTGCCGGAAAGCCTGCAAACCCAGACAAACCTGGCCATGGGCGGATTTGCCAAAACCGAAGCCGGATTTGAAGAAGCGATCCGGGCTGGCTGGGCCAACATCAACATGGAGGAAGGCGGCCGGATGGTGCTGGCCTCCGGCGAACGAGCCGTCGCCTATTGGCGGGAACTCGGCACCGATGCCACAGTCAGCTTCAAAGTCAATCCGCCGGAGCCGCGCATTCGACTGGCGGTTGCCAAGCGGCCGGACGGCAGGTTCGTTGTCGACTGTATCAGCACCGATGGCGGTGGTATTCCCCGCAATGTCATCGTGCAAATGGGCCTGGCCCTGGTAAAACTGCAAGCGCTGACCCTGAAAGAGTTTGTCCAGAAAACCAGTTACAATCCGGCGCGGATTCTTGGCCTGACCCAGAAAGGACACTTCCGACCGGGCGCCGATGCCGATATCACGGTGCTAAATCTGGACAACCAGCAGCCGGTGATGAGCCTGGTCAATGGCAAAGTCATCATGCACAAGGGGTATGTCTGCGGCAAAGGTGCTCAGGCGATCACCACCGCGGCCGGGGCTGCCTTCGTCAAGGAAAAAGGGTTATCGCCGATCATTGTTGACCTGGCCCAAAGCGGCTTCTATCAACCTCTCTAAAACAAAATTAAAAGGAGGCTTCGTTCATGGTCTACGTAGGCGCGTTAATTGTCTGCATCACAATCTACCTGCTTGTCAAACAGTACGAAACAAGGATGGTTCTGTTCGGTTCGGGTCTGTTAATGGCTTCCCTGGCGCTGAAACCGCTGGCCGCATTCGATGCTTTCGCCAAGACAATGGTGACAAGCGGATTGATCCAGGCCATCTGTTCGGTCATGGGTTTTGCCCTGGTCATGAAAGCGACCGAATGTGACCGACACTTGATCAACCTGGTCGCCAACGGCCTGAAAAAAGTCCGGCCGATCCTGATTCCTGGCGCAACCCTCGGCACCTTCGCAATCAATATCGCCCTGCCCAGCGCAGCTGGCGTATCAGCTGCCGTCGGCGCGATCTTCATCCCGATCCTGATCGCGTCAGGCGTCCATCCTGCTACCGCCGGAGCCGCAGTATTCGCCGGAACCTTCGGCAGCATGCTCAATCCCGGGCTGGCTCACAATCCGTTCGTAGCAAAAATCGCCAAAGTCGATGTAATGCAAGTCATTGCCGTACACTCCACAGCCGATATCGTGGCAGGCATCATCGCCGCGATCTCGATCACGATTGTCGCGTACATCCTGAAAGAGGACCGCGGCTATGTCGCCCCGGAATCGACTGCAAAATCAGCGACCCAGGAACTTAAGGCCAACTTCCTGTACGCGATCGTGCCGGTCATCCCGGTCGTTCTGCTGGTGCTTGGCGCGACTGGGTTGGTGCCAATGCTGAAAAAACTGGGGGTTGCCCATGCGATGATCATCGGTGCGATCATCGCGATCGTCGTGACCCGCAAGAACCCGGCCGATGTGAGCAAGGCATTTTTTGACGGTATGGGTTCGGCCTACGGTCAGATCATGGGTATCATCATCGCCGCCGGTGTCTTTGTCAGCGGCATGCAATCGATCGGCCTGGTCAAGGCGTTTATCGACATGATGATCGCCTCGACCGGCATCGCCAAGTACGCTGCGACGTTCGGGCCTTTTGCACTGGCTATCATTGCCGGTTCCGGCGATGCAGCAGCGTTTGCCTTCAATGAGGCTGTCACACCCCATGCCATGCAGTTCGGTATCGAGCCGATCCGGATGGGCAGTATCGCCACGCTGGGCGGGGCTCTCGGCCGGACCATGTCACCGATCACCGGAGCCGGAATCATCTGCGCCACCATCGCCGGGGTGAATCCGATGGAACTGGCCAAACGCAACGCTCCCGGCATGATTCTGGCGATTATTGCGGCAATGTTCATTCTGCTGTAGCAGTTAATGCAAAAGAAAGTAGATGGTAAAGGAGTTGTTTCGATTGACTGATATGATCAGGCAAAAATCCCAGGCAATGCAAGCTGAACTGGTCCGACTGCGCCGGGACATCCACCGGCATGCGGAAGTCGGCTGGACCGAGTTTCGCACCGCCGCGTTGATTGCCGCCCGTTTGAAGGAACTTGGTTATGAAGTAAAAATGGGCGAAGCAGCTGTAAAAAAAGCTGACATGCTTGGTGTCCCTTCGCCTGCCGAATTGACCGCCCATATGGAACGCGCGGTCAAGCAGGGCGCCGATCCGGCGCTGGTAAAAGCGATGGAAGGCGGCCTGACCGGTTTGGTCGCAGAACTGGACAGCGGCAAACCCGGTCCGCTGATCGCCCTGCGGTTTGACATTGACGCCAATGATATCAATGAAGCAAACACCGCGGAACACCTGCCCCGTAAAGAAGGCTTCGCCTCGGTCAATCCCGGCGCAGCCCACGCCTGTGGTCACGACGGCCATGTGGCGATGGGACTGGGTGTTGCCGCATTGTTGAAAGACATGAAATCGGAGCTGAAAGGCAAGATCCGGCTGATCTTTGAGCCGGGCGAAGAAGGTAGTCGCGGCGCCAGGGCCATGGTTGGCGCCGGTGCGGTGGATGGGGTCGACCATATCCTCGGCGTGCATATCGGTTTTCAGGCCACCAAAACCGGCCAGCTGATCTGCAGCACCGGCAAATTCCTCGCCACCACCAAACTCGATGTCACATACACCGGCAAACCGGCCCACGCCGGCGCCGCACCGCAGGAAGGCAAGAACGCCCTGCTGGCGGCCGCTTCCGCCTCGCTCAACCTACACGCCATCGCCCGCCACGGGCAAGGCGCAACCCGCATCACCGTCGGCACGCTGGTGGCCGGCGAAGGCCGTAACGTGATTCCCGCCCATGCCGTATTCAAAATGGAAACCCGTGGCGAAACCAGCGAGATTGATGAATTCATGGCCGGAGAAGCGCGCCGGATCATCGAAGGGTCAGCCCTCACCTACGGTGTGGATTACCACATTGAAATGGTCGGCGGCACCAAAAGCGGCGAAAGTAGCCCTGCCACCCGCGACGTGTTGAAAAAGGTCGCCATCGAAATGGGCGCCTTCAACGACATTCGCGACTACATCGGTTTTGGCGCTACCGAAGACTTCTCGCACCTGATGACGGTAGTACAGGAAAACGGCGGCCTTGGCACCTATTTCATGCTGGGCGCCAATCTATCTGCCGGGCATCACAATGACAAATTCGATTTTGACGAATCAGTCCTGTCCACCGGCGTGGAACTGATCGTCAAGACGGTAGTGACCTTGCAGGCGGAATAGAAAGTCTCGCAACGAGAATGGTTTTTTGATAAAATGAATAGCACAATCCATAGCTGATGAATGGATTGGTGCGAGGAGTTCATGGATATCAGAAAATTATTTGGCGGCAAAAACTTTTGGCGACGCCTCCTGCTCATATGCTTCCTCTTCGGATTTATCGCTGCCAATGCGGCCGGGTTGTTCATGGGCAACATCATTTATAATGAGATGTGCGTCCGCCACTCCCGGTTACATGCCAACAACACCGGTCGCTGGCAGCAGATTCTCGAGAACGGCAAAACTTCGCGCAACTGGCAGGATATCCGAATGCCGTCGCGCTTCGGTTATTCATTGACCGGCACCTTTATTCCCAATCCGCAAACTACCGACAAAACCCTGATTTTCTTGCATGGATTCAGCGAAAGCCGCCTGGCCGGACTTAGCTATTTAAACATCTATCTGAATGCCGGCTACAACCTGCTGCTCGTCGATTCACGGGCGCATGGGGAAAGCGGCGGTCAGTCGGTCACCTGGGGTGTTTATGAAAAGCACGACGTGGACCAGTGGGTGGATTGGTTGCGGCATCGCTTCCCCAAGGGCACCATTGGCATGCACGGTATTTCGATGGGCGCTGCGACAGCTCTTTTGCACGCCGGCTTGAACGAATCCAACAAACGGGTGGCGTTTTACATTGCTGACAGCGCCTACTCCGACCTGGAGTCCTTGCTGGCCGATCAGATGAGCCAGCGGTTGCAGTTGCCAGGCAACATTCCGCCGCAGGTCCTGTTGCCCTACGCCAACGCAGTGACCTACCTACGCGCCCGGTTCACGTTTGGCGCGGCTTCGCCGCTCAGGGTCGTGCAACAGGTCACGACGCCGGTGCTGTATATCCACGGCGAAGCGGACCGGTTGGTGCCGGCCAGCATGTCGCAGCAACTTTACAGCATGACCAAAGGGCAGCGGCAAATTCAGCTTTTCCCGCGCGCTGACCATGTCAGCTCGATTTACACCGACCGCTCCCGCTATCGGACGGTAGTGCAGGGTTTTGCCCGTTCGATACAGGAATCCCAAGACTTTGCGACTATTTGGCGCTGAGAAACCGAGCCATTCACTGCAAAAAGAACCTCGCGCGAGGTTCTTTTTTTGTCTGGAGGACTTTTCAGCGTTTGTAGTGCGAAAGTGGTATAATGATAAAATCGTCAAAAAATCACTTCCCGGGGAGTTTTCAGGAGGACTCATGGACAAATCAAATGCGTTGGGCGAGGAAAAAATCGCCGCGTTGTTACGACGCTATTCTGGTCCGGCGATCATCGGCATGGTTGTCAACGCCCTATATAACGTGGTCGATAGCATTTTCGTCGGACAGGGCGTCGGCGAGGTCGGCCTGGTGGCTGTCACGCTGGTATTCCCGCTGATGCTGATTCTGATGGGGGTCGGCATGTTCGTCGGTCTGGGAGCCGGCTCGCTGATCTCGATTCGCCTCGGACAAAAGGACAAAGCCGGCGCGGAACTGATCCTGGGCAACGCCCTGTCATTGGTAATCATTCTGGTGCTGTTCACCACCGCCGTGTCGTTGTGGTTCCTCGATCCGCTGTTGTTGTTTCTCGGCGCGACGCCGGACGTGATGCCGTATGCGCGCGATTTTTCGCTGATCATTCTCGGCGGCAGCATCTTCATGCACGTCAGTTTTGGCCTGAATAACCTGATCCGGGCCCAGGGCGACCCGCACACCGCGCTGAAGACGATGTTGATC
>CAZYJK010000120.1:0-6031 GCA_964647865.1 uncultured Veillonellaceae bacterium | reverse complement strand
CGTAGCCATGAACTGCACATGATGTCGATGGTTGACCTGCATCATTTCCACGGGTGAAAAGCCGATTAGCGGCAGAATGTCGGTAAATGCCGCCATTTCCTTGTCGACCTGCAAGCGCAACTTTTCCGTGTTGTCCCGGTACGCCAGTGCTGCAGCAGGCGAAACGGCAGGCAATGCCTGGGCCTCATTAAAAAGTCGGTGCTCCATGACAATATTGCCTCCCTTACATTTTCTCGAGAACCGTAGAAGCGTCGAATGCCTGGACCGTTGCCCTGATCAGCCCGGCCGAGGCCATGTTTTGCAGTCGCAGTTTCATCAGCGAAGTCAATTCGTTTCCTTTGCCGACGATCAACCGGCCGGCATTATCCAGCACATCCTGGCCCAGCACCATGCCAGGCAAGAGTTCTTCCACCGGTGTCTCCTTGAACAGGGACTCGGCAAACGCCAGCCGCTGGATATCCTGCAATACCGCCAATACGTTGACATCATAGCAGCCTGTGCGCTGCCGCATCAGCTCCAGCGCCTCCTCGTCCTGATGTTCGGACTGCAGGCGGTCAAAATCTACTACCGCCCGGATGATTCGCGCCGCCATCGGAATATCGGCCCCGGCGACCCGGTCCCGCGGCAGTCCGCTTCCGTCAAAATTCTTATGCCGGTAGGTCAGTGCCAACGCTACCGGCTCCAAATGCGGAATATCAGCCAACAGCTTGATTCCCTGCCTGCTGCGCAGTAAAAACACCCGTTGCTCTTCATCGTCAAGCAGTTCCCCCTGACGCACTTTTTGCAACAAAGGCTTGGGAATCACGATTTCTACGATCGGTGACAGCATCATTACCAGCTCCGCCTGCCAGGCATCCTTGTGCATCAGATATTTGGCGATACGGCGCGTCAGCGGAACCAGCCGCGAGCATTGACTGAAAGCCGCAGGGTTGGTTGAAGCGAGAATTTCGACGAGTAGCCGGATCGTTCCTTTCAACGTCTTGTTAAGCAGATCGTCTTTTTCCCGTTGTTGTTTGCGCATTTCTTCGTGATATGCCCGCACCTTGACCGAAGCCTTTACCCTCGCCAACAGTTCGGCCTTATCGGCCGGTTTGCTGAGAAAGTCGTCCGCCCCGGCCTCCAGTGCCTGAATCCGCGACTTCACGTCGGACAGCGCCGTTACCATCACGATCGGGATAAAACAGGTCGCCTCCGATTCCTTGAGTGTTTTAGCCACCATAAAACCGTCCATCCCCGGCATCATGATGTCAAGCAAAATGACATCCGGCGTCTCCTCGGCCACCCGTCGCAGGCATTCCTCGCCGCTGAAGGCCGACCGGACCTGATAGTCATTCGCCTCCAATATCGCAGCAAGAATTTTGACGTTGATCGGTTCGTCATCGACAACTAAAATATCCGGTTTCATAAAACCCGAACCCCTTCTTTAGTTTTACACTCGATATAGGCCGTCAACAACTCCGGATCCCATTTGCCTGTATCAGCTTCCTGCCGCAACAGCTCCAGCGCCGCCTGCGGCAACAGTGGTTGTCGATACGGTCGCTCATGGGTGAGTGCATCATAGGCGTCAAGGATCTGAAACACCCTGGCCAGGTAAGGAATTTCAATGCCGGCCAGTCCGTCAGGGTAACCGGTTCCATCCCAACGTTCATGGTGGTGGCGCACAATCGCCCGCACCGGGCCCATCGTGCGCAGCGGCGCCAGCAGCTGTTCGCCGATTTCAACGTGAGCCTGCATGACTTGCCATTCCGCCTCGTCGAGTTTTCCCTGTTTCAGCAGCAGGCTTTCAGGAACTCCTAGCTTGCCGATATCATGTAAAACGGCGGCGCGGCGCAACACCCGGATGCCTTGCGGCAATAGACCGAGGCATTCGCCAAAATGGACGGCCTCCTCAATCAAGCGGTCGCAGTGACTGCCGGTCGTCGCATCTTTAGCTTCGATGCTGCGGGCCAGGCTTTCCAGCACCGTCTCGGCGTCATCCAGTTCCCGGCTTACCCGGCGCAGTCGGGCAACAGTAGCAAGCCGAGTCAACAGTTGCAACCGGTCGATCGGCTTATTGAGAAAGTCGTCGGCCCCCGCCGCGATGCCCTGCATCCGCTCCTGGCGTGAATCCAGCGCGGTGACTAAGATAACCGGTATCAAAATCGTCGCCGGGTTATTCTTGATCCGGCGAGTGACTTCAAAGCCGTCCATTCCCGGCATCATCACATCCAGCAGGACCACATCCGGTTGCACCTCTGCAAGCTTGTTCAGCGCTTCCCTCCCGTCAGCGGCAAGCGCGAACCGGTAGCCTTCGAGCGCCACGGCAGCACGCAGCGTTTCCCTCACCACGACATCGTCGTCGACGATCAGCACCAGTACATCCTGATTATTCATGTTCCCCCCTCGCCAGCGGCAGGGAGACGATGAATCGGCTGCCTGCATTCAGTTGGCTAGTCACCCGGATTTCGCCGCCAAGTAGCCTCGCCAGTTTGCCTGCCAGCGCGAGTCCCAGTCCGCTACCTTCGTGGCTGCGGTTCAGACCACCATCCAGTTGTAAAAACGGCTTGAACAACTTTGGCAAGTCAGCTTCGGCGATACCTGGCCCGCCATCCCATACTTCAAACTCAATCCGATGCTGGACAATCGAGTTTCGCACGATGATTCCCACGTTGCCACCGCTGGAAGTAAATTTCACCGCATTGTCCAGCAAAATCAACAACACCCGTCGCATGTGCCGCACGTCCAGCCACAGCAACGATTCTTGCTGGTAAAATCGGCAGCTCAATTCAATATGCTTCTCTGCCGCTTTGCTGCGAACATTCTCCAGCACCGCGTTCACCAATTCGACGACGGGACATTCGGCCAGTTGCAGCTCGACTTTGCCTGCATCTACCTGGATATAATCGAGAATATCATTAATCATCTGCAACAGTTTTCGTCCGCTACCCTCGACCACTTCAATTGCTTCCGCTTGCTCCCGGTTCAATGGACCATAGGCACCGGCATGCAGGATTTGCGCCATACCGATCACCGCAGTCAACGGCGTACGCAATTCGTGGCTCATTGTGGAAAGAAACTCGTCTTTCAGCCGGGAGGCCTTGGCCAGTTCCTGATAGGCCCCCTGCAGGTCTCGGGTTTGTTTGGCAACTTCGCTTGTCAGGTCTTTTTGCAATCGCGCCAGTTGCAGATGGGTGCTTACTCTGGCCAACAATTCGTCGCGCTGGAATGGTTTGGCGACAAAATCCACCGCGCCCAGCTGGAACCCCTGTACCCGATCGTCCAGATCGGTCAGGCCGCTGAGAAAGACTACTGGTATCGCCTGCGTCGCCGGGTTCTGCTTTAGCTGGCGGCAGACTTCAAAACCGCTCATTTCCGGCATGTTCACGTCGAGCAAGACCAGCTCCGGCGGATATGCCAAGGCTGAAGCCAGAGCCAGTGCGCCGGAATCAGCCGGACGCACGGTATAATTGGCTCCGGACAAGATCGCAACCAATAGCTGCAACGTTTGCGGCGTATCGTCCACCACCAGGATATTGCCGTTTCCCGTTTCGCTCATTGTTTTGCCACCGCCTGTAGCAACGTCTCCATTTTGCCGATCAGCTCTTTAAAATCAACCGGCTTGGCGATGTAATCATCGGCGCCTGCCCGCAGGCACCTTTCCCGGTCTCCCTTCATCGCCAGGGCGGTCAGTGCGATGATCGGCGTTCGCGACAGCCCGACATCGGAATCCGCCCGCAGCAGACGCATCGCTGCCAATCCGTCCATATTCGGCATCTGTACATCCATCAAAATCAAGTCCGGCTTGTGAAGCGCCGCCAGTTCGACTGCCTTGAACCCATCTTCAGCCACGATGATTTGCCAGGGCTTGCTGCGCAAAGCTCCCGTCACCACCTTGACATTGTCGGAATTGTCCTCAGCCAGCAATATCACTGCAGCTTTTTTTTTCAAACTCCGTATCCATGCTTGTTTGTTTTCCCTCGCCCACCTCGGTCCCGCCAGGCTCTATTTCAGAGCTAGGATGCCAAGGAAGTTCAATCGTGAAACGGCTACCCTCGCCGAAAGTACTTTCCACAATGACCTGGCCGCCATGCATGCGCGCCGCCTTCTGCACCAAGACCAGACCCAGTCCGGTGCCGGCGTATTGCCTACCCAGGCTGCTGTCGATCTGCACGAATGGTTGGAACAGCTTGCCCATGTCTTCGCCGCGGATGCCAATCCCTGTGTCCCAAACTGTGAACATGATCCTATGCAATTCCCGGTCAGCTCGGATCAATAGCCCGACCTTACCACCGTCCGGCGTGAATTTCACCGCATTGCTGAGCAAATTGATCAGCATCTGCTTCAAGCGGCGCGGATCGGCTCGCAGGCTGATCGAGTCCGGTTGCACGACAAAATCGACCAGAATGCTTTTTTTGCCGCCATGCTTTTGACAAACTGCAGACTGGCCTGACCGAGGTCCGTTGCCGAACATTCCTCCATTTCCAGCACGACCTGCCTTGCTTCCAACTTCGACAAGTCGAGGATGTCATTGATCAATGCCAGCAGATGCCGACCGCTTTGCTCAATACTGCCGACAGCTTCCGATTGTTCTTTCGCCAACTCGCCATACGCGCCATCGCGCAAAATTTCCGCCAGGCCGATTACTGCCGTCAGCGGCGTGCGAAGCTCATGACTCATGCTGGCCAGAAAATCGTCCTTCAGGTCGGCCAGTCGTTCAAGTTCCTGGTTGGCTATGCTGAGCTTTCGTTGTTCTTCGCGCAGTGCAACCTCTATTTTCCGCCGGGCCGTGACATCGATTAAAATCGCCTGTGTACCGGAAAACTCCCCCCGCTCATAGCGGACGAGAACCGTCGTCTCTATGAACAATGGCCGGCCGGTTTTGTCGACAAACACATATTCGCTGCGTTGCTTAATGCCGCCTTCGCTCTTAGTTTCAAACAACCACTGCCACCGAGTATGTTCTTCGTCCGCGGTCACGTCAAACAGCGTCAACCGTTCGGTTTCGTCTCTGCTATACCCCAATAAATCCAACCAAGCTTGGTTCACGTAAACAAATCGACCAGCATGGTCAGTAATATGCACCGGATCACTCGCTTCGTCCAGAAATGCCTGCAACATCTTGTCGCGCTGACGGTTCTGTAAATCCAAGTTGTGCTGCTCGGAAACATCAAACAGGGTGGACCGCGAACAGAGATATTTCCCTGATGGGTCATTGATGGCGGTGGCGCCGCCCACTACCTGGCGGACCACCCCATTTACGCCCCGCAACTCATACCGGATGTCAGTTGTCAATCCCTCATTTACCAGTTTGGCAAATGCTTGTTCAGCAGCCGGTTGAAACTCCGGTGCAATAAAATCAAACAGCTTCCGTTTGCCAACGACGTCCTCGCGGGACAGGCCAAGCCATTTCAGTTCGGTATCATTGATCCGGACATAGAATCCATTGGCATCCAACGAATGATAGCCACACGGAGCATTGTTGTAAAGATCCTCCAGCTCCGACGTTCGCGCCAGCACTTTCGCTTCCAGTTCTTGATTCAGTTGCTGCAGCTGTTCTTCTGCTTTTTTGCGTTCCGTTACATCTGCCGCCATGCTGATCACTATTCTTTTGCCTTCAAAACGCCCCAATGGAGCTGTGCTGAACTGCCATATCCGCTGCTCGCCCCGACGGGTCGTGATAACGAATTCACCGTCGTCGATCCGACTTTCGATCGAATACAAACCTTCGACAACCCGCATCACTTCCATCTGCCGTTCTCCGTATGCCCGTGCCAGCCAGTCCCGCACCGCCGGGATATCGGCCAATTCATAACCTGTGATTTCGGTCCAGGCTTCACTAATCTGCAAAACCTCGCCGTCCTCGGCATGCACCATCAACGGGAACGGCGAAAACTGTATTGTCCGACGCAGCTGTTGCTGCGATTCGATTAGTTGGGCCTGACCGTCAATCACGTTTTCTTTTTCTATCTGCAAATCCTCTGTGAGTCGGGCACCGTTGAGCATAACCAGACTAAATGCCGTGCCGATTGCCACAATGATATTTATGATAAAG
>CAZYJK010000119.1:0-6190 GCA_964647865.1 uncultured Veillonellaceae bacterium | reverse complement strand
GAGGAGTTCGGTTTATGAAGCTGAGCGCAGAACTCGCTTACCGAACCATAGACCTGGTGTATGCCGAGAGCGGCCTCAAGGCAGTCGTGTGCGATACTGACGGAATGATTATTGCCGCCGTGGAGAAGGACCGTATCGGCACTGTCCATAGCGGCGCCTGTCGGATTTTGCAGGAGGGCGTGGATGAAGTGACCGCCACGCCGGAAGAAGAAACGCTTTCTGGCGGAACGGTGCGGAGTGGCGTGCATTTGCCGATCAAACTCGGCCCGGTTGTGGTAGGCACCTATGGCATTGGCGGCGAGCCGTCGATGGTCCGTTCGATTGCCCGCATTTCGGTCGGCTTGATTCGGGAAGATTTGCACAAGCAGCAAATCAGGCGCCAGATGCAGGAACAGGACCGGCGGTTCCAGACGCTGTTCGCCAGCATGAATGAAGGGGTGGCTTTGCACGAAGTCGTTGTGGATGAAGCAGGCGTCCCGCAAAATTACCGGATCGTCGAGGTCAATCGCAGCTATGAAAGAAATGTTGGACTACAAAAGGAAGCGGTGTGCGGCAAACTGGCGAACGAAGCCTACGGAACGCCCGAACCGCCGTTTTTTGAAAAGTTCGCCGCTGTCGGGATCACCGGTGTTGCCGATTCGCTTGATGCCTTTTTTGAACCGCTGAACAAGTATTTCTCGATCTCGATTGTTCCCTGGGGACAGAATCGCTTTGCCACGATATTTTATGATGTCAGCGAAAGAAAACGGTTGGAGCAAGAACTGCAAAAGCATTCCAGCGCGCTGGAAGCCACGGTGGAGCGTCGGACGCAGGACCTGTTCGCAGCCAATCAGGAACTGACGGCAATGAACGAAGAAATGACAGCCATGAATGAAGAGCTGGCAGCGATGAACGAAACGCTGGAAGGGACAAACCGGTCATTGACAGCGGAGGTCGAGCGCCGCCAGAAAAAAGAACAGGAAGTCGTGCGCCGCGAACGGCAGTATCAGGCGATTTCCAAGTTGGTCAAGCAACCTGCGGCAGAAATCGCTGATTTTCTCGAGATGATCCTCCGCGAAGCGATCGGGTTGGTAGGCGCGCCGGGCGGCTACATCGGCCTGATCGACGCAACCGGCGAAAAATGTGTGATTTGCCATACTGCCGGCGTAAGCCGCATGCTACACCAGGATGAGTGGTCGACAGACAAGGGGATTTTGGGCGAAGTCTGTCGTAGCGGCGAACAACGGTTTGTCGAAGACTACCGAATTTATCCGCATCGCATCACCGAACGGTCAATGGTTGAAAAACTGTCAACCGTACTGATGACGCCGCTAAAACAAGGAGAAACGATTAAAGGGGTATTGGCGGCGAATTGGCAGGATACGGCGCATCCGGCCACTGCGGATGAACTGGAGATTTTCCGCCAGTTTGGCAATTTGGCGTCGATTGCCATGGAACGGTTCCATGCCGGTGAAAAAATCGGCCGCCAGAAGCTGCTGTTGGAAAAATTGGCCGAATCGACGGCTGCCCTGGTGAACGAACTAGACATGGAAAAAGTTTTTCAGATTATTATGCAGCAGGCGACCTCGATTATCGGGATGAAACATGGATTTATCGATTTCTTCGAACCGGATGGTGAGCATGTTACTACCAAGTGTGGCTTGGGGCGGTTCGAGCATCGGGTTGGCAAAACACTGTTTTTTGGCAAACGCGGCCTTTTGGCAGAAGTCTTGCGGACCGGCAAACTGGTGGCTGTCGAGGATTACGCCAATTGGCCGCTGCGGCTTGACTACAGTTTGCAAGACGATTTGCGGTCTGCGATTCAAGCGCCGCTTATTGTGGATGGAAAAATTATCGGCAGTATCGGCTTTGCCTCCTATGGCGAAAAGATTGCCATCGATCAGGACATGCTGGCGGTATTGGAGCAGTTTGCCACGGTTGCCGCCATCGCCGTCAAAAATGCCATGGCGCATCAACAAACGTTTTACCAGGCCTATCACGATGTGTTGACAGGCTTGCCGAACCGCGCCCATCTCAACAAACGTCTGGAGGAAGAGCTGCAGCAGGCAAGAAGCGGCAAATCGGCAGGCGCCGTGATGTTCATTGATTTGGATGACCTGAAAGTGGTAAACGACCACTTTGGCCACACCAGCGGCGACGGTGTCATTATCGCCGCAGGGCAGGATATTGTCCGGGCGGCGGGCGAGGGCGCGTTTGTGGCCCGCGTCGGCGGCGATGAATTTGTTGTCATTTTGCCAGGCGAAGCTGACCTGCGACGGATTTCGGACGCCGCCAACCGTCTTGTCGGCGGGATTCGCCGTGAATTCGAGGTCGGCGGGCAAACGATCCAGATGACTTCGAGCTTGGGGGTTACGCTGTATCCGGCGGATGGCGACCAAACCGAAGAGATATTGAAGCAGGCCGATGTCGCGATGTACGCAGCCAAGGCAAACGGCAAAAACTGTTGGCGTTTGTACGAACCGGAGCTGACAAAAGATGCTTACAACAGGATGGTGCTGACGAACAGCCTGCGCAGAGCGCTGGAAAACGACGAACTATGCCTGCATTACCAATCTCTGATTGCCGTGGACAACAAATCGGTCGCAGGGTTTGAGGCGCTGCTGCGCTGGAACAGTCCGCAGCATGGTAACGTGCCGCCGGACTTGTTTATTCCCTTGGCCGAGCAGAGCGGCATCATTTTACCGCTGGGCGAATGGGTGATCGGCGAAGCGTGCCGGTTTGCCCGTGCCTTGTCAGAGCTGGGCCGCAGCGAAGTCTATGTAGCTGTGAATGTTTCGCCCCGTCAATTGGCAGCGGAAGGTTTTGTCGAGATTGTGCGCCAAAGTATAGAGGAAGCCGGCATCGCACCCGGCCAAATCGAAATCGAAATCACCGAAAACGTGCTCATCGAGTCGCTGGAGAACAGCAAACAAAGTCTGGCGGCGCTCAACTCGCTGGGAGTCCGGCTTGCATTGGATGATTTTGGCACCGGGTTCTCTTCGCTCACCTATTTGCGGAATTTGCCGGTAAAAACGCTCAAGATCGACAAGTCCTTCACTGCAAGGATTCTCGAAGACCGGGTGCAGGAAGGGTTCATCCGCTCGATTATCGATATGGCCCATGTGCTGAGTTTGCATGTAGTGGCCGAAGGGGTGGAGACCGAGGCGCAACTGGCGAAACTCGAACAGATCCATTGCGATGTTGTCCAGGGCTATGTCTTCAGTAAGCCGGTTGCTCGCGAAGAAGCGCTGCAGCTATTGACAAGATAAGACACGAGTGGCAACTTCGGTGGTGTGAAGCCGATTTTTTGCAGGAGGAGCTTTTGACCCGCGCGGGGCTAGAGGCTCTTTTTTGTTGTCAACAGGAATCAGGCCTGCACAGCGAGAAAATGATAAAGGAATAAAAGAAGGAGTACTCGATTCATGAAGATTTTTCATACCGGCGACTGGCATATCGGCAAACTCGTCAATCAGGTGTACATGACCGAGGACCAGGCCTATATCCTGGACCGGTTGGTGGAACTGATCGCGGCGGAAAAGCCGGATGCGCTGATTATCGCCGGCGACGTGTACGACCGGGCGATTCCGCCGGTCGAGGCGATTGAACTGCTGGACCGGACGCTCAGCCGGATTGTGCTGGAACTTGAGACGCCGGTGCTGATGGTGGCAGGCAACCATGACAGCCCGGACCGGCTGGGCTTTGGCAGCGGCATATTGGAAGCGAAGGGACTGCACATCGAAGGGCGGCTGCGGACGGAGGCGCGGCGGGTGACGCTGCATGACGGGCACGGCCCGGTGCACTTTTACCTGGCGCCGTTCGCTCACCCGGCCGAGGTGCGCGATGTAATGGGGCAAGCGGAGGTTCGCGACCAGAACGCGGCGATGCAGGCGATTCTTGGCCAGATTCAGGCGACCTGGAATCCGGCTGAGCGCAACGTGTTGATTACGCACGGCTTTGTCCGCGGGGTCGAAGAGCCAGAACTGAGCGAGTCGGAAAAACCGCTGGCCTATGGCGAAGCGCTCGGCGGCGTGGAATTTGTCGACGCCGCGCTGTTTGACGGCTTCGACTATGTGGCGCTGGGGCACCTGCACGGGCCGCAGCGGGCCGGCAGCGACCGCATCCGGTATTCCGGCTCGTTGCTGAAATATTCGTTTTCCGAAGTGAACCAAAACAAATCGCTGACGGTGGTGACGCTGGGGCCGAAAGGCGAGTGGCAGACCGAACTGCGCCGGTTGCAACCGCTGCGCGATATGCGGCGAATTCGCGGCGAATTGGCGAAACTGCTGGAGCCGGCGGTGTATCAGGCTGCCAACAGAGAAGATTATCTGCATGTCTCGCTGACTGACGAAGGGGAGCTGTGGGAACCGGCCAACCAACTGCGCGCCGTGTACCCCAACTTCATGTCGCTGGAGCTGGCCGGTCGTGACAAAGCTGCGGCAACCGGCAAAAATGCGGCGGCGGCCGGTTACAAGACCAAGTCGAAGCTGGAGCAGTTCGGCGAGTTTTACGCGGCGATCAGCGGCGGCGAGTTCGACGCGGCGAAGCAGGCGCTATTGCAGGAAGTGCTGCAGGAGATCGAACATAGCGAGAGGAGCGCCTGAGATGAGACCGCATAAATTGACGCTCTGCGCCTTCGGCCCCTATGCGGCGGAGCAGGTCATCGACTTTGACCAGCTGGGCGGCCGCAACCTGTTTCTCATCACCGGACCGACCGGCGCCGGCAAGACCACTGTGTTTGACGCAATCTGCTTTGCCCTGTATGGCCGGGCCAGCAGCATGGAGCGCGACGGGGCGGCGCTGCGCAGCCATTTTGCCGCCGGAGACGCGGAAACGTTCGTCGAGCTGGAGTTTTCGCTCGGCGACAAGCGGTATCGGGTCAGGCGGTCGCCCTGGCAGCTACGGCCGAAGAAGCGGGGCAGCGGTCTGACGGAAAGCGAGCATGACGCCGAGTTTAAAGAAATGGTTGCGGGCAGCGTCACGATCAGCAAACCGGCGGCAGTCGACCCGAAAGTCGTCGAGACGCTGGGGCTGACCTACGAGCAGTTCCGCCAAATTGTGATGGTGCCGCAAGGTGAGTTTCGCAAGCTGATAACGGCGGGCACCCGCGAACGCGAAGATATCTTCCGCAAAATTTTTGGCACCGAGCAGTTTTTACTGATTCAGAACAAGCTGTTTGACAAAGCCAAGCTGCTGGAACAGGAGCTGAAAAGCCTGCAAGGGCAGCTCGAGCAGACGGTGCGGCGGATCGAGCCGGCGGACGATGACGAACTGGGCGGGCTGCTAGCCAGCCCGCCCTATGATGTCGCCGGCGTCCTCGTCGGGTTGGAACAGCTGCTGTCCCGTGACGAAGCTCGCGCAGCGGCGCTGAAAAGTGAGCAGGACCGGTTGACGGAGCAGCTGCAGGACAAGCAGAAGGAACTGTTCCAGGCCGAGGAGCTGCAGCGCAAGCTGGCGGCCCGCGATGCGGCGGCGGAGGCGAAACAGCGTCTGGAAAGCCGCAAGACCGAGGTGGAAGCGCAGCGGCAGCAAGCGGAGCGGGCGCGTAAAGCAGCGACAGTGCGCAGCGCGGAGGAAAACCGTCAGGAATGGGCCGCGCGGCGGCAGGACCGCGAGCGCAAGCTGACCGAAGCGAGCGAGACCCTGCAAACGGCGAACAGGAAACTGGCGGCTGCGGAAGCCGCGCTGGCGGACGAGCGGCAGCGGGACTCGCAGCGGAGCGAGCTGCAGGCACAGCAGACCCGACTGGAAGGACTGGTCGGCAAAGTCGCCGACCTGGACAGTCGCCGCGAGCGGCTGGCAGAACTGACGCACCAGTCTGCGCAGGCGGAAGCGGCGCTGGTGCAGCAGCAACAGCAAATGGAAAGTCACAAACAATCTCTGCTGGCCTGCCAAAGCGAACTGGAACAGGCGAGGGCGGCGGCGGCCGAAGCGCCGGCCCTGCAGCAGAGACGGGATGCGGCCGAAACCAGCCAGGCGCAGATTGACAAGCTGGGCGTGGCGCTAAAAGAACTGTCAGGGCTGGCCGAGCGGTTCCAGGTGGCGGAGCAGCGGCTAGCGCAGGCCGAGCAGCAGCGGGAACAGGCGGAAACCGCGTTCGAAGCGGCAAGGAATATGTTTTTGCAGCAGCAGGCGGCTTTTTTGGCGACTCGCCTGCAGCCGGGTAGCCCCTGCCCGGTCTGCGGTTCGCCCGACCATCCCCGTCCGGCAACCG
>CAZYJK010000118.1:0-6228 GCA_964647865.1 uncultured Veillonellaceae bacterium | reverse complement strand
AGGAGATGTGACCATGGCATTGCTTCAAATTCACCCAACAGATAACGTGGCAGTATTGCTGGACCCGATTTGCAGCGGTGAGACGCTGGAAGCGGCAAACACGAAGATTACCGCAAATAGTGATATCGATAAAGGCCACAAAATTGCCCTCAGCGATATCAATGCAGGAGAGCCGGTAATTAAATACGGGTTTCCCATCGGTTTTGCAACAAACCAAATCAAGATCGGAGACTGGGTACATACCCACAATCTTTCCACCGCCCTTGGCGAAATTCTCAGCTATGAATACAAACCAGCACTGCGAACTTTGCCCCCCATACCGGCAAGGACCTTCATGGGATATCGCCGTAGTGACGGCAGAGTGGGGATTCGCAACGAAATTTGGATTATTCCAACCGTTGCATGTGTGAATCGTAACGCCGAACTGATTGCCCGTCTAGCCGGCGAACAACTGAAAGGCATTTCGTCGATTGACGGGGTATTTGAAATCAAGCACCCTTATGGTTGTTCCCAAATGGGAGACGATCACCGAAACACGCAGCGTATCCTGGCTAACCTGGTTAACCATCCCAATGCGGCTGCTGTTCTGGTGCTCGGACTGGGCTGCGAAAACAATCATATCGCTGAATTCAAGCAGGTATTAGGGCCGTTTGATCCCAAACGGGTTTGTTTTCTCGAGGCGCAGGCGGTAGACGATGAAATCGAAACCGGAGTCCGTCTGGTTTGCGAACTCGCCACAACGGTCTCGAAAATGGAACGCGTCGTCTGTTCCGCTGCAGATTTGGTTGTCGGTTTGAAGTGCGGCGGTTCCGACGGGTTTTCCGGCATTACCGGCAATCCGCTGGTAGGAGCTTTTTCCGACCGGCTTATTGCTATGGGTGGCAGTACTGTGCTGACCGAAGTGCCGGAAATGTTCGGCGCCGAATCAATCTTAATGAATCGGGCCAGCAATGAAGCAATATTTCATGACATAGTCCATTTGATCAATGACTTCAAGCAATACTTCATATCGCATAACCAACCCATTTATGAAAATCCTGCTCCCGGCAACAAAAAAGGCGGAATTTCGACATTGGAAGAAAAATCGCTCGGTTGCACCCAAAAAGGCGGGACCAGCAATGTCACCGATGTGCTGAAATATGCGGATATCGTTAAAACCAAAGGGCTCAGCCTGTTGAGCGGTCCCGGCAACGACGCCGTGGCAGCAACGGCTCTGGCTGCCGCAGGTTGCCATATCGTTTTGTTTACAACAGGTCGCGGGACTCCGCTGGGAACTATGGCACCGACAGTGAAAATCGCAACCAACAGTGATTTGCATCAACGAAAACAGCACTGGCTGGACTTTGATGCAGGACGATTGCTGACCGAAGGTAATCTGGAGGGCTTGGCTGATGAGCTGATGGACTACGTTTTGGCTGTCGCGTCCGGTAAACAAACACGTTCGGAGCAACTGGGCTTTCGCGATATAACGATTTTCAAGAATGGCGTCACCGTATAACAAAATAAACCTAAGACCGATTCACGAACAGCAAGCTTGGCGGCAAGAAAGCAGTGACCGATTGTTGGAATCGGAAAATTACGCTATAATAGACTGAATGCAGTGTGCGGCATTCTATTATCTGGAGGTGAAAGTTTGAACAAACATACGGAGAAATTACAAATCATTCCGTTGGGTGGTTTGGGTGAAATTGGCAAGAACATGACGGTATTCCGTTATGGCGACGATATCGTTGTGATCGACGCTGGGTTGATGTTCCCCGAAGATGACATGTTGGGAATCGACCTGGTGATTCCCGATTTCAGTTATCTGGTTGAGAACAAAGAAAAAGTGCGGGCAATTTTTATCACACACGGCCATGAAGACCACATCGGTGCTTTGCCTTATGTCCTAAAGGAGCTGGAGGTTCCTGTCTACGGAACTCCGCTTGCGCTGGGAATCATGCAAGGCAAACTCAAAGAAAAGGGTGTCTCGTCTGCCGATCTTCATCCGATCAAACCGGGGGATGAAATTGAAGTCGGACCGTTTACACTCGGCTTTATCCGGGTCAATCACAGCATCGCCGATGCCGTAGCCATCTATATGAGGACTCCTGTCGGAATCGTTCTGCACACCGGTGACTACAAAATCGATCACACACCGGTCGACGGACAAGTAACAGGGTTCAACAAATTTGCCGAGCTGGGCGATGAAGGCGTCCTGGTCATGCTATCCGACAGTACCAACGCAGAACGCCCGGGCTTCACCAAAAGCGAACGATCGGTCGGCACCGCATTTGATGAACGTTTCCGTGCGGCCCCGAACAGGATCATCATTGCCAGCTTTTCGTCTAATGTTCATCGGTTGCAACAGGCTATTGACGCTGCATTAAAATATGGCCGCAAGGTCGCTGTAGTCGGTCGCAGCATGGTCAACGTGGTTGGCATTGCCAAAGAATTGGGATACCTGAAAATTGCCGACGGGATGTTGATTGATATCTCGGAAATCAACAACTACCCGCCGAATCAGATCGTTATTCTGACGACCGGCAGTCAGGGCGAACCTATGTCGGCGCTCACCCGGATGGCGATGTCCGATCACCGTAAAGTGGAAATCGTACCTGGCGATACGGTACTGATTTCGGCCACACCGATTCCTGGTAACGAAAAGCTGGTTGCGCGCACTGTTGACTACCTTTTTAAACAGGGAGCAGACGTGGTTTATGATTCGGCTTCCGGTATCCACGTGTCAGGACACGGCAGTCAGGAAGAGTTAAAATTGATGCTCAATCTGGTACGGCCTAAATTCTTCATTCCTGTCCATGGCGAATTCCGCATGCTGAAAGTTCATGCAAAGCTGGCCCAGGAAATCGGCATTCCGAAGTCTAACGTATTTATCGCCGACAATGGTTCCGTGCTTGAGTTCACTGCTGAAACCGGTGCTATCAATGGCAAAGTCACCGCAGGGATTGTGCTGGTTGACGGGTTGGGCGTCGGTGATATCGGTAACATTGTGATGCGGGATCGTCGACAACTTTCTCAGGACGGCATCCTGATCGCCGTGATTGCTATGGATAAGGAAAGCGGTTGCGTTGTTTCCGGACCGGAAATTGTTTCGCGCGGTTTTGTGTATGTCCGTGAATCGGAACAACTGATGGAAGATGCGAAACGAAAAATCCAGGAAGCGCTGGATCGCTGCGAAGCAAATGGCACAACCGACTGGGGTACGATTAAAAACAGCGTCCGCGATATTCTCGGCAAGTTCCTATACGAGAAAACCCGCCGTCGACCGATGATCATGCCCATCATCCTTGAGGTGTGAACCGGGACAATGTCTCGGTTCTTTTTACGGAGGTGAGCTTTATTGCCTAAAAACCAGGGGAAAGATCCGTCCGGATTGAAATTTGAAGTCATAGGTGTCGTGGTGATCGCGCTGGCGCTGTTATTGGCGGCCGGTTTGCTGGATTATAGCGTAGGCCGCGTCGGCTACTTTGTCGCCAAAGTCACCCGTTATGGGTTTGGCGTCGGAGCAGCCGGCATTGCTGTTATTCTGTTCATTATCGGCTTGCGTTATGTGACCGCTCATTCGCATATCATTTACTCACTCCGCTTTACCGGTTATGTGCTGACTTTCATTTCTGCTCTGGCGCTGTTCCATCATTTCAGCACTGCGCCGGGGCAGGAGATATTGCCGGAGCGTTTACCGATCGGCGGCGGTCTGGCCGGAGGATTTATCGTCATCCTGTTACGACGTTTTTTTGCTACGGACGGTACGACCATTTTCTTGGTCGCCGGCATCATTTGTTCCATACTACTGGCCACCCGGTTTTCGTTGTCCACCTGTTTTGAAAGTGTCAAAAACGGTGCAACCGGACTGATGAACCGCCGAAACAGTAGTGTTTCCGAAGAAAAAACGCTTACCCCGCGAACGAATCCTTCGGTTCCGATAGTGAAAGACAGTTTGAAACCGGCGCTCAAACCTTCTTTTTATGACCAGGAGCGCGATGAGCCGGTACGAATTAGCATCACCGCGCCGGAAATGACTGAACGAAAAATAGACCTGCCACCGCCGGAGCCCGTTCCGACTCCTGCCAAACCGGTCATGCCAGCCGAACCAATGACTCCGGTGGAAACGGCAACGCTGCAACCTGTTACAACGGCGGCCGTTAGCAAATATAAAATCCCGCCTCTGTCCATTTTGAAAAAGGCAACAGCCGGTCGCAACATCCGCTTGGACAAGGAGATCACCGAAAATGCGCGAACGTTGGAACAAACGTTGGAGAGCTTCGGTATCCAGACCCATGTCGTCCATGCGACACAAGGCCCGACTGTAACCCGATATGAACTGGAGCCGGCGCCAGGCGTAAAAATCAGCCGGATCGTCAGTTTGTCCGATGATATTGCGCTTAAGTTGGCTGCGCCGAGCATCCGGATCGAAGCGCCGATTCCCGGTAAATCGGTCATCGGCATTGAAGTTCCCAACAAGGAAGTCTTTGGCGTCTCCTTGCGTGAAGTGCTGGAATCGCCTGAATATCAGTCATCCACCTCGCTACTGACCGTAGCGCTGGGAAAAGACATCGGCGGTCAGGCCATCATGGCCGACCTGGCGAAGATGCCTCATTTGCTGGTGGCCGGAGCAACCGGTTCCGGCAAAAGCATCTGTATCAACATTTTGATTTCCAGCATCTTGTTTCGCGCCCACCCCGATAGCGTAAAATTTTTGCTGATTGATCCGAAAGTGGTCGAGTTATCAAACTATAACGGAATTCCGCATTTGGTGGCGCCAGTCGTCACAGAGCCTAAAAAGGCGGCTTCTGCCTTGAAATGGACCGTGCAGGAAATGGAACGCCGCTATGCACTGTTTGCGGCTGCGGGTGCGCGGGATGTCACGCGCTATAATGAAATCAATCCCGAAGAACGCCTGCCGCTGATCGTTGTGATCATTGACGAGCTGGCCGATTTGATGATGGTTGCACCGGTCGACGTGGAAGACTCGATCTGCCGGCTTGCCCAAATGGCCAGAGCTTCGGGGATTCACCTGGTCATTGCAACGCAACGGCCGTCTGTCGATGTCATTACCGGCACCATAAAGGCCAATATCCCGTCGCGGATTTCTTTTTCCGTTTCGTCGCAAATCGACTCACGGACGATTCTGGACATGGCTGGCGCCGAGAAACTTCTCGGCAAAGGCGATATGTTGTATTACCCGATCGGCGCAAGCAAACCGCTACGATTGCAGGGCGCCTACATCTCCGATGCGGAAATCGAGACGCTGGTCAAGTCGATCAAGGATTCGGTTACTGCGGTAGAGGAAGCGGAAGTGCCATTGTTTGAAGAAATGGCAAGTCCAAATTCCTCCGCCAGGTTTGAAGACGAATTGTTGGAGGAATCTGTCCGATTGGTGCTTGAAACCGGTCAGGCCTCTGTTTCTTTGCTGCAGCGAAAATTTCGCATCGGTTATACCCGGGCAGCCCGCTTGGTCGATATGATGCAGGAAATGCAAATTGTCAGCGCAGCCAACGGCAGTAAACCACGCGACGTGATCATGACCTCCGACCAGGTATTCAGCCGTTATTTTCAAAAAAACACCGCCAACCAGAATACGACACAGCAATCATAGGGGATAATAATGCAGATAATAGCAATAGAACAGGCGCTCCATCTGCCGCGTTCTATATTGATTGACACGCGTTCACCGGCGGAATACGAACAAGGCCATATTCCCGGCGCAGTAAATGTGCCGCTATTGGAAAACGACGAGCGCGCCATCGTTGGTACCCTTTACAAGCAAATCGGCCCGGAGCCGGCTAAACGCAAAGGTCTGGAAATCGTCTCAGGCAAGTTGGCCGACATGGTCGAACGGATTACCGATCTTACACGCGCCGACCCGACCGCATCGCTTGTCGTGTACTGTTGGCGCGGAGGTATGCGCTCCAAATCGCTGTTGACCATTCTTGAGTTGATGGGGATCTGCGGTGCACAGTTACAAGGTGGCTACAAGGCTTACCGACGTTATGTACAGGATGCATTGGCAACATTTTCACTGCAACCGCAATTGTTTGTGCTCTGTGGCTCAACCGGCGTCGGCAAAACGACGTTGTTGCAAAAACTCGCGGAACGCGGCCTGCCGATGATTGACCTGGAAGGGCTGGCAAACCACCGCGGATCGGCATTCGGCCACGTTGGTCTGGGAAAGCCGGCCACCGCACAAAACTTCGATGCGTTATTGCTGCAGACATTGACTGACCTGAA
>CAZYJK010000117.1:0-6232 GCA_964647865.1 uncultured Veillonellaceae bacterium | reverse complement strand
AAGGCGTAGGGATGGAAGCGTCTCAGTTCTATCAAAATATCGAAGACCGCCAGCGGTTTTTGTCAGCTCTATGGCAACAGGGATTTGTCCATGATTGTGAAATCCCGATGCTGGATTTGCAAGGAAAACTGTATTGGGCGCTGATGTCCGGCTCGCTGGTCGAATATGGCGGCGAATCGGCCGTCATGGTGGCGATTAACGATATCAGCCGCCGTAAACAAGCCGAACAGGAATTGGAGCAGGAGCGTCACCGGCTGCGGGAGCGGGTGAAGGAACAGCAGTGCCTGCACTCGGTATTTGCGATCACCGAACAGGATGATACTCCGTTGCCGCAAATGTTGCAGCGGGTGGTGCAGGAAATCGCACCCGGCTGGCAATACCCCGAAATTACCGCGGTCTGCCTGGAATATGAGGGGCAACGTATTTTCACGGCCAATTTTATCAATACTCCCTGGTTGCTTGAAGTGTCGACCAACCTGATGGATGGTGGTGAACTCCGGCTACAGGTAGCCTATATCGAGGAACGGCCACCGGAGGGCGAGGGGCCTTTTTTGCAGGAGGAGAGGCTACTGGCCGAAACCATCGCGCAGCGACTGAAGGAGATGTTGAATCGCCGGCGGTCGCTGGAGGCAATCCGGCAACATGAAGAATTGCTCCATGTCATGTATGACATGACAACGGATGCCATTGTGCTGACCGATCCAATCCAGGGAGATTTCATCGAGTTCAACCGGTCGGCCTATCAGGGG
This sequence comes from uncultured Veillonellaceae bacterium, assembly GCA_964647865.1. Classification (GTDB taxonomy): domain Bacteria; phylum Bacillota; class Negativicutes; order UBA1444; family UBA1444; genus UBA1444. Next base: position 5,483 of record CAZYJK010000117.1, on the reverse strand, counting down.
CTCGGCTACACGGCGGCGGAGTTTGCCAGGCTGGGGGTCAAGGACATACAGGCTGAATATTCGCCGCAGAAGATTTCCGCAGTCTTGCAGGCGGTGGCGGAAGGCCGCCCTGCTGAATTCGAGACGCGTCACCGCTGCAAGAACGGCAAGATCGAAGCGGCATTGGTCAGGCTGGCGCGGGTCGAGCATGGCGGACGGATGTTGATTTGCAATTCCTGGCGTCATATCACCGAACAAAAAGAACGCGAGCATTCGCAGCTGGTGGTGACGGAGTGGTTAAAGCTGCACAATTGGCTGATCCGTAAAATCAGCCTGTATGAAGCAGGCTTTAATGGCGATGTGGAGAGCCTGGCTTGTGAAGTCACCGAGCTGTTGGCGATGAACCTGGGAATTGCCAGAGTCGGCGTCTGGCGATTCAGTGAAAATGAAACCCGCCTGGAATGCCTGGACCAATTCGAAGCTCTCAGCGGGACCCATTCCTCGGGGATGGTGCTGGAAGAAAGCCGCTACCAGTCTGAGTTTTCCTTTATCAAAGGCGGCCGCTATGTCGATGCGGACGATGTGATGAACGACCCGCGCACTGTCGGCTACCGCGAGGATTATCTGGTGCCGGCCGGAATCGCCTCGATGCTGGACTGCAGCATTGTTTCCGGCGGACGCAACCTGGGCGTGATCTGCTTTGAACAGGTCAAAACGCAACACCACTGGGAAACCGATGAGATCACCTTTGGCTGCCAGGTTGCCGACCAATTCGGCATGGCTTTTCTGAACCGGGACCGCTGGAAGATCCTGCGATCGCTGGTGCAGAGCGAAGCTTTTTTAAACCGGGCGCAGGCGGTGTCAAAGACCGGCCACTGGAATCTGGACATCCCGCAAAACATTTTGCTCTGGTCCAATGAGACCTACCGGATCTTCGGCGTCGAAGTCGGCACGCCAATGACATTGGAGGCTTTTTTCAACCGGATTCACCCTGATGACCGCGCCAAGGTCGCCGATACATGGCAACAGGCATTGACAGGGGCAGCTTATCAAGTGGTGCACCGGATTATTGTCGACGGGGAAATCTTCTGGGTAGAAGAACGGGCGGAAATCGAAATGGATTCGGCCGGGAAGCCACTGGTCGCCATGGGGACCGTTCAGGACATCAGCGAGAAAGTCAGGACGCTACAGGAACTGGAAAACTATCGGTCGCACCTGGAAGATCTGGTTGCATCCCGCACCGCCGAACTGGAAGCGGCCAAAGCAGCGGCGGAAGCGGCCAGTCTGGCAAAAAGTTCCTTCCTGTCCAATATGAGTCATGAAATCCGCACGTCGATGAATTCGATTATCGGCTACGCACACTTGGTGCGTCAGGAACCGCTGACGCTGAAACAGACCCACCAGATGGACCGGCTGGCTGGCGCGGCCCGCCACCTGATGCAGATCATAAACGATATCCTGGATCTGTCAAAAATCGAAGCCAACAAAATGACCTTGGAAATCGGCGATTTTGAACCGGGACAGTTGATTGAAAGTGTCTGTAGTCTGGTGGAAGCGGATGTGACGGAGAAAAAGCTCTACCTGTTGATTGACTTGCAGTATTACAAGCCGGTATTGCTGCGGGGCGATGGCGTAAGGTTGCGGCAGATTCTGTTGAACATCGTCGGTAATGCTGTCAAATTTACCGACCACGGCGGGATTACCATCGTCGGCCGCAGCTGGGACAGCGGTCCCCGCCGGATCACTCTGCGTATAGAAGTTAAGGATACCGGCATCGGTATTCCGCAAAATCAACTGCAACGCTTGTTCCATGAATTTGAGCAGATTGATGGTTCAACAACCAGGCGGTACGGGGGGACCGGGCTGGGATTGGCGATCTGCCGCAAACTGGCGAACCTGATGGGAGGGGAAATTGGCGTCGAGAGCAAGGAAGGAGCAGGCAGCGTTTTCTGGCTGGAAATCAGCTTTGAGGTTTCTGACAACGTGCCGGGCCAGTCGCCGGAGCTGCCGAGTTTCGATGGTGTCCGCGCGCTGGTTGTGGATGATGTCGAGGATGCCCGGCTGATCCTGGCGGCGATGCTCGGCGAACTGGGGATACGCGCCGAGGCAGCGGGGTCCGGGCAGGACGGACTCGACGCGATCCTGGCCGCCGACCGCCAGGGAGACCCTTATAAACTATTGATTGTCGACCTGAACATGCCGCGCATGAATGGACTGGAGATGGTACAGTCGCTGCATTCGCTTAGCTTGCGTCATCACCCGGCGATTGTCATGGCAACCGCTTTCAGCAATGATGTGTCTTTTGAGGAAACTGCACGGGCAGGGATTGCCAGGGTGTTGGCAAAACCACTGACGCTGGCGCGTTTGCGGACTGTTCTGGAAGAACTGTTGCGGCAGCTGCCGTCGGTCGAACCGGAATATCAGGTTGCGGTCCAACCGGATAACATTGCCGCAGATTTGAAATTGCGCCGAAACTCGCATGTTTTGGTGGTGGAGGATAATCCGATCAATCAGGATGTCGCCGGTCAGTTGCTGGCGTCGGTCGGCATGCGGGTCAGTTTCGCCGACAATGGTCGGCAGGCGGTCGAGTTGGTTCGTCTCAACCCCTACGATATAATCCTGATGGACGTGCAGATGCCTGTAATGGATGGATTGGCGGCAAGTGCAGCGATACGTCGATTGACAGGCGGCGAGGCGATTCCGATCTTGGCGATGACTGCCAATGCATTTGAAGAGGACCGCATGAAGGCGATAGCGGCAGGAATGAATGACCATTTGGGAAAACCGGTCGAGCCGGAGCTGCTTTATCGGGCGTTGGTGAAATGGCTTCCGGCGCAAGCGGCACCAATGTCGTTAACGACGGATAATTCTTCCGCCACGGCATGTTTGCTGAGTCCGGAAACGAGCGGCGAACCCGGTTCGGACCGGATGACGGCGTTGACACAAATCGAAGGATTGGACGCAATGAGCGGGATGAACCGCATTTGCGGCGATGAAGACTTTTACTTCAGTTTGCTCGAACAGTTTTGTCGGCAGCATGCCGGCGATGGCGGTGTGCTGATGGAAAAGCTGGCGGTAGGAGACCGGGCCGCAATGGTTCAGGTTGCTCATGCGCTTCGGGGTGTCGCAGGGGCTCTCGGTGCTGAAAAAGTACAACAACTGGCCCGAGCCCTGGAAGAAATGATTAGGGCAGAAGCGGATGAAGAGGCATTGCGGTCGGCGTTGCAAGAACTGGTGAATGCATTAGTTGCATTGGTATCAAAGTTGCAGGCGCTGTTCGGCAATGTGCAAGCGGCGGCACCTTTGATTGGTAACAAAGCAGCTGCACAACCCGTACAGGAGACGCTGCAGGCGCTGATGGAACTGCTGTCGCGCAATGATGTTGCTGCTGCAGATTTGTTTGAATCTTCCCGGTCAATACTGGAACAGTCGCTGGGAGTCGATGCGCAACGACTGGGTCGGCAAATAGAGAACTTTGATTACGCCGATGCGGTTGAAACGATTCGGCTCATGCTGCACCGGCAAGGATGAGAAAGTCGCGGTAATAATTTTGGTTGTGGATGAGGACATACAAAGACAGCGTTCAACCGTAATCGGGTTGAACGCTGTCTTTGTATGTGTTCGCTTATCGGTTAGACACGAAAGCGTTCGACAGCAAGTTTGAGATTGTTGGCGATAGCCGATGTTTCATGGGCGCCGGCCGACACTTCCTGCGCTGTAGCCGATTGTTCTTCGGTGGCGGCTGACATTTCTTCGGCGCCGGCGGCGGATTGCTGGGCTACCGCCGAGATTTCCTCAACACTGCCCAAGGTGTTGCGGGCGTTGGCTTGAATCGTCGTCAACTGGGTTGAAAGTTCTGCGACCAGTTTTTCGATCAAGCTGATTTCCGCAACGATGCCGCCAATGAAGCGACCGCCGGTTTCGATTGCGCCAACCTGCGTGTCCACTCGTTCCAGGTTGGTTTCCATGGTATGCACGGTGACAGAGGTCTCTTCCTGAATCGTATTGACCAAGCCGCGAATCGATTCGGCCGATTTATTCGAATCCTCAGCCAGCTTGCGGACTTCTTCAGCGACCACGGCGAAACCGCGTCCCGCTTCGCCGGCCCGGGCGGCCTCAATGGCTGCATTGAGTGCCAGCAGATTTGTTTGGCCGGAGATGTGCATGATGATCCCAACTATGTTGCCGATTTCGCTGGAACGTTTGCCCAGGTTCTGGATCGACTCGGTGGCGAACCGGACGGTTTCCCGGACTTGCCCAAGCTGGTCGATCGCCTTCTGCAACGAATCCATCGCTTCCTTGACATTGACGGTGGTGTCGCCGACTTTCTTCTTCATCGTGCTTGCATCGCGAGAGCCGGCATCGACAGAAGTCTGAACCTCCTGCATTCGCGACAACATATCGGTGGCCAGGCCGGCCAGTTTGGAAGCGCCTACCGCGATTTCGCCGACGGTTTCGGCTACCTGGCCGGCGGTTTCGCCGCTTTGCCGGGCTGCTTCCGAGACAGTGGCGCTGGTGTCGCTGAGCTGGTTGGCGTCATTTCGCAGATTGAGGACAACTGTGGCAAGTGAAGTCCGCATATTCTGAAATGCTGAGGCCATTTGTGCGACTTCGTCCTGCCCCTGGGCCAGCTTTCTGTCCACGGGTCGTTCTGTCAGGTCGCCGGCGGCGATATCGCGAGCCCGGTCCGATAGCAGGGCCAACGGTGCCAAACGTCGGTTGATGAAATAGCCCAAAAACGCCAACGCCGCAAGCAGGACCAGCAGTCCAAGTCCAGCGCTATGCAGGGCGGCTTGACGACCTTGCGCCAACATGATTTCGCTGTTCAGCGTTACTGCCAGCGACCAACCGAAGATCTCTGCAGGCGTTCCCTTGCCGATCGGCTGGAAACCGAGCATTTTGTGGAGGCCGTTGTATTCGTACTCGCCTACGCCGGTTTCACCTTTGGCCATGCGGGCGATTAGTTCGCCGAGCGCATCCGTTCTTTTACCAAGGGAGTCCGAGCCGCGCTGCTTAAGATCAGGGTGCCAGAGGATCACCTTTTTGTTGTCGACGATCATCGGATAGCTGTCAGTCAGTCCCCGGGCAACGAACCCATCAATCAGCGGTTTCATGAATGAGTCAAAAGCAGAGAACGGAATCCGGGCCATCACATACCCGATGAGGGATTGTCCGGCCAGGTCCTTGAGTGGGATGACAAAAACAATCACCGGTTGCTTCAGATCGTTCGACATCCGATACTCCATATGTTTGGCCTGTTTGGTCTGAACTTGCTTGAACCATTCGGCGTCTCGGTAGTTCTGGCCAAGCACGCCGCTGCCGACACCCGTGATGAGCGTTCCGCTGGTGTCCACCAGCAACAGGTCCGAATAGATTCCTTGATAGGCGTTGAACACTTCCTGCAACGCCAGTTTCTTGGTTTCGATGGTAGCGGCAGGATCTTTCAGCACCCGGCGGTTCGCCAGCACATCGACATCGCCGCTGCGTTGGTTGAGATAGCTGTT
>CAZYJK010000116.1:0-6257 GCA_964647865.1 uncultured Veillonellaceae bacterium | reverse complement strand
GCAGCGCTGGCGGCGAAAATGAAGAAAACCGGTCAGGTGGCGGTGACGTTCTTTGGCGATGGCGGCGCAAACCGCGGTACGGTGCATGAAGGAATGAACATGGCGGCGATCTGGAAACTGCCGGTGATTTTTGTCTGCGAATTTAATCAATATGCATCGACGACGCCCAGCAGTTACGGGACATCGGTGCCGAACCTGGCGGTCCGCGCCCAGGGCTACGGCATGCCGGCGGCCACTGTTGACGGCAACGATGTGTTTGCTGTCAACGAAGCGGCGAAGAAGGCGCTGGAGTATGTCCGGGCAGGTAATGGCCCATACATGCTGGAGTTCAAGACGTACCGGATCAAGGGGCACTATGTCGGCGATCCGGAGATGTATCGTAGCAAGCAGGAAGTCCAGGACCATTTTGACAACAATGACCCGCTGAAAAACTTTGCCAAGGTCGTGTTGGCAAAAAAATGGCTGACGCAAAAAGACATGGATGCGATTCACGCCGAAGTGGTTGCGGAGGTAAAGACCGCCGTTGATGATGCGCGGAAAGACCCATACCCGACCGACAGCGAGCTGTTCCATGACTACTATGTTGAAGGCGGGGTGAACTAAGATGCGCGAGATCAGTTTTTCGGAAGCTACCCTGGAAGCGATGAGCGAGGAAATGGAACGTGATTCCAGCGTATTTGTCCTCGGCGAAGATATTGCCCGTCAAGGCGGCATTTTCGGCCAGTTCAAAGGATTGCCGCAAAAATTCGGCACCGACCGCGTTCTTGACACGCCGATTTCGGAAACCGCGATTGTCGGCGCTGCGGTAGGCGCTGCGCTGGCTGGCATGCGACCGGTGGCGGACATGCATTTCGCCGACTTCATCGGTGTCTGCATGGATGAAGTGTTCAATCAGATGGCCAAGGTTCGTTACATGTTCGGCGGCCAGTGCAAAGTCCCCATGGTGCTGCGGGCACCGGACGGCATCATTCGCTCGGCGGCGGCGCAACACTCACAAAGCGTCGAAGCTTGGTTCATGCATATTCCCGGTTTGAAAGTCGTTATCCCTTCGAATCCGGCTGACGCCAAAGGCTTGCTGAAAGCGGCGATCCGCTCGGATGACCCGGTTTTGTATTTCGAACACAAAGTCTTGTTCCCGATGAAGGGACCGGTGCCTGATGGCGACCACATCGTGCCGATCGGCAAGGCCAATGTGTCGCGCAAAGGCAAAGATGTGACGATCGTTTCCTACTCGCTGATGATGCACCGTGCGCTGGAAGCCGCCGAAAAACTGGCAGCCGAAGGCATCGAGGCCGAAGTGATCGACTTGCGGACGATCAGCCCGATTGACAAGGATACCATATTCGAGTCGCTGCGCAAAACCAAACGACTGGTCATTGTTCATGAAGCCGTCAAGCAGGGCGGTGTCGGCGCAGAAATATCCGCACTGGTAGCGGAAGAGATGATTGACTGGCTCGACGCCCCGATCCGCCGGATCGGCGCTCCGTTCGTACCGGTGCCGTTCAGCCCGCCGCTGGAGCAGTTGGTCAAAATTTCGGCCGACCATATCGCCAAAACGGTCAAGGAGATCTGCCGGTAATTTGCCGGCTTACGATTTCAAAAATCAGGAGGAGGGGACAGGTCAGTGAAAGTGAAAAAGAGTCTGGTATTCATTCTGTGTCTCGTAGTTGCGATTTCCCTGGTATTGGTCGGTTGCGGCGGCAAAAAGGAAGAGCCCAAAAAAGCTGAACAGAAAAAAATCAGCATTAAGATGAGCGTTACCACCCCGTCGGAATCTTCGCCATGGAACATCGGCGCGAAAAAATGGGCCGAACTGGTTAAAGAACGCACCAATGGCCGCGTTGAAATCACCACGTTCCCCAACGAACAACTCTCCAGCGGTAACCAACAAAAAGGCATCGAACAGGTTGCCGCCGGCGTAACTGGCGCTTCCCTGCACTCGACGATCATTTATTCGGTCATTGAGCCGAAACTGGCTGTCGTCAGTATGCCCTGGATCATGCCGAACAACGCCGCCGTCGACAAAGCGATGAAAGGCGCTCCCGGCGAGAAAGTCAAAGACCTGATCCGCGCCAAAGGCATCGAGCCGCTGGCATTCGGCGAGAACGGCTTCCGTCACTGGACCAACAGCAAGCGGCCGCTGGCAACGCCGGACGACATGAAAGGCCTGAAAATCCGCGTGCCTGGCATGAAGATGTATATCTCGTTGTTCAAAGCCATGGGCGCCGACCCGACCAGCATGAGCTTCTCGGAAGTTTTCACCGCCCTGCAACAAGGGACTGTCGATGGACAGGAAAACCCGATCTCGGTAATCTACACCACCAAGCTGAACGAAGTGCAAAAATACATGACCATCTGCAACTACTCGTATGACCCGATCGTGCTCGGCGTCAACAAGAAGCTGTGGGATTCGATCGACAAAGACACCCAGGCGATCATGAAGAAAGCCGCTGAAGAAGCAATGGCGCTCAATATCAAGCTGACCCGCGAAGACGAAGCCAAACAGCTTGATGAAATGAAGAAAAAAGGCCTGCAAGTCAACGTGTTGACGCCGGAACAAATCAAAGTATTCCAGGCCAGCGTCACCTCCGTTTACAAAGAGCAAGAATCGGTCATCGGCAAGGATCTGCTGGATCTGTTTGTTGCAGCCGGCAAATAATCCGTCTGTAAGAAGTCCTCAAGTATAACTTGCGGTGGCCCGCGTCCGGTTGACCGGGCCACCGTTTTTCACTGATTATGCCGTAGGGGGTGAGTCCTTGTTCTGGAAAGTCTTCGACTCGTTGGAGGACTGGTTTTTGATCGTGACGCTCGGCGCCATGATGATCCTGAATTTCGCCAATGTCGTTTCTCGTTACCTGCTCAGCACCTCGATCGCATTCACCGAAGAGTTGACAACGAACCTGTTTGTCTGGAGCTGTTTTATCGGGGCCGCTGCTGCTGCCAAGCGAGGCGCGCACCTGGGTTTCAGCCTGGTTGTCGACTCGATGCCGGGGCTGGCCCGTCGTTGGGTAGCCGCACTGGTAACCCTGTTGACACTAGGGATGTTCGGCATTATGTTTGTTTTAAGTCTGGACATGATTGAAACGCAGATCATGCTTAAACAGGAAACTCCAGCACTCGGCATGCCGGAATGGATCGTCAGCCTGGCGATTCCGGTGGGCGCCGCGTTCTGCTTTATCCGATTCGCGCAAGCGGGCTGGCTCGCCTGGAAGAAAGGAGGCCGGCAATAATGTTCATGGATGCAAGCATATTCCTGTTTTTGATGTTCGGGTTCCTGCTGCTTTGGAATACGCCGATTGCGGTCGGCCTGGCGATGGCAAGTCTGCTTACGATGTTCCTCAACGACGCGCCGATGGCGGTATTTCCCCTGACCATGTATTCGGCGACGGCGAAGTTTGCCCTACTGGCCATACCCTTCTTCATCCTGGCCGGCGTGGTCATGGAAGCGGCCGGCGTTTCCAGTCGGCTGATCAAATTCGCCAATGTATGCGTCGGCCATACGACCGGCGGCCTGGCAATCGTGGCAATCGTCACCTGCTGCTTCTTTGCCGCGATTTCGGGTTCCGGCCCGGCCACCGTGGCGGCGCTCGGGTCGATCCTGATTCCGGCGATGGTGAAAGCCGGCTATGACAAAGGGTTTTCCTGCGCGCTGATGGCCAATGCCGGCGCGATCGGCATCATCATCCCGCCCAGTATCGCGTTCGTCGTATATGGCGTTATCGCCGAAGTCTCGATCGGCAAACTGTTCATGGCCGGGGTGGTTCCAGGCTTGTTGGTAGGCTTGGCGCTGGCGGTCGTTAGCTACATTGTTTCAAAGAAACGCGGTTATGGCGGCAGCGGCAAAAAAGCAACCGCGGCTGAAATATGGTTTGCCTTTAAAGATGCTGCCTGGGGCCTGATGACGCCGGTCATTATTCTTGGCGGCATCTATGGCGGCGTGTTCACGCCGACCGAGGCGGCAGGCGTAGCGGCAGTCTACGGACTGTTCGTCGGCTTCGTCGTCTATAAGGAATTGACCTTGGTCAAACTGAAAAAATTGCTGATTGACGCATCGGTCGGGTCGGCGGTTGTCATGTTGATCGTTTCCAGCGCTTCGCTGTTCGCCTGGCTGATTACGACCGAAGGCGCGGCGCAGATGGCTTCGGCTGCTATGCTGGCATTCACGAAATCTACCTGGGTGATTCTGCTGATCATCAATATCCTGGTATTGATTGCCGGCTGTTTCCTCGATGCGATTTCAATCTTCTACATTCTGCTACCGATATTCTTGCCGATCATCAAGATGCTCAATGTCGATCCGGTATTGTTTGGCGTCATGCTGACAGTCAACGTCGCTATCGGCCAAATCACTCCGCCGGTAGGGGTCAACCTCTATGTCGCCTGTAATATCGCCGACCTCAGCTTGACCGATATTTCCAAAGCGATCATGCCGTTTTTGATCGCCTCGACGGTTGCGCTACTGTTAATCACTTATATTCCGGCATTGTCATTGTGGTTGCCTAAAGTGCTGGGTATGTAACGAAGGGAGATCCTGTTCATGGCTGCAGAAATCAAAATGCCCCAACTGGGGCTGACAATGACCGAGGGTACGGTCACCCAATGGTTTAAAAAAGTCGGCGAACCTGTGAATCAGGGAGAGTTGCTGTTTGAAGTGGCGACCGACAAAATTACCAACCAGGTGGAATCCACCGCCAGCGGCATATTGCTGGAAATCCGGGTGGCGGATGGAAAAGTAGCGCCAGTGCAAGCGATTGTAGCGATCGTCGGCGAGGCAGGCGAAAAGGTCGCCGCCGCAGAAACGACCGTGGTTGTCGCTACCACGCAACCGGCAGCTCCCGTCACAGCCGCTTCCGAACCGGCTGCAGCCGCCCAGTCTGTTGTCGCGGCTGCACAGGTTGCAGACGGCGGCCGGGTCAAAGCCTCGCCGGCTGCCCGCAAGATGGCGGAAGAACTCGGCGTGGACCTGGCGAAAGTCACAGCCACCGGACCGGAAGGCATGGTCGTCGAACGCGACGTGCTAGGGTTCGGCTGGGTCAAGGCCTCGCCGGCCGCCCGCAAAGCCGCCCGCGATAAAGGAATCGACCTCAGTCTCGTCATCCCGACCGGTCCTGATGGACGCGTTGTCGAACGAGACGTGCTCGCTCTCGCCGAAGGAAAAACAGCGGCCAAGAGCAGCCCGCTCGCGGCCAAACTGGCGGCGGACCTCGGCGTGGACCTGGCGTCGATTGACAAAGACGGCCGGATCATGAAAGACGACGTCCTGGCTGCGGCCAAGAGCGCCGCACCTGCGGCAGCTGTCGCTCCGGCCCAAACAAAACCGCTGGTCGGCATGCGCAAGGTGATTGCCGAGCGGATGGGCCAATCCTGGACCACGGCGCCACATGTCCACCTGACAGTGGAGGTCGACATGACCGCTGCCCTGGCGCTGAAGGACCAACTGAGCAAAGCCTCGGGACAGAAAGCCTCGGTCACCGAAATAGTCATCAAATGCGCGGCGCAGGTCCTGGGAGAAATCCCGGTCGTCAACGCCAGCATTCTCAGCAACCAGATCGTCTATCACGAGTCCGTGAACATGGGCGTCGCCGTATCGCTGGATGACGGACTGATCGTGCCGGTCATTCGAAAGGCGGAAACCAAGAGCTTGCGCGAAATCCGCGCCGCCGTGGTCGACCTCGGTGCGCGGGCGCGAAGCAACAAACTGCAACCGGACGAAATTTCCGGCGGCACATTTACCGTCACCAACCTCGGCATGTTCGGCACCGACCATTTCACGCCGATCATCAACCCGCCGGAAAGCGCCATTCTGGCTGTCTGCCGAACGGTCGACAAACCAGTGGTCGTTGGCGGCCAGGTCGTGATCCGGCCGATGTGTAACTTTGTACTTGGCTTTGACCACCGCTTGATTGATGGCGCTGTCGGTGCCAAATTCATGGCCAGGTTCCGCGAACTCATCGAAAACCCTCTGTTGCTGCTTGTGGGCTAAACAGAAAGATTACTTGGATACCGGGGCGCCCGTTGCGGTTGCCCCGGTTTTAACAGGAGGATTGACCATGGCAAAAAAAGTGGTAGTCATCGGCGGCGGCCCCGGCGGTTACGTCGCAGCGATCCGGGCGGCCCAGCTCGGCGCAGAAACCTATCTGGTGGAAAAGGAAAATCTCGGCGGCACCTGCCTGAATGTCGGCTGCATTCCGACCAAGGCGCTACTGCATACCGCTGAACTATATCATGCTGTCAAACACGGCGACCGCATCGGCTTG
>CAZYJK010000115.1:0-6331 GCA_964647865.1 uncultured Veillonellaceae bacterium | reverse complement strand
CCCAGCTCTTTCGCCCCATGCGTCGTCAGCAGCAGAAACAGGGGAACCCGGTCCGGATCCTGGTGGGAAAGCGTTGTCAGCACGCGATGCAGCGAGCTGTTTCCGGTCGTCATAACGGCACGCTCCTTTCCGCCTCAGCAGCAGAAATCCCCAGCGACTTCAGCAATCGCAGCACTTCGGCAGAGTTGGCGGCCATCGCATCGGCGCCGACTTGCCGCCAAAGCTGCGCATCCAGCAAAAACGGCGCGCCGCCAACGATGATGTACGGACGTTCCGACATCGCCTCCAGCTGGCGAACCAGATCGGCAACCCGCAACGCCGAACGCAGCATCAGCACGGAAATCAGCAGTACCTGCGGCCGATCCTGGCGCACCTTTTTTACCAACTCCTCGAGCGTGACGCCCAGTCCATAATCCCGCACCGGGATGCGGGCGACCCGTAGCGCCGAAACGACCAGGCGCTTGCCCAGCGCATGGCTGTCCTCGAATACGGCGATGACCGCCTGCGGGGATTCAGCTTCATTTGTTTCCGCAACCGGCAGCAATTCATCGAGAATTCCCTCACAGATCCGGCCGCTCATATACACCTGGGACAGGGCAACCTCCCCTTGTTCCCAGAGAACGCCGATGCGCTCCATCGTCGGAATCAGCAGTGTTTCGATGGCAGTGGCCGGATTGGTCTTCGACAGCGCCAGGCGCATTTGCCGCCGGGCCGTTTCACGGTCGAGGGAAAGCAGTGCCTGCATGAAAGCTTCCAGTCCAACCAGCTCCTTTGCATTTTTTCTCTATGGACAGACCCATACAATTGATACTTCGCTTATATCCGTGTTCATTAAACGTTCTGCCAATAACTGCGAAATCCTGTTTTATGTACAAAAAAAAGCGGCAACCCCTGCCGCAATCAGCGCCACAGTCAGGGTTGCCAGCTTCGCCTAACCTTTGAGAGCTTCCACGCCTTTTTTTGTCAGACGTTCCAACGTTTCCACCGTACGGTCTATATTGCCCATAATCTGCGTCGACAGCTGCTCGGCCTGTTGGCACAGGCTATCGGCCAGTTGCCGGTCTTTCGACTTCACTGCGGCGATCACCTTGTCGCCAAGCTTGTGCAGGCCGTGGTGAACGCCGTCAATCGCATTCCAGGGCGGCGCCACCTCGGGGTGCTCGATATGGACCGAGTGATAAAAGTGACCGAACACGCAACGCTTGGAATCCGTCTGCAAAGGATATACCGTCATCTCATCGGCAATCTTCCGCAAGTTCCTGACCCAGTTTCCATGAGCGACTCTGGCCTTTTGCAGGTTTTCGATCAGTTCGGCGTTGGATATCGCGTGCAACCCGCCAGTAAGCGAAGTAATCATTTCCCGCGAAATATCGCTGAGACTTTGATCAATTTGCGAAATCTGTTTGGCATTTTCGGCGCTCTGCATCGCGTCGGTGTGAATCACCTGCGTCATCGAATGCAATTTTTCCGCATCCTGCGCCGACATGCCCATCGCTTGGTTGACCTGTCGGGCCGATTCTTCAACATTTTTCATCGCAATGGTGATCGTGTCCACATCCTGCACGGTATCTTTCAGCATCGACATGTTCTGGTTGATTGTGCCTGATACTGCATCAAGCCGCTCGTTCATCTTGTTGGTCGACTGCAACGTATTGTTCAGACTGCCGCGACTGCCGCGGGCTGCTTCCTGGATGTTTTTCACGAATCCGCGCATGTCATTGAGGCTCAGTTTCGTATTGTCAGCCAGTTTGCGAATTTCGGTCGCCACCACGGCAAATCCCCTGCCGGATTCACCGGCGCGGGCGGCTTCAATCGAAGCGTTGAGCGCCAACAGATTGGTCTGTTCAGCGATGGCCGCCACGCCATTAACGATGTCGTTGACCCGTTCGGCCATTTCCACCAATTGTTCAATCTGGCTGCCCATCTGGGTCGTATCCTTAATCACATCTTCCTTCAGCGACTGAATTTCCTGCAGTTGGTTCATGCTTTCGTCATTCTTGACAATCAGGTTTTGCGATGACTGCGCCAGTTGAGCCATTGTTTCCGATGTGTTGCGAATTGTACTGTTCACTTCGTTCATACTGGCGGTGATCTGCTGCACGATAGCCAGATTGGATTCGCTAAGCGTTGCCATCTCAGCCGCAAAACTAATCAGTTTGTCGGATGAGTGCCGCATCCGCACATCAAAATCGCTGAGCGCAGGAATAACTCCCACCATTTTCTTCACGCTGCCTGACAATTTTTCTTCACTGCCCAGCAGGCGCAGAAAATGATTCAACATCCGCTGATGAATCGGATAGTCGGCGGTCGGTTGCTGGACGGACTTACCGTTCAGACGGTCCTCCACGTATTGGATAATGCAGGACGCTTCGCTGCAAGGCGCTGATTTGAACAAAGCCATTTATTTTCCTCCCCTTTTACACACCCGCGTAGGCGTTGAAACCACCGTCGACCGGCACCACGATGCCGCTGACAAAGCCGGATGCCTTTTCGTTGGCCAACCAGACCAAGGTGCCCAATAGTTCCTCCGGCTCGCCGAACCGGCGCATCGGCGTATGCGCGACGATTTTCGCCGCCCGCGGCGTATACGATCCGTCCGGGTTAGTCAGCAGGGTGCGGTTCTGCTCGGTGAGGAAAAATCCCGGCGCGATCGCATTGACGCGGATGCCGGCATCCGCCAGATGTATCGCCAGCCATTCGGTGAAATTGTTTACGGCTGCTTTGGCCGCGCTATAGGCGCCGACCTTGGTCAGCGGGTGATAGGCGCTCATTGATGAGATATTGATGACGGTGGCGCCGGGTCTGCCGATCATCTGCTGGGCAAATACCTGGGTCGGGATGAAAGTCCCCATGAAGTTCAGCTGAAAAACCGAATTGAACCCTTCGACTTTCAGGTCGAAAAAAGTGCCTTGCAGCGGATTTTCATCGCCCGGTTGAAAAATTTCCTTGGCCGAGATCGCCGCCGGGTGATTGCCGCCGGCGGCATTGAGCAGGATATCGCAGGGACCCAGCTTCTCCGCGACCACTATTGCTGCTTTTTCCACCGCCGCTTTGTCCAATACATCGCAGGGAACGGCCAGCGCAACTCCGCCCGCCGCCTCAATCGCATCCACCACCGCCTGCGCTTTTTCCGCCGTCCGGTTCATAATCGCCACTTTTGCGCCTACCCGGGCCAGTTCCTTGGCAAATGCGCTACCGAGAACGCCGCCGCCGCCAGTGACCACCGCTACTTTTCCTGCCAATACTCCATTCATCATCGTCACTCTCCCCATTTTTCGATTATCTGTCTCTGGGCGGCCGTGAATTTATTATTCCTGCCGCCTGCTGTTATGATTCCATTGCAGCTCCAGCGCCACAATCAGTTGTTCCAGTTCGGCTGTTTCGCCGGTGAGAGCCGACTGTTCCATGCAGGGGATGATTTTTTGTCCCATCCGTTCCAATTGCGCCAGACACTTCGCAATGCCGTTCACATAGAGATTCTTGCGGAACAGGAAATTGACAAAGGTATTCTCGGCCAGCCATTCCGACGGATTGCCGTCTGCCGCTTCCGAGTCCGCTACTGCATCGATGCGGGCGTAATTGGCGCGAAACAATTGATTGATCCGCTGGCCAAACTCCGCCGGGTCCTGCCAATTGTCGATCTGGCGCAGGCTGCCCTGGACCAGTTCCAACCGTTCAGGCAATGACAACTGCCTTGCCTGCAGCAAATCGATCAGATGACCTTCCAGTTCGAAATAATAGCGTAGGATGCTTTGCGGCTGTTGTTGACCGGGATACACATGCCGGACGAATTCGACCGGTGTCAGTCCAATCGGCGAGGTTTCTGCGCGAACAATTTGTAGCGGCTGCTGCCGCACCGCCAGTTTTACCGCCGCCGGGCAGCTGAAGCTGAGCGACAGTTCGATGCCCCGTTCGGTATCCATCGGATAGCGGGGGAACCACTGGCAAACCGAATCCAGATGTTGATGCCCGGCTACTTGTTGCAGCCTGCATAGTTTTTCTAGCGTAAGAAACCAGCAACCGCCGGCCGGCCGCTTGGCAATCCGGGCGTACTCGCCCAGCTCCGCCTCGCTGCCGAGCGGGATGAACGCCTGCGCAAACTCATCCTGCCGGCCCAACTGGGCAAACAACTGGCGATTGCGCTGATAACCCGCTTCATCGACTGTCACCAACCAGTCGTTATTGCAACAGACGCCGCATTGTTGACAGGTGAAATCTGCGACAATATCCAGATAGACAAACATCCCGTTCAACGCGGCTGGTTCCATTGATTCCACTGCGTCCACCAGCGGATCAGTTCATCCATCGGCATCGGCCTGGCAAAATGATAGCCCTGGACCTCGTCGCAGTGACGCGCCCTGAGCGCGTTCAGCTCCGGCGCCGTTTCAACGCCCTCGGCAATGACCCGCAGATTGAGGTTGCCGGCCAACCGGATGATCGTGTCGACAATCGCCATGTTGGTCTGGGAAGCCAGCATCGCCCTGATGAACGACTGGTCGATCTTCAGCTTGTCCAATGGGAACCGGCTGAGATAGCCGAGACTGGAGTAGCCGGTGCCAAAATCGTCGATCGACAGCTTGCAGCCGATTGCCTTTAGTTTGTGCATGATGTCCAGCGTGGCCGGCACATTTCGCATCATGATGCCTTCGGTGACCTCGATTTCCAGAAACGACTCCATGCCATAGCGCTTGACCCGGCGCGAGATTTTTTCCAAAAACGTCGGTTCATAAAACTGCACGGCGGAAATATTCACCGCCATGGTGACCGGCGGCAGACCGGCTTTGGCCAGTTTCTGCCACTGTTTGCAGGCCTCGACCAGGATCCAGTCGCCAAGCGGCACGATCAGGCCGCTTTCTTCGGCCAGCGGGATGAAGCGATTCGGCGGAATCATCCCTTCTTCCGGCTGGTTCCAGCGGACCAGGACTTCAATGCCGATCACCCGGTTGGTGCGCAGGTCGATCTGCGGCTGGAAATGCAGTAACAGTTCATTGCGCTCCAGCGCCTTGCGCAACAGGGTTTCGATCCGTAGCCGCTCCGAAACCATCTCATTCAGTTCGGCAGTGAAGAACAGGTACTGGTTGCGGCCGGTTTCCTTGGCATAGTTCATCGCCACGTCGGCATTCTTGATCAGCGCGTCACGGTCGCGGCCATCGCCGGGGAATACGCTGATGCCGATGCTGGCAGTCAGGTTGAATTCCATCTCGCCAAGATATAGCGGTTGGCGGATTCCTTCAACAATCTTTTCCACCTGCGGGATAATCGATGCGATATCGGTGACATTCGGCAATACTGCAACAAATTCGTCGCCGCCCGGGCGGCTGAGCACGCCGTCTTCCCCCATGCACTCCAACAGTCGCTGCGCCAGCTGCTGTAGCAACAGATCGCCCATCGTGTGCCCCAGCGAATCATTGACCACCTTGAAACGGTCGATATCAAGCGACAACACGACCACCTGGCGGTTCTGGCGGCGGGCGCGCAGCAGGAACCGATCGAGCTGTTCGGTCAACAGGGTGCGGTTGGCCAACCCCGTCAGCGCATCATGATGCACCAGGTAGCGGATTCGTTCTTCCGCGGCCTTGCGCTCGCTGATATCGGCAAAGGTCGCTATGTAGTGCGTGGTTTCGTTCTGCTCGTTCTTGATCCGGGTGATCGTCAGACCAATCGGATATTCGCTGCCGTCCTTGCGGCGGTCCCAGACTTCGCCCTGCCAGGTGCCGACATTGTTCAGCGCCGCCCAAAATTCTTCGTAAAAAGCCCGGTCATGGCGGCTGGACTGCAACACCGCCGGGCTCTGGCCGACGATTTCTTCCTGCTGGTAACCGGTCAACCGGGTAAAGGCATCATTGACGGCCAGGATTCTCGGCGCGGCATCGGTGACGAACATCGCTTCGCCGCTGCTACGAAACAGACCATCCCAGATTTGCAGCTGCTGTTCGACCTTTTTCCGCTGGTAGTAGTTTCCCAGTTGAATGCCGACACTGTCAAACATCTCGATCATGCCTTGGTCGGGTGGCTGAATCCGCTGGCTAAAGAAATTCAACGAACCGACTACCGAACTGCCGACTAACAGAGGAACTCCAAAGCCGGAATGCAGACCGATCGCCACTGCCGCATAACGGCGGGCAAATCGGGCATGTTTGGTGACATCTTCGATCCAGGTCGGCTTCGCTGTTTCCCAGATCAGGCCCGGCATCCCCTCGCCGCGGGCAAAGCTGATTTTCTGACTGAGCGCCTCGAACGCGGCAAACCTGGCCGGATCATTTCCCCAACAGGAATGCCAGGCCATGACTTGTTTCAGGTTGTCGACCATCCAGACCTCGCCATAATCCCA
>CAZYJK010000114.1:0-6348 GCA_964647865.1 uncultured Veillonellaceae bacterium | reverse complement strand
AGAGGCTTGCGTAACGCACTCCGTTACGCAAGCCTCTTTGCTTTAGCTTAACAACTCTCCAACAATTTTTTCGCTTCGATGTATTGGGCAATGCCTGCCGCGACTTTCTTGGCTTCCTTCATTGCCAACACCACCGTGGCCGGTTCATGCACCACATCGCCGCCGGCAAACACGCCGCGGCGGGTCGTCATGCCATACGGCCTTTCACGGGTTACCACGTAGCCTTTGTCATCCACGTCAATTCCCTGGGTCGTCGATACGATACGGGCTGCCGGTCGCTGGCCTATCGCCAGCAGGATCACATCCGCCGCAATGGTCTGTCGCTTTCCGGTCGGTTGGCTTTTTCCCTCGGCATCAATCGTTAAGATTTCACACTCCAGCCCATTTACCCGCTTTTCGCCACGAATCGCCGCCGGGCCCGACAACCAGCAAAACTCGACGCCTTCGGCCCGCGCCGCCTCAAATTCGGTCTTGTCGGCCGTAATGTCCTGTTCGGTCCGCCGGTAGACGACCGTCACCTTTGCCGCACCTAGTCGCACGGCGGTCCTGGCCGCATCCATCGCCACATTGCCGGCACCGATGATTGCCACGCGGTCCCGCGCTACGACCGGAATCTCTTTTGTGCCCAGACAACCGGCCCGGGCCAGTGCCACCATCCCCAAGAAATATGTCGCCTGAACCACGCCCGGCAAATCCTTGCCTGGGATATCAAGCGTCTTTGGCAACGCCGTACCTGTTCCGATAAA
Organism: uncultured Veillonellaceae bacterium; assembly: GCA_964647865.1. Classification (GTDB taxonomy): domain Bacteria; phylum Bacillota; class Negativicutes; order UBA1444; family UBA1444; genus UBA1444. The sequence continues at coordinate 5,602 of CAZYJK010000114.1, read as the reverse complement.
AATAGCATCAAATCCCTGTTCAAACATCGCATCGACAGTAATATCAGGCCCGACAAGGATATTGGTCCGGATTTCCACGCCTAATTCCTGAATCCGCCGGATCTCCCGCCGCACAACGTCCTTGCCGAGACGAAATTCAGGTATGCCATGCATCAGTACACCGCCCGGCTCCGCTTGCGATTCAAAGATCGTCACGGCAAACCCCAGTTTGGCCAAATCGCCAGCCACCGTCAACCCGGCAGGGCCTGATCCGATTACCGCCACCCTGCCTTGCAACGGCAATTCATTCTTATGGACATGAATCCCCATTTCCGCATCGAAATCAGCGATAAACCGCTCCAATTTACCGATGTGAATGCCGCAATCCTTGCGTTGCAAAACGCAGGCGCCTTCACATTGCCGTTCATGCGGACAGACCCGGCCACAGACCGCCGGCAGATTGCTGCGCAAGGCGATGATCGCGCTAGCCTCACCGATATTTCCGTTGGCCAGGGCATGAATAAAACCGGGAATGTCATTGCCGATCGGGCAACCCTTGCGACAGAGCGGAGTTTTGCAATTCAGGCAGCGCTTGGCTTCGGCAATCGCCTCCCTGGTCGTAAAACCGGCGTCGATTTCATCAAAGGAAAGATCAGAAGCGGAAAAATCGGTTTTCTTATCAATCAGCACCGGCAGCACCCTTTCGCAGAAAAATTAAAACAGGCGATGCGCGGCTTTCTCCTGCATCGCCATTTCTTTATTATAACTATATCAAAGCAAGCAGACAATCCCAAAATTACAGGGACATCAGCATCGCCGTTTCGTCGCAGTTGGGAAACTTGCTGCAATTGATGCAGTCGCGCCAGACTTTGTGCGGCAGCGCTTCCTTGCTAATCTCGGCAAACCCGGCCGCCTTGAAGAATTCCGGCTCATAGGTCAAGGTAAACAAGCGGGAAATTCCCAGTTGTTTGGCTTCCACAGTCATCGCAGCCACCAGTTGCAGACCGACCCCGTTTCGCAAATGCTCCGGCGCCACAGTCAGCGCCCGTACTTCCGCCAGGCCATCCCAGGCCAGCGTCAGCGCGCCGGTTCCGATTACCTTGCCCTCATTTTCCACAATCGTAAAATCACGCAACGTTTCAAATATGGAATGCCGTGATCGCGGCAAAATCATTCCCTTTTCCGCATAATAGTTGACTAGGTCGTAAATCCCCTCAATATCTGACAATACCGCTTTGCGAATAATCACCGCTGCACCCCCGCGTAATTGTATTTGTGTTATGTTCGACAATGCAAAGATATTTCCTTTATTTTTATGACAACGGCTCGAAAATCAAGCTCGAAGTTTGGTGAGATCAATCCGGTACATTTTACGGGGCCGTCCGGCGCCGCTCGTTTCCTCGCCACTTTCCACCGCCATCCCGTTCGCGGCCAAATTGCCCAATAAACGTCTGGCATTTCTCTCGGTCATCGAAAGATACTGTGCCAACGTTTCGGCTCCGACGGTTGCGCCGTCAAGTTTATGAAACACCGACAGCAGACGGTTCAGTGTGGTTCCGCTCACATTCAGACTCTTCGCCAGGTCCATCGCATCGCTTGAGCTACTGCGCAGCGAATAGCTCAGGGACAGTTCAGAATTCAAAGGGCCGATGACCGTTCTGTCATCAAGAACCACCATCCACTTGTTTTTTCCTTTGCGCCGGGCAATCCCCAACGCAATTCCAGCATTTTCGTTCGCGCTGTAAGCGGTGTCGCCAAAACCCAGTCCCCCACTGACGCCGACAGATAAGCAGCGGCTGATTTCACTTACGACCGGCAAATTGCTAAACCCTTGCGTAATCGCTTCCATCGCGCCCCGAGTCGAGTAGATGGTAAAGTGACCTTTGCCTTGCGAAATCATCGCACCTTGCACCTGCTCGGCAAACCGGACCAAAATTTCCTGCAGCTGCAATTCGACCTTTAGCACCGCATAGCCTGAGACCGCTTCGCGGGAAAACTCGTCGTACTCATCAATCGCAATGTGTTGAATCGCAATCTGGCTGGCTTTGGAAAACAAAGCATCGGCTTTCGTCAGCGCCAGATTAAGAATCGAGCGGATGTTGCTGCGAGTGGGCCAAATCCGAAACGCATTGACGCCATGACGTTTCAGTTCCAGATATGTCGCAAGAAAGCAAGTCACCGCCACTTCCGCTTTCCCCTGTTTCCACAACGCCAAATGAAAGTCTGTCAACTCAGCGGCAGATACAATGCCGACATAATCTTTCACGTAGATTTTCGGCAATAACACTGCTGCATCCGAAAAAGTTTCTGCAATGTCCTTGCTGCTGAACGTATCAAAACTCATGCTGCTGATGGGTCGATTCTGCCGGGACAATTCGAGCAATACACGATAAATGCTGGACCCGGTATGCGACACATACAACTTGGGCTTTGTGCTGTTTGCTGCGGCAATCGCATAGCGATAGGGAACGATGCCGGAAAAAATCCAGATATCTACATCCGCATCATGTCGTGCGATTGTGTCAGGAACCTCTGAGGCGTCATTATATATGCAACTGATTAACTGAATCCGATCAACGAACTCTTGTCCGACTTCTTCGATTAATGAAACGGAATCACTCGGTCCGACAATCGCCAGTTTAATTTTTCGCACTCGCTTCACCCCGGTTTCATCGATATCTCATTCTCTATTTGCATATTTTTCTCGCACGGACATTTTTCCGCTACCGCACTACAAGCGCAACACATTGCATATTTTTTTGGCCGCTTGCGTATATTCATGAATTATACGGAAATGTCTTTTATTGGACCTTTATTTATGATAGTATTTTCTCAAATAACCCGCGGTATTGCAACCATAAAAAATCATTGTCCGCCAATTCATTTAGGAAAAATACAATTCAACCGGGGAGGATACACCGAATGACAGCTACGCCGATATTGCCAAAAGAACTGGGACAAATGATCGAATGGCGGCGCATCCTGCACGCCAATCCGGAAGTCAGCGGTGCGGAGGTTCAGACCCGCAGCTTCATTTTACAACAACTTGAGCGCATGAACATTCCAGTTCAGACATTTGACAGCCATGCAGGAATCGTAGCTACGCTCGAAGGCAAGACTGGCGGCGGAGTGATCGCGCTCCGGGCCGATATGGATGCCCTGCCTGTCAATGAAGAAACCGGCCTCCCCTACGCATCGAAAACCCCCGGTGTGATGCACGCCTGTGGACACGACGGTCATATGGCGATGCTGCTCGGTGCTGCCACCGCTTTGCAGACCAACCGCAATGCCTGGCGCGGCACTGTCAAACTCGTGTTTCAGCCAGCCGAAGAAGCAGCGCCAAACGGCGGCGCGCCTTTGATGATAAAAGATGGTATTTTGGAAAACCCCAAAGTCGACATGATGTTCGGTATGCACTTGTGGCCAGACCTACCTTACGGTGATATCGGCATTTGCCGCGGCACAATGATGGCCTCCTCCGATCGTTTCAAACTGAAGCTGTTCGGGGCAGGCGCCCATGCGGGAGCGCCGCATCACGGAATCGACGCGATCATGATGACTTCCGACGTGCTTACGGCGCTCAGCCGTATCATCCATCGCCAGACCGACCCGCGTGAAACCGCTACAATCAATATCGGCACCGTGCATGGCGGCGAACGCTACAACGTGGTCGCCAAAGAGGTCGTTCTCGAAGGAACGGTCAGAACACTAAACGAAACCGTCCGACGCGACATCCCCGAACGAATCCGCCGTATGGTGAAAGGAATCTGCGAAGGCTACGGCGGTCACTTTGAACTGGATTACCAATTCGGCTACCCCAGTCTGCAAAATTCACCGGACGAAACCGGATTTGTCCAGCTGGCCGCCAGTCGTTTTTTGGGCGCCGAACATGTCCAGAGCGATCACAAACCGGTACTGGGCGCTGAAGACTTTGCCTTCTTTGCCGAAAAGGTGCCGTCCGCCTATTTCTTTGTCGGCTGTGGCAAGACAAATGAGCCTGTGCGCCCTTTGCACAGCGGTTTTTTCGATTTTGACGAGCGGGCGTTGTTTGTCGGCGCGCAGGTAATGGAAGAAACCGCCCTTGCGGCGTTGACTTTCCTGGAAAATAGATATCACCTTTGAGTATTCCCATTGTTGCATCAGTGCGTAGCGAAGGAGGTGACTACCCTTTCCGGATTATGCTTTCGGTTCCGGTCAGACAAATTCTATGTTTATTAAGGAGGTAGCTCATGTCCAAACCAATCAACAACCACTCCGCCCCTGAATCATCCGGGCTATTTCAACGCATGCTCGACCTGATCGAGTATATTGGCAACAAATTCCCTACGCCATTCATGCTATTTGCATTGCTTGCTGTGGCCGTACTCATTGTTTCCTTTTTACTGGAAGGCACTTCCGCCGCTTACGTCGGTAAGGAAGGCAAAAAAGTGGTCGTCAAGGTGGTCAGTTTGCTTAATGCCGATGGATTCCGTTATATTATGCAAGACATGATCAAAAACTTCATCAATTTCCCGCCACTTGGCTTAGTCGTTGTAATGATGATTGCCATGGGGCTGGCTGAATCCACCGGTTTTGTCAGTGCGGTCGTGCGCAAAGCCCTGTTGGGCGTTCCGCCTTGGGCCGTAACCGCCACGATCTTCTTTATCGGCATCAACGGCAATCTTGCCTCCGATGCAGCGATGGTGTTCGTTCCTGCTGCTGCAGCAGCGGTTTATGCCGGAATGGGGCGAAACCCGATTCTGGGCATGTCGATCGCCTATGCAGCGACAGCTGCCGGCTTCAGCGCCAACATAATCCCCGCTGGCACCGATGCGCTGATTGCAGGAATCACACAGACCGCAATAAAAACCATTCCGCAAACCGCCAACTCGCCGGTTCACGTTCTGATCAACTATTATCTGATGAGCTCCTCTGTTTTTGTTCTGACTATCGTTGGTACTATTGTAGCCGAAAAGATTGTCGCGCCGCGTTTGGAAAAACTCGAGCTCAATACTGAAATCACCGGCGACACCAAGGAGCACGCATTGACGCCGGAAGAACTAAAAGGGCTAAAGTATGCAGGAATTGCCGCACTAGCATACATCGCGCTGTTAGCGGTTCTTATCATTCCTGAAGCCGGTTTGCTGCGCGATCCAAAAACACACACCCTGATTCCGAGATCTCCGCTGCTTAACAGCGTCATCCCGATTCTGTTCTTCTTCTTTGTCAGCACCGGTGTTGCATTTGGCATTGGCAAAGGCCTGATCAAGAACGAAGCCGATGTCACCAAATACTTGACCAAAGGCCTCGGCGGCGGCGTCAGTTTCATTGTCACCGCTTTTTCCGCAGCCCAGTTCATCGCATGGTTCAACAAAACCAACCTGGCCAGCGTCATCGCAATCAAAGGCGCCGAGTTCCTTCAATCAATGAGCTTCACTGGTTTTGCACTGGTCGTGGGCTTGATTCTTTTGTCGGCGTTCACCGACTTGTTCGTCGTCAGCGGTTCCGCCAAATGGCTGATCTTAGCGCCGATTTTTGTGCCGATGTTCGGCCTGCTTGGCTTCGAGCCGGCTCTGTCGCAGGCTGCTTACCGGATCGGCGAAAGCTCGGTCAACTCGATCACACCGCTCAACTACTATTGTCC
>CAZYJK010000113.1:2736-6539 GCA_964647865.1 uncultured Veillonellaceae bacterium | reverse complement strand
TTCCCATCCGCTCGATATCGCTCTGCCGCAGGTGCTGGGCATGCTCGATGCGCAGTCGCCGGTCGCGCGGGCCGTTATGTCCGGCCACCGACTCGAAGATGTCGAGTAAAATCGAATTGGCTTTATCGCCGATCGCGTGGATCGACACCGGGATACCGGCCTGGTCCGCTTCGCGGATGCGCTGTTCCATCGCGCCGGCAGGGAACATGTCAGGTAGCAGCAGGCCGCAATTGTCCGGCGCGTCGTTGTACGGGTCAAAGAAGTAGGCGGTGTGGCCGCCCAGCGAACCATCGGTGAAGCCTTTCAGTCCGCCGAAGCGCAGCCAGGGGTCGGCGGCATCGCCGGTCAGAAAAGCCGGCATGTCGGCGCGGCGTCGGTCCCAGTCGATCAGCGGCAAGCGGGCGAAGATGCGGCAGGTGAGTTCGCTTTGGGCGCGAAACTGCTGGAACAGCGCCCACTCGCTCCAGTCGGGGTTGCCCCAGTCGGTCACGTCATGCACCGAAGTGACGCCCTCAGCCGCCGCTTTGGCCAGGGCAAGACGCAGGGCCGATCCGCGGTCGGCCTCGCTGGGCTTTGGCATGACTGCTTCCACCAGGCGAATCGCCGCGTCTTTTAAAATGCCGGTCGGCTCGCCGCTCGACGGGTCGCGGAAAATCTCGCCGCCGCAGGGGTCCGGCGTGGCGGCGTCGATACCGGCGGCGCGCAGGGCAGCGCTGTTGGCCAGGCCGATATGCAGGTCGCTGCGACTGACAAACACCGGGTTATTGGCGCTATCGTCATCGATCCATTGTTTGCGGGGCAGCGGCGCATCCGGCCAGGTTTCCTGGTCCCAGCCGCCGCCGGTCACCCATTCGCCTGGTTTTGCCTGGCGCAGCCGCTCGGCGATCCGGCCGACAAACTCCGCCGGTCCGCTCGCGCCGCGCAGATTGACCGACTGCAGCGAAAAGCCGCCGGCGATGAAATGGGTGTGGGCGTCGATGAACCCCGGCAGCACGGTTTTTCCGCCGAGGTCGCTCACCGCTGTCTGCGGCAATTCGCGGCCAGCGTAAGCTAGGACCACATCATTGGAGCCGATTGCAGCGATCCGCCCGTCTTTGGCGGCGATCGCACGGGCGCGCGGCAGCGCCGGGTCGAGGCTATGAATATTGGCGTTGATGATGACGAAGTCGCGTGGGGGAGTAGCGGTCAAATCAAACAACCTCCTGGAATAAATCCCTGTCGGGCTGTGCAGAATATCTGCGCTGTATCGTCTGCTGCAGGCAGGAAAACTCCGCACCGCCGTGGAAAGGAATATCTCATATTAAGTCATTATAACGCGGAACAATCGGGGAGGGAACGCTTTGCGAACAAAACACAAGCTTTTGGGCCTGCTGCTGACGCTGCTGATTTGCCTGGCGCCATGGAATGGCGTGGCTCTGGCGGAGAAACTGCCGGAGATCGTCGCGATTGATATCTTGACAACCAATGATTTTCACGGCGCGCTGGTCGAAGCGGGGAAGAATCCAGGCGCGGCCAAATTCGGCGCTTTTTTGCTGCAACAGCGGGCCAAGAATCCCTATGGCTCGATTTTTGTCAGCGCCGGCGACATGTTCCAGGGCAGTCCGGACTCCAACCTCCTCTATGGCAAAACCGTCGTGGAGGTCTTGAATGCCTTGCAGATGGATGCGATGACGCTGGGCAACCATGAGTTCGACTGGGGCCTCGACAAACTGGCGGCGCGGGTGGCGGAGTCGCGCTTCCCGTATGTGTCGGCCAATGTTCGCGAAAAGGATGGGCAGGGGCGGCTGAGCTTCGTCAAGCCGTTTGTGATGCTGGAGCGGCTGGGAGTGAAAATCGCCGTGATCGGCATCGTGACGCCGGAAACCGCCTATACGACCGGGCCGAAAATCGTCGCGCCGTTCGAATTCCGCGACCCGGCCACGGTAGTCCGCGAGCTGCTGCCGCAGGTCCGGCGACTGGGCGCGGATATCGTCGTGGTGTTGTCGCATCTGGCGTCAGAACAGGATGCTGCCGGGCAGGTGAGCGGGGACGCCGCAGTGCTGGCGGCGACGGTGCCGGGGATCGATGCGCTGGTGAGCGGACACTCACACAAGCTGGTCGCAGGCAAAGTGAACGGCGTGCCGGTGGTGCAGGCCTACTATTTCGGCCGGGCGCTGGGCAAAATCAGCCTGGTGTATTCCAAGCGCGAGCAAAAGGTGCTGCTCAGCTCGGTCCAGTCGCTCGAGGTGCCGATCAAGGCGGTGAACGCCGATCCGGCAGTTCAGGCGATCGTTGACCGGTCGCAGGCGGCGATCATTCCGGTGAAGAACGTAGTGCTGGGCCGCACGGTCAGGGACCTTTCGCATGACCGCTATGAACTGTCGATTCTCGGTCAGTGGTCGAGCGATGTGCTACGGCAGCGGGCGGCGGCCGATATCGCGCTGCAGAACGGCGGCGGACTGCGGACCAGCATTCCGGCCGGCGCGATCACGATGGGGAACCTGTATGAGGTCATGCCGTTTGACAACACCCTGGTGACGATGGACCTGACCGGCGAACAAGTCTTGCAGGCGCTGAACCACGGCATCAACGGCAAAGCAGGCACCGTGCAGTTTTCCGGCCTGCAGCTGACGATCGACTCGAGCCGGCCATATGGCAGCCAGCTGGTGGAAGTCCGTCTGTCCGACGGTCGTCTGCTGGACCCGGCCGCGACCTACAAGATCGTGACCAACGACTTCATGGCCTCCGGCGGCGACGAGTTCACGATGCTGAAACAAGGCCGGAACATCACGGATACCTTCATTCCGCTGCGCGACGCGCTGGCCGAGGCGGTCAAAAAAGCCGGTGTGCTGAATCTACAGCTGGACGGACGGCTGAAGGACCTCGGCAAAGCGGCGCTGAAGCCGGCGGCCTAGACAGGGAGGGAGTGCGGTGCCAAGATTCGAGTATCGTTTGAGCAATGCCGCGGAAGACTATCCGCTGCTCTATTTCTATGAGGCGATGGATGAAGTGGAAGCGGCGATGCGATTTGCCTGCGACTACTTTGTCAAGGAAGGCAAGACCTGGCTGAAGACCGCGTCTGCGATCGATGCGGCCGCTTACGTGATGTATGTGGAAGAGGTGCCGACCGACTCGGCGGAGGCCGGCAACCAAACCCAGCCGGTGATGCCGGGCTGGATCGCCGTGGAAGTGCGCGAATATCGGGAATATGTCAACGAATACCCGCTGATCCACCAGTTCGGCTTTCCCAGCCAGGTGCAGGCGCTCTGCCATCTGATGGCGGATACGATGATCCTGTTTGGCCAGGAGTGGGAAAAGACTTCCTGCGAGATCGACGAGGATCGGCAAGCTTATATCTATTACTGCCGAAAAACAGGGGGGTGAGGACGATGGATTCCGGCAATACGGGCCGGAGCAAAAAGGTCGTGGGGCTGTTTTTGGCGGCGGCGTTGACCATGACGCCGGGCTGTTCTATGAACCCTTTTGAGTGGGGCCGCAATGAAGCTGCCTGCACCGACGTGGACCGCGACGGCTACTGCGATGAGGACGGCCGCCCGGTATCGTCGGTTGCCAACCGCAGCCACCGGACCGGGTTCTGGCCGATGTACCGCTATTTTGGCGGCAGCAGCAGCTCCAGTACCGTTTCCAAACCAGCATCCTCTTCTTCACGCGGCGTATCCAGCGGATCCAAAGGCGGACTGGGCAGCTCGTCGCGTTCCGGCGGGGGATCGAGCGGTGGCTGAGGAACTGTCTGCCAAGACGTATGCGGAGAGACGCGAAGCGCTGTACGGACCGCTGCGGCGAGACGGCAGCTTTGTCTGGGA
>CAZYJK010000113.1:0-2636 GCA_964647865.1 uncultured Veillonellaceae bacterium | reverse complement strand
ATGCTGGAGTTCAACGCGGAAACGCCGACCGATGTGGTGGAAGCTTTTTATGTCAACGGCAAGGTCTGTGAGTTTTTTGGCGCAACCGACCCCAACCAGGCGCTGGCGGTCGACCTGTCCAGAGCGTTTCAACGCAGTGTCGCAGCCTATCGCGATAGCGGCTTTGCGGTGGAGCGGGTCGTGTTCAGTTCGGTCGACTGGCATGACGAAGATGCGGGGACGACGCGCTTCTTGCTGGCGCAATCGGGCCTGGCGGGCAAGTTTGTGCCGCTTTCGCAGCTGCGGCTGTTCGAGGACCGGCTGCAGGTCTGGGACGGTCAGGCGCATGAACCGGTGGACCTGCTGTACCGGCTGCATCCGCTGGAAAAGATGGCGGAGGAGCAGGACGGCGACGGCTACCCGACCGGACGGCATGTGCTGGAAATCGTGGCGGAAGGAAGACTGGCCCTCGTGAATCCACCGGCGGCGATGCTCGCCCAGTCCAAGGCGACCCAGGCGCTCATCTGGAGTCTGTATGAGGACGGTTCGTTTTTCTCGCCCGAGGAACGCGCGGCGATTGCCGCCCACATGCTGCCGACCTACTTTGAAAACCGGTTTCTTGGCCGCTGCCCCTACGTGACCAAGCCGGTCTACGGCCGGGAAGGCGGTGCGGTGACGATCTATGGCAGCGACGGAGTGGCCTGGACGCGGGACGACGAATGCAACTACTGGGAACAACCGCTTGTTTACCAACAGTACGTCGCACTGCCGAAACAGACGGTCAGGACCCTGAACGGCCTGTATTGTGGTAGAATAATCTATGGAACCTTCCTGGTGGGTGGTCGCGGCTCGGCGCTGGTGGCGCGGGTCGGCAGCCGGATCACCGGCAATATGGCATATTATCAACCGTTGTGCTTATCAACGGACGCGTCGAAAGGAGAATGAGTGATGGTTTTGCAACAATGGTCCAGCTTCGTCAATTTCCTTACCTATCTGGTGGTCTCGATCCCGCTGCTGCTCATCGGCATCAAGATTTTCATGATGCAGACGCCCTACAACGAAATGAAAATAATTCAGGATGCGGCCTGCTGCGACAAGACGGCAAAAGATGAGGCCGGCATCGCTGTCGCGCACAATCTGGGCGGAAAAATCGTCGGCCAGGCGCTGGTGATGGCCTCGGCGGTGTTTCACGCGGTCAGTATCGGCGACCTGATCATCTGGGGCGTCATCGGCATTATTTTTCAGGTATTGGTCTACTATGCGTTTGAAAAGCTGACCCCGTTCAAGGTGGCCGACGAGCTGATGAAAGGCAATATCGCCGTCGGCGTGTTTTCGGCTCGGCTCAGCTTTGCGACCGGGTTGATTCTGGCGGCGCTGATCAGCTGAAAAATTCGCCGGAGGGTTTGACAGGAACAAAATAGTTTAGTATGATAATTTACGCCGGTGTGATTCCTCCGGTGTATTGTTCCGTGGGGGCGTAGCTCAGCTGGGAGAGCGCTAGATTCGCATTTTAGAGGTCAGGGGTTCGATCCCCCTCGTCTCCACCACAGAAAACACAAGGGTTCCGACGATTTCGTCGGAACCCTTTTTATGCTATTTGGGCCTAGTTTTGGGCCTTATCGTCAAAATCGGCAGTTTTTTCTTCACTGGTCGCGTCTTTTTTCGGCTTGGTTTTGGTGGCGGTCATGATCCCCGATAAGCTAGGCGAGAGGTAATTGCTTTATGAAATTGGTTCGGTTGCACGACGCCAGGATGATGTTGAGAGTGACATCGATCAAAAGTTGATGTCGTTACAGAACGTGGGCTCAAAGAACGTATTCGTGACCGAGTGGTCAACGAGGCTGTGTTGTTGTGAGAGATGTAGATGGACGCTTTTGCCATTTCGGAAAATTACCTTTATATTCTCCGAAAACTTAGGTATAATGAAAGCAAACAGGCGTAGAAGGTGAAATTATGCAAAAGACGATTATTCGCCCCATCAGTGAATTATCAAAACGCATGGCCGACGTCGAGGCTTTTGTGGTGGAGCAGGATACGCCGGTCCATCTGACGAAGAACGGTTCTAACCACATGGTCATTATGAGTAGCAGCCATTTTGAAATGATGCAGGCAAAAATCGGCATGTTGGAAAATCTATTGCGCTCTGAAGCCGAAATTCGGCAAGGTAAATCCATACCTGCCCATTTGGCGTTTGGGGAAATTGATCAGTACCTAAAGGAGCGGCTACATGTTCAATCAGGACTGCAAATATCAGGTTAATATAACGCCGAATGCCGTTTCAAACATCAAGGAAATCATTGATTTCTACGTTTATTCGATGAATTATCCTCCAGCCGCCAAAGAGTTCCGAGATGCGGTGTATCAAAAAATCCAGGATATCAGCCAAAACCCTTTTATGTACGGCGTTCCTGACAACTTGCCCAGCTTTGCTAAACTAGGCTATCGCAAAGCCCTGGTGTATAAGCATCATATCATTCTGTATCTGATTGAGGAAGAAACGATCCACGTCGTTTATGTGGTTGATACGCGGCAAAATCTTTGGATGGCTGGCCCCGATTAAGTTTGCTTGCGATGCAATGTTCGCGAAACCTTCCATATAGATTGCCTTATTGATTTGGAAAACCCTTAAAATCTTGGGCCTAATTTTGGGCCTTATC
>CAZYJK010000112.1:0-6750 GCA_964647865.1 uncultured Veillonellaceae bacterium | reverse complement strand
TACTGGAGCGGGCAACGAGATTCGAACTCGCGACCCACGGCTTGGGAAGCCGGTACTCTACCACTGAGCTACGCCCGCACCACATTGTGTTGCTTGAAACATCCGTTCAAGCTTCTTTATTCTATCCAAGAATTGCAAAAAAATCAAGATTGCAAAAAAGTCTGGGCCAAATTTTGAAAAAGGAAACCGGCGGGTTGTTGTCGAAGAAAGAAATAATAAGCAAGGGAGAGGATTTGCATGAATGAGAAATTAATCGGTGCTCAACCTTTTTATTGCGACAAAGTCAGCCGGGATATCGTGCTGGCAATCTTTGAGGATGAATATATCACTGGCGACAGCAACCAACCGGTTACCATGGTTCGACTCACCGAGTGTCTTTCCTATGGCGAGGTTGTTGATTGCAAAACCTGCGCCACCAATACCAAACGACATTCTATGTAAGTCGACGGCTTTTTCCATGATTCAATAAAACGCGACTTATCCTGTCGCGTTTTATTGTTTTATTTCGCTTCAATTTTGCAAGGAGAATTGGCATTCAATGCAACAAGTACTCTCCACCCTAAGAATATTTTTTCTGGCCGCAACCGGCGGCATTTTGTTTTATTATCTGCAGATTCCGCTCGCTTGGATGCTGGGGCCACTCAGCTTTGTCGTACTCCGGGGGCAACTTCGCAAACAGCAACAAACCTTTCCGCTTTCGGTCCGCAATGCGGCATTGGTGGTTCTGGGTTACCTTATCGGAAAAGCGTTCACTCTTGAAGCGGCGGCGCAGATTTTGGCCCAACTACCTGTCATGTTGCTGGTGACGGTGTTGATCTTATTGATGAGCATGATATTGGGCTACATCACACATCGCAAGACCGGCATCAGTTTTACTACCGGCATGCTTGGCAGCGTACCCGGCGGTTTTTCACAAATGGTGTTGATGAGTGAGGAGATGGAAGACGCCGATGTTTCGGTCGTTTCTTTCATGCACACCATCCGCTTGTTGTCTGTGGTTTTTATCGTGCCATATTTAGCTACGCAAGCCGCTGGGGGTTTCGGCAACACAGGCGCTACTTTCGAGGCAACAGCCAACGCTCTGATCGCCTGGTCACCTATTCCATATAGCGCCTTCCCTGTCCTGACCTTCGCGCTGATTGCCGCAATGCTTGGCAATAAGGTGAACTTGCCGACGCCCTATCTGATGGGCCCGATCCTGGCAGCTGCCGCACTTTCCCTTACCGGATTTTCCTGTCCCAGTTTGCCGTCTTGGTTGACAATCCTTTGCCAAATTGCTGTCGGTGCTTATATGGGAGTCAAGATAGAGCTGGCCAGTCTTAGCAATTGGCGAAGCTTGACGGCCTACACCTTGTTGGGAGTCATCGCAGTGATCGTTGCTTCCCTCGGCATCGCATTCATGCTTTCCAATCATTATGGCTATTCCAATGTCACTACCTTTCTCAGCATGGCACCGGGAGGGATTGCCGAAATGAGCGTTACCGGAATTGCGCTTGGCGCGGATTTATCGGTCATCGCTTCATACCAGATTTTCCGGTTGTTCTTCATTCTGCTACTGACGCCGCTCTTGTTTCGCCGTTGGCTCAAATAATCGCTATCAGCCAAATAAATAATCCGGTGAGGAAAGCGCCCGCATTCTTCACCGGATTATTTTTCTGTGTAACCTTATCTATCAGTCTTGATCCGGTCGCGCCGCTTCTTGCGGGGCCGCTATTGCGGTATCCGGTTTCTTTCGCCGCGCTTGCAGCCATTCCGAAAATTCTTCGACCACTACAAACAGGCAAGGAATGACGAAGATTCCCAAGGCCGTATCAAGCGCCATCCCGCCGACGACGGTCGTGCCCATCGCGTTTCGCGAGCCGGCGCCCGCTCCGCTGGCGAATACCAGCGGGAATACGCCGACGATAAAGGCCAGTGATGTCATGATGATCGGACGCATCCTCAGTTTGGCGGCTTCAATCGCGGCTTCGCGAATCGGCATGCCTCTCTCGACGCGGATTTTGGCGAACTCTACAATCAAAATCGCGTTTTTCGCTGCCAAGCCAATCAACATGACCAAGCCGATTTGCATGTACACGCTGTTTTCCAAGCCGCGCATAAACATGAACAGGAATGCTCCGAAGATGGTCGTTGGCACTGTCAGCAAGACGGCAAATGGAACGGTCCAGCTTTCATACAAAGCCGCCAGGCACAGGAATACAAAGAGCAACGCGAGCCCGAACAGAATCGGGGTTCTGCCGCCGGAGACCTTTTCCTCCCGGCTTTGATCGGCCCATTCATAGCTATATCCTTGCGGCAAAGATTGCGCCGCCACTTCCTCCAGCGCTTGGATGACCTGACCGGAACTGTAACCGGGCGCCGGGCTACCGCCGATCAATACGGATCGGAATCCGTTGAATCGTTTGAATGCGGTGGGATTATTTACCGGAACCGCCTGTACCAGCGTACTTAACGGAATCATGACGCCGGTGTTGCTTTCGACATAAAGGGTGCGTAAGTCTTCCACTCCCTGACGGTACGGGGCGTCCGCCTGCATGACCACTTTGTAGGTCCGGCCAAAACGGTTGAAGTCGTTGACCTGAAGTCCGCCCAAAAATGCCTGCAATGTATTGAATACACCGCTCACCGGCACTCCGAGTTTTTTTGCCTTTTCTCGGTCAACATCGAATTTGTAGCCAGGGGTATCGGTTCGGAAGGTTGAATAAATCATGGCGATTTCCGGTCGTTTGCGAGCCTCCGCCAAAAAAGCTTTCGTCGCTTCGTCCAGCTCCTGCGGCGTGTGCCCGCTACGGTCCTGCAGGATGAAACTAAACCCGCCCAAACTGCCGATGCCGGGAAGCGGCGGCACGTTGAACGCCATGGTGTTAGCTTCCGGAATCCGGCTGGCCATCCCGATGACGTTGCGGACTATGCTGTCCACACTTAGATTCGCAGCGGTCCTTTCTTTCCACGGAGTCAATTCCGTGAAAATAACTGCGGCGCTTGATTTGTTGGCGTCTGCCAACATATCGATGCCAGTAACGATCATCGTCTGCTTGACGCCTGGCATCTTGCGGATCTCTTCGGCGATCTTATTAGCAACTTCCTCGGTCCGTCTCATGCTGGAAGCTTCCGGCAGAGAAACCGTCGCCACGAAATACCCTTGGTCTTCACTGGGCACAAACGAAGAGGGAACAAAACCGGAGATCCCCCAAGCCATGACCAGCAGCAGCGGCATCAGCAACAGGCTGAATTTGGCTCGGAACAATACTTTTACCGCGCCGCGTTCATAACGGTCCCGCAATCCTTCAAACCAATCCGTAAAACGCGACAGAAAGTGTCCGATTTTCCCTTTGTGTGCATGCGGATCGTGAGGCTGCAGCAACATGGCGCACAGCGCCGGAGTGAGCGACAGAGCTACCACGGCAGACAATGCCATGGATACGGCGATGGTCAGTGCAAACTGCTTGTAAAGTACCCCGACGGTACCGCCAAAGAACGCGACCGGAATGAAGACAGACGCCAGCACGAAAGCAATCGCCACAATCGGTCCGGATACATCTTCCATCGCCTTGTAGGTCGCTTCGCGGGGAGGTAGTCCATTAAACCGCATGTGATATTCAACGGCCTCGACAACGACAATCGCATCATCAACGACCAGACCGATAGCCAGCACCATCGCAAACAGCGTAAGCGTATTGATGGAAAATCCCATCAATAGGAATGCACCGAAGGTTCCCAACAACGATACCGGTACCGCCAGCATCGGAATCAGCGTGGCGCGCCAGGACTGCAGAAAAATGAATACGATGAGCATAACCAGTAGTAGTGCTTCAAAAAATGTTTTGGCCACTTCGATGAGTGATTCGCGCACGAACCTTGTATTATCGACAACCGTACCATATTTCATGTCCGCTGGAAACGATTGCGAAGCCCGTTCAAGAATCGCCGAGCACTCGCGGATCGTATCGAGCGCGTTGGCATCGGAGGCAAGCTGAATTGAAAATCCGACGGAAGGCATCCCATTGCTAAAAGCGGCAAATAGGTAGTCCTTGTCCGCCATTTCGATTCTTGCTACGTCTTTGATCCGAACGATTGACCCGTCGCTTTGGCTGCGGATTATGATCTGGCCAAACTCCTCGGGAGTCTCCATACGCCCTTTGACTCGAGCGGTGTACTGGAAGTCCTGCTTGCCAGCGGAGGGATTTTGCCCGACCGCGCCAACCGGGGCTTGCACGTTCTGGTCTTTCAATGCAGCCGCGATAGCTGTCGTTGTAACACCAAGCTGAGCCATCTTGTCCGGCTGCAACCAAATCCGCATCGCATAATCGGAACCGAACTCCTGAATCGTTCCGACGCCTTTGACACGTTTTAGCTCTTCCACGAGATAAATACTGCCGTAGTTTTTCATAAATCCGCGATCGTACGTGCCATTTGGCGACCAGAGCGCAAAGATCATCGCGCGGTCAGGAGTGGCTTTTTTCGTAACAATGCCGGAAGATGTGACTTCCGTCGGCAGCTGGGCATTCGCCTGGGTAACGCGGTTTTGCGTTTGCACCGATGCCAGGTCGGCATCCTTGCCCAGTTCGAACTTTACATTCAGCGAATATACACCATTGTCGGCGCTTGTAGAATCCATCGTGACCATGCCTTCGGTGCCATTGACCTGCAACTCGATGACCTGGGCGATGCTCTGTTCGACAACTTCAGCGTTCGCACCGTTATAGTTCGCCGAGACATTGATTGTCGGCGGGGTAATTTGGGGATACTGGGCAATCGGCAGATTGAACCCGGCGATCAGTCCGCCCAATACTATAAAAATTGATACGACGATTGCAAAAATGGGACGATCAATAAAGAATTTAGCCATTGATCATCGTTACCTTTAACATAGTCCCTGGAGCGGTCTTCAAAGCACCCTCGACAATCACCTTGTCGCCTGGTTTCAAACCTTCTTCAACGACCCACTGCGAACCGACGCGCGGCCCCATCTTCACCGGCCGGGTTTCCGCCTTATCGCCTTCGCCGACAACGGTCACGAAAGTTTTGCCAAGTAGCTCCTGCACCGCGCGTTGCGGAATTACCAGTGCGGCTTTTCTTATCTCACCGGTCGCGACAACTCTGGCAAACATGCCCGGCAAGAGCATCTTTTGCGGATTCTCCACCAGCGCCTTTATCGTCATCGTACCGGTTCCCTGTCCCATGCCGCTGTCCACTTGCTCGATTGCACCGGCCAGCGGGTATTCTTGCCCGTCGCTGAGCCGAAGATTGATTTTGTGTCCGGGCTCGAGAGCGCCAATTCCTTTTAATCTCGCAAACAACTTCAGATATTCGTTTTCACTCATGCTAAACTTGACCCGTACCGTTTCGATCGCCGAAACCGTGGCTAGTGTTGTTTGGCCGGCAGTCGCGTAATTGCCGATGCCGATATCCTTTACGTCAATTCTTCCGGTCATTGGCGATACTACCAGCGTATCCCGCAGATCGAGCCGCGCCTGGGCCGCTTTCGCCTTGTTTGCATTCAGCTTGGCAATCGCCTGGCTTTCCTGGGCAACCACATTATCCAGCGTTTGCTGCGAAATCGCTCCATGCGCAGCCAGTTGCCGGTAGCGGATCACATCACGGCGGATCAGGCTTAGCGCGGCTTCCGATTCAGCAACAGCCGCATCGCTGGACATGACCGTCGTTTCATACTGCCGCGCCTCAATACGGAACAGCGGCTGGCCTTGCGTTACCGTAGAGCCGCCGACAACAAACTTTTCAACGATATTCCCGGTCACTTTCGCTTTGATCTGGGCCGAGTCGCTCGCCTCGATCTCACCGACAAATTCATAACTTATCGGCGTATCCTTTGCTGCCAGCTGAATCGCTTTTACATCAACAACCCGCGGACCGCCTGGTTTGGGTTTTGCGCCGATCCATCCCATTTTAAAACTTGCTGCGCCGATCCCCACCAACACAAGAACCCCGATAATCAACTTCATGCGGAAACTCATCTTGTTCATAGCCTGCATCCCTTTCACTCCTTGCGTGCCGTTAGGTCAGTCGCAACGTCCTGCTTTTCCGGCAGCATAATACCATATATCACAATGTCCGTAATGAACCCTATCATCTCGTGAAACGTCTTGCGCTGCTCCAGCAAAAAATCATATTCAGAGATTTCGTTGACCGCGCCCTGCAAAACCTTGCGCACCACAGGCACGTATATCGGCCTGAAATAGCCGGCATCCACGCCTTGCCGCAAAACCTCATCAATCATATCCCATTGCGCTTCCACCGATTCATGCGCCCGTTTCCACAAGCCAGGAAACTGACGCCGCAGATCCAATTTGACTCGGTCCTCCAGTTTGATAAAAGCCGCAGGGCGCACCGACAACATTTTGACCAGTTTTTCTTTCAGCCCCAGATAAGGGTCTTCCAAAATGCGCAGTCGCTGGGTCTGCATGTCCAGGATGATGACGTCGACAATGGC
Source organism: uncultured Veillonellaceae bacterium (assembly GCA_964647865.1). GTDB lineage: Bacteria > Bacillota > Negativicutes > UBA1444 > UBA1444 > UBA1444. Next base: position 299 of record CAZYJK010000112.1, on the reverse strand, counting down.
TTCGATCAAGACTTCCTTGGAATCAAAATGCTCATATAGAGTTCGTTTGCTGATGGCCAGACGGGCGGCCAGATTACTCATTGTAAAGCGAACGCCAAATTCATTCATCTCTTCCATGGCAGCTGCCATGATTCGCATTTTCATCCGATTCACCTCTTGTCCAAAACTACAAAAACTATTTTGTTTTTTTTGGTACCACGAACATGATATTACGCCTTTCTGCTTGCAATGTCAAGCCTGCCGGAATGCCGCTCCAGCGCTTTTCTGAGGTAAAAAAACAGGACTTTGCTACGCAAAGC
>CAZYJK010000111.1:0-6802 GCA_964647865.1 uncultured Veillonellaceae bacterium | reverse complement strand
ACTTGATAACTGCCAACCGGCCGATGGCGGAGTTCAAAATTTAAGGCCGGAACGAATTCCGGCCCGCTACTCGGCGATATTGTTGTTAGCGGCGGCGCAGTTCCTTTGCGAGGAATTGCGCCGTCAGTTTTATCAGTTGCAGATAGTAGTCCGGGATTTCTTTCTGCTCTGCTTCGGCGACGAGGTCGTCCAGCCAGTTCAGATGTTCGGCGATAAATACGCCGTATTTTGTTTCCGCGTCATGCTCCAGCAACAGGGCGGCAAATTCGAGCTCCAGACAGAGATGGTCCGGCATCGACTCATATTCTTCGGGAATGGTGATGCCAAACGTTTCGTACAGGTCTTTCATGTGCAGCGCATGGTCGCTGAGCAGCAACCCCTTCTCGGCGGCAAACGGCACTTCGGCGCTCGCGTCGCTCGTCCAGCGGCGATAGACCGACTCGACCGGCAGCACGCGAGAATGGACCGGGAACAGGAAACTTTGCCGATAGGCGGCGGTGGCGCTTGGCAGATCCGGCAGCAATGCAGGCCAATTCTCGTACAGATCGCCTGGCAGATCATGGCCTAATTGTTGAAACGATCGAGCAAGAAAATCAACCATGGGGGGCTGTTCGGCGATAAACTGCTCGGTCGGCTGCTTGAATGCCTCGGACAGCAGCAGGTAGACTTCGCGACGCAGTGAGTTTTGAGTCATTCGGGTCGCTCCTTTTCGGCGCAAAACCAGCGCGTTGTTAGACTATACCCTGATTATACGACAAGCAGCGTCAAAAAACCTTTGTTTGGCAGAAAGGGCGGCAAGTGCAGGAATATTGACGTCGTTCCCTGAATAGAACAAAGCATCAACTTATTACGAGGGGAGCGATGTTGAACATGATATCAATGCGTCGGGTGGATCGTCAGATGTCTGACACGGAAGCGAAAGAGTTGCTGGGCAGGGGAGAGTATGGGGTTTTGGCCGTGATCGATGAAGACGGCAGGCCCTATGGAGTTCCGTTGAACTATGTATATTTCAACGATGCGGTGTATGTTCATTGCGCGTTGCAAGGCAAAAAACTCACTGCGATTGAGGCCAATTCACAGGTTTGTTTCACCGTCGTCGGCAACACGCAGGTGCTGGCTGACCAATTTGCCACCAACTATGAAAGCGTCATCGTATTCGGTTCGGCGTCGGTCGTCGACGCGGCGGAAAAAGAAGCGGCGCTGCAAGCGATCATTCAGAGGTACAGTGCAGACTATCTCGAGGCCGGTCTCGCTTATATCGAGAAGTTTCGCGCCGCCACGCAAGTGGTAAGGATCAGCGCGGAACTTATCACAGGAAAACGCCGGGCCGGCTGAAGCTGGCCGCCGTTTCCCAATGAAGCCGATAGTATAAGAGAGGAGCCTGCGGAGTGTTTTTGCAGCGAATAACAACTACGCGCATGATACAGTCATGAATCCGCAACGGGTGCGTGTTCTGAAACCTGCTGGCAACGCCCTGACGGGCCCGGTCGTGTACTGGATGAGCCGCGACCAACGGGCGGCGGATAACTGGGCCTTGTTGCATGCGCAACAGCAGGCGATTAGCAGAAAGCAACCGCTGACGGTAGTGTTTTGCCTGGTCACGGATTTTCTGCAAGCCACGCTGCGCCAATACGGGTTTATGGTGCGCGGACTGTTGGAAACGTTCGCTGAACTTGAGCAAAAAAGCATTGCCTGTCACCTGTTGTTCGGTCAACCGCGCGAAGTTCTCCCCGCTTTTTTGAACCAGTTGCAGGCAAGTTTGCTTGTCACTGATTTTGACCCGCTACGGATCAAGCGGTTGTGGAAAGAGGATTTGCTGGCCCGGCTCACCATTGAATGCCACGAGGTGGATGCCCATAATATCGTTCCTTGCTGGGTTGCTTCGCCGAAACTGGAGTTTGCCGCATATACCCTGCGGCCCAAAATCAAAAAACTGTTGCCGGAATTTCTCGAGCAGTTTCCACCACTGGAGCGGCATCCTTACCCGCCTGTTCTCACAGCTACGCCGTTACCTGAAGTTGAACGCCTGCTGGCCGGGCTGAACCTCGATCGCAGTGTAGGCGAAGCCGGCTGGTTGCAACCGGGCGCGCAGGCGGCCAAGCTTCGTTTGCAATCGTTTTTGCAAGAAAGACTGGACGATTACGGCGTGAACAGCAATGATCCGACGCTGGACCGGCAGTCGCAGCTGTCGCCCTACCTGCACTTCGGCCAGTTGTCGGCGCAGCGGACGGCGCTGGAGGTTTTGCGCCGGGGCGGTCCGGCGCCGCAGACGGAGGCGTTTCTTGAAGAACTGATTGTCAGGCGGGAGCTGGCAGACAACTTCTGCTACTACAATCCGGACTATGACAACCCTGCCGGCTTTCCGGCCTGGGCGCAGCAGACCCTCGCCGAGCACCTGGATGATGTCAGGCCCTACCGCTATACTGCAGCGGAATTTGAACAGGCGATCACCCATGACCCGATCTGGAACGCCGCACAAAGGCAGATGGTGAAAACAGGCAAGATGCACGGCTATATGCGGATGTACTGGGCGAAGAAAATCCTCGAATGGTCGGCCAACCCGCGGCAGGCGATGGAGACGGCGATTTATCTGAATGACAGATACGAACTGGACGGACGCGACCCGAACGGGTACGCCGGAATCGCCTGGAGCATCGGCGGCGTGCACGACCGGGCCTGGGGTGAACGGCAAATATTTGGCAAAATCCGGTTTATGAACGACAAGGGGCTAAAGCGAAAATTCGCGATTGACCGCTACTGCGAAAGATATGCAACGGATTGAAGCACGAACGATAATTTTTGCTGATGCGCAAAAAAACAGGGCTGTCTTGAACCAGGCTTTGCAACCTGTTCGAGACAGCCCCTTTTTGCTTAGTTGTTGAAACTGAGTTTAGCCTTTGTTTTCGCTGTTCTGCACCACGACGCAACCTGCGGCGTCGCCGGTGATGTTGAGGGTGGTCCGGGCCATGTCAAGCACACGGTCGATACCGGCGATCAAGGCGACGCCTTCGATCGGCAGACCGACAGAGGTCAGGACCAGGGTCAACATGATCAGGCCTGCGCCAGGCACGCCGGCAGCACCGATCGACGCCAGGGTGCCGGTGAGGATGATCGTCATGTATTGTCCGGCATTCAGGTCGATTCCGTACGCCTGCGCGACGAACAGGGCGGCAAGGCCGACGTAGATGGCGGTTCCGTCCATATTGACGGTGGCGCCGAGTGGCAGACAGAAGCTGGACACGTCCTTCTTGACACCGAGGTTTTCCTGGGTACATTTCAATGTGACAGGTAGGGTCGCTCCGCTGCTGCAGGTGGAGAACGCCACCAACATGGCAGGGGCGATGCCTTTGAAGAATCGGATCGGCGACATGCCGCCCAGGGTGGCCACGGTGCCGCTATACACCACAACGGCATGAACGATTGCAGCGAGATACATCGCGGCGACGACCGATGCCAACGGCAACAGCACTTTCGGGCCGTTGACGGCGACGACCGGCATCATCAGGGCGAAGACGCCGAACGGAGCAAAACTCATGATCATGTCGATGATCTTATAGGTGACTTCAGCCAGCCCGTTGAAGAAGTCATCAACCGGTTTGGCTTTGGCGCCGACCATCGTGATGCCGATGCCAAGGAAGATGGCAAATACGATAATCTGCAACATGTCGCCTTTTTCCATCGCGACAAACGGATTGGAGGGAATGATGTTGACCAGCACGTCCTGCAGCGGCGGAGCCAGCTTGGAAGCGGCTTTGGCGCCGGCGGGGATGGTGAGGCCTTTGCCTGGTTGCATCAAGGTGCCGAACATCAGGCCGATCGCTACGGCGAAGGCGGTTGTCGCCAGGTAGAACACCATGATCTTGACGCCGACCCGTCCCAGTTTTTTGACATCGCCGATCGAAGCGACACCGGAAACGATGGAAGCAAGCACGACAGGCACGATGACCATTTTGATCAGGTTGATGAAGATGGTGCCGATGGGGGCGATCCAGACCTTCATCCAGGGGACGGCAGTGGGGCCGGCGATCAGACCGCCGACGATACCAAGAATCAGGCCGATGAGAATTTTTACAGATAAATGCATGAACACTCCTCCTCGTTTTTTGTCGGATCGGAAATCTTAGGCGCCGGTGGCAATGGCTTCGATTTCAATCAGAACGTCTTTGGGGAGCCGGGCGATCTGAACCGTCGAGCGGGCAGGCGGGTTTGCCGGAAAGTAAGTTGCGTAAATCGCATTGACGGTGGCAAAGTCATCCATGTTCTTCAAAAAAATTGTGGTTTTTACTACGTTTTCAGTGGAAAGATTCACACTGGTCAGGATGGCTGACATATTCTTGAGTACTTGCTGCGTCTGGGCTTCAATTCCGTCGGGGACGTTTCCGGTTTCCGGCTCGATCGGGATCTGGCCGGACAAGAAAAGCAGTCCGTTGGCGATAATCGCCTGAGAATAGGGACCGATGGCGGCCGGAGCCGTGTTGGTGGATACTACTTGTTTTTGCAAGGCGACACCTTCCTTCTCTAATAGAATACAGGCTTTGCCTATAGAATAGTCAATTTTCAAACAAATGTCAATCGATATGTCGAGCAATATCAACAAAAAGTTGAAAAAATAAAAAAAATACTAAAATAGTTGAAAAATGCAGGAAAAAATTCTCCCGACTTGGAATTAATTCATAGTATATTGTACGAGGGAGAGTTCAACATGGGAAACCGTAAAATCCCCCCCGGTCTGCAAACGCTGATCCCGGTCGCCGACGCGATTGCCGCCGCGGTCGGTCCATACTGCGAAGTGGTGCTGCATGACATGTCACGGCCCGAACAGTCGGTCGTTTACATGACGGGGAATGTGACCAAGCGGGGTGTTGGCGCACCCCTCACCGACATGGTGTTGCGGCGGTTCCGCGAGCAGGGCGATAAGATCGCCGACCTGCACGGTTATCATAATGTGACCAAAGAGGGCAAGACATTGCGCTCTTCGACCACGTTCGTGCGGGACGGGCAGGGAAAGGTGATCGGCTGTCTCTGCGTAAATATCGATCAGACACCGTTGGTATCGTGGCGTCATTTTTTGGAGAACAGCCTGTTTTCAGCGCCCAGCGAGGCAAAGGAGTCGTTTGCGGCCGGCATGACGGAAGCGCTCAATGACATCGTTCAGTCGGTCTTGGAGGGTTATGGCGGCGATCCCGGCGCACTGACCAAGGAGGACAAGACGGCAGTGGTGCAGCAACTTGAAGAACGCGGCGTTTTTCTGATGAAGGGTTCGGTGGAGATGGTGGCCGGGATTCTCGGCGTGACGCGATACACGGTGTATAACTATATTGATGCGGTGCGCAGCAAAGCGATGGAAACTAAGACAGAATAGCAAACAAAGAGCCTCAGGCCGAAACCTGAGGCTCTTTGTTTGGCACCAGCCAGGCGAGGCTGAGCAATAGTAGGCACAGCGCCGCAGCCCAATAGGCGGCATACGGGTCTATGGCCGAATTCAGCACATAGCCGATAATCGGTCCGATTGCCGAACCGAGGTCGATGGCGAGCGAGTAGGCAGTCAACACCAGTACTTTGGAGGCGCGGGTCGCCGCGTCGGCAGCCACTGCATCGGTGAGCGTGGTGAGGGCCGTCGCGGTGATTTGCACGCCCATGACGACAAGCAACCAGGGCAATAGCGGGATGTCCAGCGGCAACAGGCAGAACAGCAGCGTAGCCAGCAGCAGCGAAAGCAGCAAAACCTTTCTTCGTCCATGACGACCATCGGACTTTATGCCCACCCAGGGGGCCAACCAGGGTTCCCAGGCCCAACGGATCGCTTGCAGGATGCCGGCAAGTGAGGCCGCGCCAAAGGCAAAGCCTAGTAAGTGGACGGTCGAGGAATTATGGGTTTGTACCAGATAACTCAAGGTCGCGGTGAAGATGCCCTGATAAATCATCGCCACGACGGCGCCGGTGGTCAGGGCCCAAAATATGGCGGAATCACGCCAGAGCACACCGATGGGGGTTGGCTCTTCCGGCTTGGCGTTGTTGTGGTTTTTGGCGTCAGGCACATGCCGAAAGGCGGCCGGAATCGCTGACAGTGTAATCGCACCAAAAAACAACGCCGTGGCGGCGAGGCCGAACAGGTCGGCGATGAAGCCGCCGGCCAGCATGCCGGCCAGGCTGCCCAGTCGATACAGGCCGTTGAATACGCCCATGCAGTGCCCCCGGTTGTTATCCTCAGCGCAATCGGCAATCGCAAAAAACGAACCGAGGCGTAGAAAAGCCCAGGCAACGCCCCAAATGCAGCGAATCAGCAGCAAGGGATAGAAGCCTTTGACAAAGCCGTACGAAAGAGTGGTCAACAAAGCCAGCACCGCAGCAATCAGGACGCCCTGCCGGGTGCTGATCCGTTTGTAGACCCAACCGACCAGAGGGTTGAGTGGCAGCCGGACCAAGCGATTGGCGGAAAGCAGAATCCCGACCTCCCAGAGTGAGTCCAGGCCGAATTCGCGCCAGTGCGTCGGCATCACGATATAGAGCATCGAGTCGCCGACCAGACAGGCGGCGGTGAGCAGTGCCAGTACGATGACAGGCCTGATTTGCGGGTCGTATTTAAACATATCTATACTATCCCATCTTTGCTGGAAATTGGCAAGAGCGGGGAACAGTTGCTGCTTTTTCGTATTTATCGCCTGGGTAGCAGGTTCAGCAGCGCTTGTGTTGAATACTAAGGAGGAAGAATTTTTTACTGGAGGGGGTTTGGTATGTTTCGGTACTGGAAAAATCGGCCGTTAACCGGTTGGTCGAGGAGGAACCCTATGAGCGGGCAACC
>CAZYJK010000110.1:0-6810 GCA_964647865.1 uncultured Veillonellaceae bacterium | reverse complement strand
CCCTTCAGTCGCGCCGCAGCAGACAGTCAGATTGGTTTCCGGGTCGAGCTGCACGCCGTAATCGCGCAGCGTTTTCGCCACAATCCCGTCGCGCAGACTCTTGGTGCCCCAAGTGATCGCATACTGGTTGTGGTTGTTCATGATCGCCCGGCAGGCGGCGTCCTTGATCTCGGGCGGCGCCGGGAAGTCCGGGAAGCCCTGAGCCAGGTTCACCGCTTTATGCTTGGCGGCGACGCGGGACATCTCCCGGATCACCGATTCCTTGAACTGGGCTGCTTTGTGGGAAACAAATTCTCTCACTGATTCTGGCCTCCTTGTGTTTTGGTTTTATCTGGCGCTGCCGGTTTGGCCGGCGGCGGTGGATAACAGCCGTTAAAAATTCCGTCCTCGTCAAAGGCGATCAGTCCACCGGCCTGACAAGTGCTGGACACTTTCTTCTTGGTCTTCAGCGCGCTGACGAACAGGCTCTCCTGGTCGAGGATGCAGGTGGCGACGTTGCCGTCGGTGCGGAACGAAACCGGCGCATCGCCGCGGCAGGGTACGGCAGCATCCTTTTTATAAGGCAGCAGTTGTGAGTCCTTGAGTCTGGCGACTTCCAGCGTACCCGCCGGATAAAAAGCCACCCGGCCGCCCGCCTTCACCGCGACCGTTTCGGTCATCGTGCGACGGTATTTCGCGTCGATGGTCAGTGTGCAATACTCGACCTTGCCCTGCGGCGTGAAGGCCACTGCATGCTTGGGCGCACAAGAAATCGGCTGTCCGCCGACTGCGGTAAACTCGCTGGCTTTTTCCAGCAGGCAGGATTTCACCTGCTTGCCGTCACGCATCTCGATGCCGTAAGGCAGGCAGGCCGCAGTCACGTCGCCGCCGGCCGGCAGATTCTTTGCCGCCGCGCCGCTCAGGTCGGCCATCAGTACGACAGTTACTGCCACTATAGCAACGAGTATGCCGTTCATTTTTTTCATTTCGCCCACCTCAATCTATTGTTGGTTCGACTGCCAAAAATGCAGCCATCGTTCATTTTCATTGACCCATATTGTATTATACCGGCGGGCGAATGTCCACCCCGTCGTCGGCCTCCACAGCCTCCGCCAGCAGGGTTTCCGCGCCGGCGGACGGCAGCAGTTGCACCCCTTTTAGCTTGCGTTCGATCGTGCGGCTTTTGCGCGCCGCATCATCCATCACGTTGCTGGCTTCCTGCAGTTTTTTGTTGGTTTTCTCCAAAATGTCGCCAAATTTGCCAAACTCGGTCTTGACCGCGCTGAGCAGCATCCAGACTTCCGAGGAGCGCTTTTCGATCGCCAGGGTGCGGAAACCCATCTGCAGACTGCTGAGAATCGCCGACAAGGTCGTCGGCCCGGCCACTGTGACGTGGTACTCACGCATCAGCGTTTCATAAAGGCCGGTCCGGCGCAACACCTCCGCATACAGCCCTTCCACCGGCAGGAACAAAATGCCGAAATCGGTCGTGTGCGGCGGCGACAGGTATTTGTCACGGATGTCTTTGGCTTCCGCCTTGATCCGGATTTCCAGCGCTTTGGCCGCCGCTTCGGCCCCGGCTGCATCGGCCAGTTCCTGCGCTTCCAGCAGGCGTTGGTAGTCCTCCTGGGGAAACTTGGCGTCAATTGGCAAATGGACTACACCTGATGAGCCGCCCTGTCCCGGCAGGATGATCGCGAACTCGACCCGCGCGTCGCTGCCCGGTTTGGTCGCCACGTTCGTCGCGTACTGTCCCGGCGCCAAGATCTGTTCCAGCAGGGCGCCCAGCTGGATCTCGCCCCAGGTGCCGCGCGTTTTCACATTGGTCAGCACTTTCTTCAGGTCGCCCACGCCGACCGCCAGCGCCTGCATTTCGCCCAGTCCTTTGTGGACCTGCTCCAGCCGCTCATTGACCAGTTGGAACGATTCGCCCAGCCGTTTTTCCAGCGTGGCGTGCAGCTTCTCATCCACCGTCTGCCGCATCGCCTCCAACTTTTGGCTGTTGTCGGCCTGCAGCGCCTGGACCTGCGTCTCCAGCGTCTGGCGCAAGCGCTCCAGACGCAGCTCGTTGCTCTGGGTCAGATACTGCAACTGCTTGGCGAAGCTGGCCAGTTGCTCGCCCTGTTGCCCGGCGTTTTCTGCCAGCCGCCGTAGCACCGCTTCATTATATTGATTGGTAGTGCTCGCCAGTTCTTCGCGCAGCGCCTTGGCCTGCCAGGCGCTGTCCTGCCGCGACCGTTCGCCTTCGTCACGCAGCTGCCGCTCCAGTTTGTCCAGCCGGGCCGCCGTCTCCTTGTCGACGCCGGAGGAACGGCGCAGTAGCACCGCCGCCAAAATCAGTATGTTCAGTCCTACCGAAACCATCAGTAAATAATCCACCCTGAACCTCCTCTAATTCTCTGGCCCGACGAAGCGCCAGGCGATGGACAGTCCCAATAGCCCGGCGACGCCGCACAGCCAGAAGCCTGCGCCCAGGCCGGCCGTGTCCGCCATGACGCCTACGACCACCGGTCCGGCAAACATCCCCACGGCGTACAGCGACTGAAACACGCCCATCGCAGTTGCCTTGGCCCCTGGCGCCATCGTCGCCACGCTAAAACTCATCAGTAGCGGAAACACCAGGCCTCGGCCAAAACCGCCGATCATCTGCGATACATATAGCTGCAGCAGGTTATCCAGCGCAGGAATCACCGCCGTCGCTGCGCCCATCAGCAAAAATCCCAGACAGATCGACCGCCGCAGCCCCAGCCGCCTGGCAAACCAACCGCCTGCCAGCACCGAAGCGACGATGCTGGGCGCCGAGGACAGCGTTGGCAGCAGACCCAGCTCAAAGTTTGACGCACCGAGATTCTTCGCCGCCACCGGCACAAACCCGAACAAGCCGCCATAGGCGATCAGTTGGGCCAGGCTGGCCATCACCGCCGCCATCAGCAACTGCAGGTTGCGCATGATAGCTGGCGCTTCCGACAACCGCAGCGGCGCCGTACCGGTCGGCGTCGTCTCCTTGATCCCCAGCGACAGACCAAACCCGAGCGCCGCCCCTGCCGCCGCCAGGATAAACGTGGCGCTCCAGCCGTACCACTCCGCCACCAGCCCGCCAGCAAACATCCCGGCCATCTGGCCGCCGAACCCCAGCGAGTTCAGGATGCCATAGGCGCGCGGCGCTTCGGCTTCGGAGAAATAACTGCTGAACAGCACCACCATCACGACCCAGGCTGTCGCCGAGACGCCGGACAAACCGCGGAAAAAAAGCAACGAACCCACATTCGGCGCCAGCCACATCCCCAGCGCGCTCGCGCAGGAAACCGCCATCGCCAGCAGGACGAACAACTTTCGTTTGCGCCAGCGGTCGGACAAAATCCCTTGCGGAATCCGCAGCAGCAGCTGGGTGACGCCGTAAACCCCGATCACCAGGCCGACCATCTTGTAGGATGCGCCGAGCGAAGCCGCATATAGCGGCAGAATCGGCACATAGGTATACATGGAAAACCAATAAAGCAGCATCGCAACGCAAAACAGCGACTGCATCGCATTCATCTAGCAAATCCATCCTCGTGTTACTCCATCGTTTTGTTGTTCGCTGCGTCGCCGGATTTTCCTGCCATGATAACGATTGTCGCATCTATGGCAAGCTATCGCGAGCTAATCGATAATTATTGGTGATAATATCATTTTTTCTCAAGAATATTGCGTTTTTTATTCATTATTGGTTATACTAAGGTAGTTCATTTTTTTATCGCATTTTGTATGCACGATTTATATTGTGCAAAGGAGAGTGACGCGCCGGCATTTGTCTATGATTCGGTATAATTCCCCGTTTATCGGGAGTGCATTGTGAAAATCGGCCCGCAAAACAACAACCAGGAGGAATGAAATTTAATGAGTGAAAAAGTAATCAATAAGATTTCTGTTGCCAACCCCACCGGTCTCGGCCTGTTCGGCCTGGCCATGGTAACCTTTGTGGCGGCCTCGCAAAAACTGGGGATCACCACCGGTCTTTCTTTCGTCATTGTTTATGCAATGTTTTTGGGCGCGACCGCTCAGCTGATCGCCTCGATTCTGGACTTCCTGCACGAAAACATCTGGGGCGCAACCGTGTTCGGCGCTTACGCCTTCTTCTGGTATGCCGTCGGCACTTGCTGGTTGATGAACATGGGCGCACTCGGTCCTGTACTGAAAGGCGCCGTCGACATCAAGCAACTCGGTTTCGCTTTCCTCGGTTACCTGATTTTCTCGATTTTTATGACGATTGGCGCGATGGAAGTCAACAAAGTCATCTTCGCTGACATGGTCGTCATCGACGTACTGCTGGCCGCGCTGACCCTGAACGCGTTCGGCGTCGCTCCCCACACCACCCACATGATCGGCGCGATCGCCGAAATGGTCACTGCGCTGATTTCGTTCTACGCCTGCTCTGCTGTCGTGCTCAACACCCACTTCGGCAAACCGTTCATGCCGATGGGCAAGCCGTTCGGCATCTTCAAATAAGCGCCTTGTCATAGCATCGTTTCGCAGCAAAGCCGCGGCCAACAACCCGACAGGGGTTATGGTCGCGGCTTTTTACTATCTCCGGAATATCTCCGGATTTTCCGTGTTTACTTGAAGCCCTGCACGCAGGTCGGCGGTGGCGGCGGGGGCGGTCCCTGGTTCACGCAGGTGCTGGTGGTGCAGCTGGTGACGCAGAAGCTGTTGCACTGCGTGCACAGCCGGCTCGGCTCGGCCGATGCAGCCGAAAATACCGACAGTACCTCACAGGCCGCTGTAGCTACGACCGCTACGCCGCATTTCACGAAGAACTCACGTCTGGATAGAGCGTCCTTGCCTTCCTGGTCCCTTCCCATCTCAATCCCTCCCGTTAAATAAAATCAGCAGTACTTTGCTTCCGGACCGCTACAGCGTTCTGGCGCGGTTTCGCAGCCATCAGCGAGGCGCTCCGCCTGCTCGGCATATTCCCACAGCAGGACTTCCAGCACTTTTTTCGTATATTCGCAGTTGATCCGTTCGCAGTAGTCCTGGGCCTTGGGCGACAAATCGCTGCGGCCGGCCATCGCCAGCATCTGCACCGGACAACCGCCGCCGCAGAGATAGCGCCAGGAACAGCCTTTGCAGTCGGGCCGCTGGTCGACATGCAGTTCTTCCACCAGCCGCAGCGCCACCGCCGGGTCGGGGTAGCTGCCGCTGAGCACGTTTCCCTGATTGTAACGCTTGATTCCCACCAGATAGATGCAGGGATACACATCGCCGTTCACGTCCACCACCGGCGTATTGCCGAACGGCGCGCCGCAGCCCAGCACGCAGTAGTTGCCTGGCTGGATCTTGGACCGGAACGTGCTGAAGGGGAACAGCCGTTCCAGCGCCCAGTCGCCGGTTGCCTGGACATCAAGCAGCGCGTCCAGCAGACGGTCGACATCAGGAATCAGTTCATCCGGCAGCAGATCCTCGTCGGAGTTCACCACGTTGACCGGCACGAACGCCGTGCCATTGCCGCCGAGGGCAAAGTGGTGACGGGCGGTTTCGGCCATCTGGTCCTGGTTGAGCGCCGTTATGGTCGTGCGCAGACAGACCGGGATGCCTGCCTCGGTCAGCGTTTTCACGTTGGCGGCGATCGCAGCATGCGAACCGGCGCCGCCCTTGTAAGGACGGCAGGCGTCATGCACGCCGCCCACTCCGTCGATATCGCAGAGCACCGTGATGCCATGCGCCTTTACGCGGGCGATGAAGTCCTCCGGCAAAAAACTGAGATTGCTGGTGACGTGGTAGCGGAACTCGATGTCCGGGTGCCTGGGTTTTAGCACCGCTTCGGCGTAATCGATGGTACGTTTCGCCAGATCCCAGTTCAGCAGCGGTTCGCCGCCGAACATCGCGATTTCGAGAAATCCGCCCGGTTTGATGCGGGCCGCGCAGCGCTCGACCGCCGCGAAGGCGACCGCCTCCGGCATCATCGGTTGCTCGCTTTTCCGGTAAGTGCGCTTGCCGTTCAGGCAATAAATGCAGCCTAGGTTGCAGTCCTGCGACAGTAGCAGGTAGAGCGACATGCCCGGCGCAGGGGCCATCAGTTCTTCGGCTGACGGCTTGGCGGCGGGCGGCGCTAGCTCGGACTCTGTCGTGTCGACCAGGATATGGTGGCTGATCAAAAAATCGATGACAGCGGTCTCCTCAGGCCACAGCGCAACCAGTTCGTCCCGGCAGAGCAGCCCGGGGCCGCAGCTGGCCAGTAGTGCCGAGACAAACTCACGACCGCGCCGGAACAAGAGCGGCCTCGGCTGCAAAGAGTTCAGCAGCAGCAGGCGGCCATCACGCTCCAGACGAATCAGATTGGCGGTGACTTTCAGCGGGGCGTTCAATTGCCGGCTTGCCAATTGTGCGAGCCGCCACGCGAGCAACTGCCGGGTGAAGGTTTGTTGCCGCTTTTGGTCACGATGTGAAAGCCGCATTTGGAGCAGACCCAGGAGCCTGCCGCCTCGGCCACGCCAAGCACCTTGAGCCGGGCTTCGCCAAGCATGCTGTTATCGGCGGGGTTGTGGACGATAACGCCTGCCAGGACCATGATGCCGATGATCGCCAAAATACAGACCAATTTGATTTTTTTCATGCAACTCGCCTCCTTATCGCTCGTGGTTGATTGTTCCCTGCCGGAAAAAACAAAAACCCGCACCTGTAACAAGACCGAAGTTTTCTCAGTCATGCCCGGACGCGAGTAGTGTTTTCAGTTCATTTCCGCCTTCTTTTGCCACGAAATTTGTCGTTGCTATTTACTTCCACACAAAGTTTTATTCTCCTGCAATTTTCCCTGCCGCGTGAAAAATCCTGCGTATCGTGATAAAATAGCGC
>CAZYJK010000109.1:0-6820 GCA_964647865.1 uncultured Veillonellaceae bacterium | reverse complement strand
TTTTCGCACCTGATTCTTTTGTGCCATTTGCATCGCGTTCAACCCGCCGGTTTGCTGGTCAAGCCGTTTTTGGGCAATGAACTGCACGGGGTTTTTGCTACGCGTTCGCCCGGGCGACCCAACCCAATCGGCTTTTCGGTCGTGCGGTTGGACAAGGTGGAAGGACGGTTGCTAAGGGTCCGGGGCGTTGATATTCTGGACCAGACACCGGTTTTGGACATCAAGCCATATATCGGCGAGTTTGATTGCAGAGAGACAGAGCGAGTCGGCTGGTTTGCCGAGAACCTGCACAAACTGAATGAGACGAAAGACGACGGGCGATTTGCAAAATAGAACGCTGGATCGGAACTGGAGACTTTGTTCGCTGAACAGAGTCTTTTTGTTTTTGAACTGATTGCCTATTATTACGCTATAATATGGATAGAGAAGAGTCCCGTGAAAGGAGACGATGCGATGTCCCTGCTGCAAAAGCCGGTCGCAGAACTGGCGCCCTTGTTAAAGACAAAACAGGTTTCGCCGTTGGAACTGGTCCGCGAGTGCCTGGAACGGATTGAAAAGACTGAACCGCTGGTGAACGCCTATATCTCGGTGCTGGACGAATCGGCGCTGACGGCGGCGAGAGAGGCCGAGCAGGAAATCCTGCAGGGCCGCTATCGGGGGCTGCTACACGGCATTCCTTACTCCGCCAAGGATTTATATTTTACCAAAGGGGTCCGCACGACAGGTGGTTCGGCGATTTTGGCTGAGCACGTGCCGACGGAAAACGCCGCGGCGGTTGACCGGCTGGCAGCGGCCGGCGCGATTTTGGTCGGCAAGAACAATCTGCATGAGTTTGCTTACGGCACCACCAACGAAAATGATCATTACGGCCCCTGCCGCAACCCTTGGGATCTGCAGCGGGTCACCGGCGGCTCGAGCGGTGGCTCGGCGGCCTCGGTGGCGGCGGGTAGTTCGACCTTTTCGATGGGCACCGATACCGGCGGTTCGATTCGGATTCCGGCCTCGTTTTGCGGCGTGGTCGGCCTTAAACCGACCTATGGTCGAGTCAGCAAGCGCGGCGTGATTCCGCTCAGCTGGTCGATGGACCACGCCGGACCGCTGACGCAGACGGTCTGGGATGCGGCGGCGGCGCTGACCGAACTGGCCGGTTATGACCCTGGCGATCCCGGTTCGGCGGATGTGCCGGGCGAAGACTTTACCGCAGGATTGAATGAAGCGGCGCTTGACATAAAAGGGCTGGTGGTCGGCATCTGTCCGCAGTATTACAACGGACTGCTGCAACCGTCAGTGGCGCAGGCGTTCGCGCAAGTGCTGGCCTGGTTTGAGGCTGGCGGCGCGGTGATCCGCGAGCTGACGCATCCGACGCGCGACGCGTTCAGTGTCGGCAGCATCATCACGATGGCGGAAGCCTATACCTATCATGAAAAAAATCTGGAGCAATGCGGCGAAAAGTACGGCCCCAGCATCCGTTACCGACTGGAAAAAGGCCAGTATCTGCCGGCTTCGGCCTATATCAACGCGCTGCGACTGCGCCAGCAGGACCGCCAGATCTGGGCGGAGATTTATCGCGGAATCGACGTTTACCTGTCGCCGACCGTAATCATGCCGGCGTTTCCGATCGGCGAGCAGACGGTGCAGTTCGGTCCGGACGCGGTCGACCCGCGAACCAACCCGGTGCTGATGTACCTGACATCACTCGGCGACTTCAATGGACTGCCGGTCATTTCACTGCCGTGCGGCTTTACTGAGGATGGTCTGCCGATTGGATTTCAGATTCAGGGAAAATCATTCGCCGAGGCGCAGGTCTTGCAGACGGCTTATGCCTATGAGCAGGCGCATCCGGCGATTCGCGAAAGGAAGTGTGGACTGTGGAAGTAAAAACCCTGCACAGCATCGCAACCGAGTTGAACGGTCGCAGCGTCAATCCGGCGCTGGAATCATACCTGCCCCGCTACGCAGGTGAAGTGGCGGGACTGTTGACACTGGCCCGTACGGTGGCCGACAAGTTGCCGTCAGAATTGGCGCCGGCATCCGTATTCGTGCTGAAACCGGAGTCGCCGACCAAATAACGGAGGGGATAGCGTTTCCCTAAAGAAATCGGTTTGCAGGAGCTATTGTCCACAATGTTCGTTAGCTGGATTCGGACAGCAAAGGGGCTGGAACGCATTATCGTGCGCCAGCCCCTTTTAACAACAGACACGGATGACAAAAGTCAGTTTTTTATTTCAACTGTCAACTGCAAGGGGAGAATGTCAGTCACCGGAAGGGGTTGGAATTGTTTCTGGAGCTTGTTGTGTTACTGATATGCCGGCCACGCAGTGAGCAATTGATCGCCATAAGCTTAATCTTCTACAAGTTGTGAGTTTTTCAACAAGGTGCTCGAACCATCTGCACTATATTGGTACAAGCCCACTGTGGTAGCGGAACCCTTACGCTCAACAACTACGTATGTCCGGGTTGGTGCATTGGCTTCGTGGTCTATCCAGGTGCCGCTGTTTGCATAAATCACATCATTGCCGCTAACGTTTTTGGACAAAATAATTTTCGCCTCGCGCTTTATTTTTTCATGACCGCAATCGTCCGTTCCAAATAGTCCAGCCAGGTTTTGTCACTATGCCGGAACGTCTTGATGACGACTTTGTCAGGATACAGATATAACGAATTCGTCCAGATCACCTCGCCGTCCAGCGTCGGATTCTGAATGTCGTGGACCCGCCCGTCATAGAGGTTGATCGGCGAATCGAAGTCCTTGTTGGTCGCCGGGGTGTGGGTATGTCCCGAAACCCACATGAATACCTGGGTGTTCCTTCGCAGCAGGTCCCGAATTTCGATTTCCGGCTGGGCGATGAAAGATGGTTTATTGATATGCTCGTTGTAATTTGTGAGAGTTCCAGCTAGCGGAGCGTGGGCAAAGATGATCGTCTGACGGCTTTTGTTATTTGCCAACACGCCCGCAAGCCAGCTCATCTGTGCCTCGGAAAATTGGCACAGCACCTTTGAGTCCAAGCTGTCAGTGGACAGAAACACCAGCAGATATCTGCCGTATTCCTGCGTATAATACAATTCCTGCTGGTTGTATTCGCGCTTGAATCGCTCCAGCTTGGCTTGTCGTTGCTCAGGATTGCCCCGGATGAAATTGAAGTTCGCATCGCGTCCCGCATACATGTAGTCGTGATTCCCCACGATATAGGAAATCGGTTTGTTCAGTTTGCCGAAGAAAGAGGTCGCCGCGTCATACTCGGCATCTGTTCCGTACGAACCGACCAAATCGCCGGTTACGACGATACGGGTGACATCGTTCCAGGCGTTGATGTCCCCGATGATATTCTGTTTGGCTGCCACGATCCGCTGCTCCTTGGCGGCATCCGGGTTTTCACGGGGAATAAAGGGAAAGTGTGTATCCGACAAAACAACGATGCGCTGATAATCGGCCGGGTCGGCCCAGCCGCTGGCGGGTCCTAGCAAACTGCACAGGGTCATCACTACGACTGCGAATAATACTAACCGGTTGGGTCGGACAAAATTCCACATTGCACGTCCATCCTTTCAGCACGGTGGTTTCATGTACTATTATGCGCATCCATACCAAAACCCTTTATTTGTTAGAACCAGCTACCGTTCAGACTTAAATCCGACGTGCGCCCCGGAAGCAGAAGCCGAGTTGTCAAAGAACGGATCCTATCCGCTTGTGCTTGCTGAGATTTCGCCGGACAAGGGAGAGGCGATCCTGCTGGTCTGTTTATGGTTTCAGATTGCCCAGCGCAGCGCCGATCGCGGCCACGGTCCGGTCGATGATATTGGCCAAAGTGCTTTCTGCGCCGCTTGCAGGATGCTCTGGGCGATCGCATCGACTGCTGCGATTCTTGCAGGTTGCGTCTGAAGGGATTAACAGTACCAGGTGGTCGGAGCCGGCAGGGAACAGGACTTTTTTGCTCAATTGACACTGTTATGCAAGATCACATTGACCTTGGCTTAACCTGATGCCAGCGCGGCGGCAACTTCAGCGGCGCTGAACGGTCCGCCATGCCCGCTGTAAAAAGTATGGGCCGACTGCAGCAACTGAGTGACGCTGTCAAACAGCCGCGGCGGGTCGTCGGCGAAGTAGGCGAGGGTCGCCTGACCGGAAAATGGTGAAGAAACCACCAGGTCGCCGACAATCGCTTCGCCGGAGTTCAGCAGCAGCGACAGGGAACAGGGGCTATGGCCCGGCGTGGCGAGGATTTTGCCGCGCACGCCGTAAAAAGCGAGGTCGAAATCGCCATCGATGACCAGGTCAGGTTCCAGCGTTTGCCGGGCTTGCGGCGTCTGGCCGGCAATCATCCGGCGCACGCTTTCACCCAGTTCGTTGCGCGGCTGGACCGGCGGATACTGCCCGGTGCGCAGAGCCGGAACGGCCAGGCGGTGGCACAAAACCGGCGCACCGGTGAACTCGCGCAGTTCGGCCGCATAACTGAAATGGTCGGCGTGACCGTGCGTAATCACGATCAGGCGGAGGTCCTGCGGCTCCAGTTGCAGGGCGGCGAACTGGCGGCGGTATTCCTCGAAGCTGGCAGGTGTGCCGGTGTCGACGAGTATGGCGCCCTGGTCCTGAATGAGTGTTGCATTGGCAAAGCCGAGTTTTAGGCTGGTAATCCGGGTCATGGCAAAGATCCGTCCTTTCGCATGGCGTGTATTGGTAATGTGATTCGCCCCTGACGCGGCAAAGTCCTGTCCGCCCCCGAAAGCAGTTGCCGGAGGCTGGTGGGCGGATGGTATAATAGAGATGAAGACACATTATGGTTTGACTGCGAAAAGCCTCTTTCACCGATTTTCACCTGAATTCGTAACGACTTGATGACTCGATTTTTCGGACGGCCTCGAACGCTCCATCCGTCGCTGCGAGGCCTAAAGCCAGCATCCATGCTGACTTTTCCAGAAAAACCGCATCATCTTCGTCGACGAATTTTACGGTGAAAATCTCATGAAATCGACTGTTTTCGCAGTCAAATCCCTGTGACCAGAGTTTCCTTAGAAAAATCATCATTATATTATAAGGAGGAAGTTCGCATGCAATTTACGTTTGCCCACAACAACTTCAATGTCCTCGATCTGGAAAAAAGTCTGGCCTTCTATAAACAGGCCCTGGGGCTGGTGGAGGTCCGCCGCAAGGAAAAAGCCGACTTTACGCTGGTGTTCCTCGGTGACGGCAAGACCGAGCATCTGCTGGAACTGACCTGGTTGAAAGACCGCACCGCGCCCTATAACCTCGGCGAAAACGAGTTTCATCTGGCGTTTCGGGTAGCCGAGTTTGACCAGGCCTATGAGCTGCACAAGCAGATGGGCTGCATCTGCTATGAAAACAAGGACATGGGGATTTACTTCATCGCCGACCCGGACGGGTATTGGGTCGAGATCATCCCGGTGCGCATGTAGGGCTGTTGGATGAAAGAAAACGCGAGGTTTGACTGGCCGGCGACGTTGCCGGATGCCGAGCAGCCGCTCGCGCTGCAAAGTTTTGCCGAATGGCAGGAAAGCGACTACGAGCAGGAGGGCATCGTGGCCGTGACCGACGGCTGGCGCGACGGCCCGCTGGCGGCGGTGCTGCGCGGCGGCATCAATGCTCGGGCGGTGCTCGATCTGTTGGCCCGCTCAGGCGTCAAAGACTTGCAGATCATCCATCTGGAAGAAAAACTGCCGCAACTGGAAGAAATCTTCTTGTCGAGCGTAGTCGCTCCGGCCAACGCCATGTTTGACCATGTCACCGTTAGTTGGCGGCGTGAGGCTTCACTGCCGGAGCTGCTCGCCAACATCGGCGGCGACTATGCGATGCTGTTCTTTGGCGCACCGCTGGCAGCTTCGGAGCTTTTGCCGCTGCAGGAAAAAATCCGCGCTGGCTATGGCGGCAGCGTCACCATCGCGCGCGGACCGATCAGCGACATCGATTTTGACGAGGCCGACGAGATCAACAAATGGGTACGGGCCCGCACATATGATGCGGCCGACTTTGCTCTGGCGGCAGTGCTAAGAAATTACAAGAAAAAGCTCGGCAAGCGGATCGCGGTGATTTTGCCCAGCCTCAACGAAGCGAGAACGGTCGGTAAAGTGATTAAAACGGCGCTGGAAGTGCAGCAGGCCGGCATCATCGACGAAGTGATCCTGATGGATTCTGCCTCGACCGACAATACGGTCGAGATTGCCCGGTCTTACGGGATACCCGTGTATCTGCACCAGCAGGTGCGGCCGGAGCTGGGCGCTTATCGCGGCAAAGGCGAGGCGATGTTCAAGAGCGCGCTGGTGACGGAGGCCGATATTCTGGCCTGGATCGACACTGATATCGAGACGATCACGCCGCAGTTCTTTTACGGGCTACTGGGGCCGCTACTGGCCGATGCCGGCATTCGTTACTCCAAAGGTTATTTTGCCAGACCGGTCCGGGTCGAGGCGTCCGGCATCGAAGTCGGCGGCGGCCGGGTGACCGAACTGCTGGCCCGCCCCTGGATCAATACGTTCATGCCGGAACTGTCCGGTTACATCCAGCCGCTGTCAGGCGCGGTGGCGATTTACCGCGAGGATTTGCTTAAGATGAGGATTCCAGTCAATTATGGCGTGGAAATCGCGATGCTGATCCAGGTGGTGCAGCAGGCGGGGCTGTGGGCGACCTGCCAGGTGAATCTGGGCGATGTGGTTCACCGATCGAAGGATGTCGTAGGTCTCAGCGAGATGGCGTTCCAGATTACCAGCGTATTGGCCGATATGGGACAATGTCAGCCGGGAAGCCGACCGAATGAGAATTTCCGCCGGGTCTATTCGGCGCACGGCCAGTTTGAAATCGGCATCAAGA
>CAZYJK010000108.1:0-6904 GCA_964647865.1 uncultured Veillonellaceae bacterium | reverse complement strand
GGTCCAGCCCTTCAACGGTGAGATTCTCGGCAAAATCGCCGGGGACCAGCTCGCCACACTTCTGTTTCATCTTATCGATACTGGCCACCGACAACAGACTGATCTGTCTGTGGGCAAACCCGGCATGGGCGTCGCCTTCCATTCCCTGTCCGGCGATCAGCATTGCCGTTCCCACATCCACCTTGCGCTGGCCTTTTTGGCTACTTGTACAAACTGCAACAACCGTACCTTGCATCTTATTCACCCTCTCGCTCAAATACACCGCTGCGTCCGCCGGATTTGCGCAGCAAGCGAATGTTCTCCACGCACATGCCGCGGTCAATCGCCTTGCACATGTCATAAATCGTCAATGCCGCAGCCGAAACAGCCGTCAGCGCTTCCATTTCGACCCCGGTCTTGCCGGTGGTTTTCACCTCAGCCTGAATGTCGATCGCCGATGCCTTCGCATCGATAGCGAAAGAAATGCTCACGCCGGTGAGCAGCAACGGATGGCACATCGGGATGATCTCCCAGGTTTTTTTTGCCGCCATGATACCGGCCACCTGCGCCACCGCCAGCACATCGCCTTTGCCGATCAGGCCCGCTTCGATCCGCGACAGGGTCTCCGCCGCCATCACGACCCGGCCTGCCGCTACCGCGACTCTGTCCGTGTCCTGCTTGTCCGTGACGTTCACCATGTGCGCCCGACCGGCAGCGTCAAAATGCGTCAGTTCCATGATTTCACTTGCTCCCGTTCACATTCAGCGGAAACAGACCCAGTCGGTCGCCGTCGACCAGGTGTGTCGCCAGTGTCCCTTCCTTGCCGTTGATCAGGATACTATTGATCGGCGCCGGATCGACTTCCATCTGGTGCAGCAGTTCTTCCACCGTCAGGTCGTCCGCCACATCCACCGAAATAATCCCGCTGGGCTCATTGGGGGTAAACCGCCGCAGCGAAGCAAAAAACCGAACTTCGATGACCATTGTGCTATAGTCTCCAATCGTACGCCGAGGCGTTTTATGATGATTTGCTATAGATTCGCTGCCATTTGGCAAACTCCTGCTGCCGCAAACAGATCAGCCGCCGATTTGCGACATCCCCCGTTTGCGGAAAGCCGAACCATGATCCGCCAATTGATGCGCCGAAGGTTTGCTTTGCAAAGCCTGCCGGAACAACGCAGCGATCTCGTCATCCGTAGCGCCGCCCCGCAGCGCCGCCCGCAGGTCGACTTCCAGCTCCGACAGCAGGCAGGGCCTGAGCCTGCCGTCCGCCGTCAGGCGGATCCGGTTGCAACGGTCGCAATACCCGCTGGAAATCGGCGCAATAAATCCATACATACCCTGGTCGGCTGCCGACTGCAGATAGCGCGCCGGACCACAGCCATGCGGGGTTTGCTTGGGCGGGGCCAAATCGCCGCTACCCAGCCGGCTCAAGCTTTCTGTGACCGAAATCACCGTCATGCCCGCCCTCACCCGGCATTGATGCGAAGGCATATACTCGATGAACCGGACGATGACCGGCGAGGTGCGGACCATCTCACGGAAAAAAGCCAGGTCCTCCTCACGCACCGCGTCAGTCAGGACCACATTGAGCTTGACCGGCGACAAACCGGCCTGCGCAGCCGCCTGTATCCCGTCCAGCACGTCCTGGACATTGCCGCCGCAGGTCAGCTCACGAAAGCGGTCAGGTTCCACCGTGTCCAGGCTGATATTGACCCGGTTCACGCCGGCCTGTTTCAGTTGTTCGGCATATTTCACCAACAAGCTACCGTTGGTCGTAAGCGACAGGTCCTCCAAAATATCCAGCGCCCGAATCCGCCGGATCAACTCGATCAGACCGGGGCGCATCAGCGGCTCGCCGCCGGTCAGCCGCACGCGGGAAACGCCAAGTCGGCCCAGCACGCTCAGCACCCGCAGGATTTCCGCATCCGTCAGGATTTCCTCTTCGCCCAGCCAGCGCACGCCTTCCGGCGGAACGCAGTAAGTGCAGCGGTAGTTGCAGCGGTCGGTGACCGAAAGTCGCAGATATTTGATTTCGCGTTGGTACGCATCAACAGCCATGTTTGTGGATGCTCCTTGTCATTTGCTCTACGCGTAATATTCTCCGCTGGTGTGAAAAACTCCTTGCCCCGGCAAGAGGGGTTATCGCTTGAATCGCGAATCAATACAGCAAATACTTTTTTAGGGAGGGACTGTCCATGCCTGAACTGAAATTTCTCGGCCATGCCTGCTTTATGCTGCGTGAAGGAAAAAACGCCGTGATCATCGATCCTTTTCTTAGCGGCAACCCCACTGCAACCAGCACGGTCGAACAAATCGACTGCCAGCACGTTCTGGTGTCGCACGGCCACGACGACCATCTGGGCGATGCAGTCAGCATCGCCCGCCAAAGCGGCGCCCTGATCATCGCCACCGCCGAAATTGCCCGGGCCTGCGGTGAAAAGGGTGTTGCGGCCCACGCGATGCACATCGGCGGCAAACATAGCTTTGATTTCGGTTACGTCCGGATCACCCAGGCTTTCCACGGCTCCGGCGTTCCTGGCGGCCATGCCTGCGGGTTCATCATCAATTTTTACGGCAAAACGGTCTATCACACCGGCGATACCGGAATTTTCGGCGATATGGCCCTGCTCGGCCGGCTCGAATCGATCGATGTCGCGTTGCTACCGATCGGCGACAATTTCACCATGGGGCCGTCCGATGCCGCTGAGGCAGCCGGCATGATCAAGCCGCGTCTGGTCGTGCCGATGCACTACAATACCTGGCCGGTCATCGCCCAAGACCCCGCGCCGTTCAAACAGGATGTCGAAAGCCGCTTCGGCATTCCGGTCCAGATCCTCTCGCCAGGCAGCAGCCTGACGCTCTAACTGTTGCAAGCTATTCCCGCAGGCAAATTTTGCCGAACGGGCAAACATCGCAATGCGCGAGATTGCAGCGATAATCGGCTTCCTGTTCATGACCGCGGATGAATTCAGCCATTGACTGCAGTTCGCGGCGCGCCAGTTCCAGCGCGGCCGGTGCCACATCTAGCGGTAGCGTCTCTGCCAGTCTGGCAAAATATAACCTTGCATCCCGTATCGGCCGCCCCCATATCGCTTCGGCCGCCAGCGCATAACTGGCGATCTGCAGGCGGTAGCGGGCGGCTTTTTCCTGCAGTTGCGGCCGTTCCAGCCAGTCGGTCTTGTAGTCGACGATCCCCAGGGTTCCATCCGGATAAAACAACAACCGGTCGATCTGGCCGGACAGCCAGACTGCCGGCAACTCGTGCGCCGCATCCAGCAGCCGGTATTGAAACGGCCATTCCCGACGGTCCTCCGCCAATCGGCAAATCTCGCCATGCAACGCGCTGCCGGCATAGTCGGTCGCCCAGCGGCGCAGGCGACTGCCAGCCTCATTCCAGAGTGGCGGCGGCAATGTTTCCGCCATGGCCTGCGCCAATGCTTGCTCGCATTCGACCGGCGGCCGCAGCAGTTCGAGAAAACGATGGAACACGACGCCCAATTGTTGCGGCGCAAGCGAATCCGGCCGCTCCACTGGGGTCGCTACGTTGCCGCCGCGTGCCTCAAGGATCGGCAGGCGGCAGATGTGCGCATAGAAATAACGCCGAGGGCAGTGGGTGTATTCGGCAAGATAAGCCGGCGACAAGGTGTGCGGCTTCGCGGCCGTGAACGCCAGCGGCCGGCAGTTGCGTTCCAGTTCCGCCGCCAAAGGCCCCGCGATGTCGTGAGCGCCGCCAGATTCCGGCTCGCCGCTTTGCTGCGCCGATAGAGCAACATCAAAGTCCTCAACTGCGGCGTGAAAACGAATCCCGATCTGCGTCTCGCCGAGCGTCAGTGTCTCCGGCCAATCCTGCACCGCGCCGCCCAGCCCGAACAGATTGCGCGTCCAGTCAAGCCAGCCGGCTGCGTTGCGAAAGTTCTTTTCGGTTTTCGGCTGGTCGACCACCGCCGACAACACCACCTGCCGCTCTGCCCGGGTCATCGCCACATACAAAAGACGCTTCAGTTCGGCTTTTTCCTGGGCATGGTCACGGCGGCAAATCCTGCGGAACCGGGCGGATTCGCAGAGTTTTCCCGTAGCGTCCGGCACTTTCATTCCCAGTCCCTGCCCCGACAAAAACACCGCCAGCGGACTGCGCAGATTGAATCGGCGTTGCAGTTCCGGCACGATCACCACCGGAAATTCGAGTCCTTTTGACTTGTGGATCGTCATGATCCGCACCGTATCGCCGGTCTCGCTGTCGATCTCCGCTTCGCCTTCTTCTTTGGAGCGTTGTTCGATATATTGCAGGAACTCCGCCAAATTGCCGCCGGTTTCGGCAAAGCCTGCCGCCAGCTCCAACAATTTGAGCAGGTTTGCGTAACGGCGATCTCCCATGAACTGGGTCAACTGCAACAGATCGAATCCTGTTGCGTCAAAAGCCTCGCGCAGCAGTTGCAGCGGCGACAAGAACCCCCGCCGGGCCAGCCAGCCCGTCAGCAGCGACTTTGACCGCAGCGCTGACTGCAGTTGCCCCGGTTCCAGTTCGGCGATCGATCCGGCGACCGCCAGTCCGCTCCAGATGCCGCCGACTCCGCCAGCCCGGCGCAATCGCAGCAGCGTTTCATCGGAAAGTTGAAATAAAGCGGACCGTAGCGTGGCGAACAAAGCCAGCGAATCATTGGGATTGTCGAGGAACCGCAGCAATGCCAGGGCGTCGGCCACTTCCTGCCGCCCGGCAAAGCCGCGGCCGCCTGCGACATAGTAGGGAATTCCCGCCTCGGCAAATGCCGCTTCATATAGCGAAACATGCGTGAATGCCCGCAGCAGCACCACGATATCGCGGTAATTGACTGCGCCATCGCTTTCGGCGACCATCGAGCGAATCCGCCCGGCGATCATCGCCGCTTCCTGGGCCCGTGCTTCACCGCTGCTCCGTCCGGCCGCCTCCTGCACCCACATCTCGACCCGGGCCTGCCCAGCTTCGCCGCGCAAGCCGCTCAACTTGCTGTATTCTACCGTATCTGCGCCGCCGGTTTCCTCTTCGCAAACCGCCACCGGCATCAGTTGCAGGAAAAAATCGTTGAACGCCGCCACCAGCTCGCGATGTGAACGGAAATTGTCCAGCAGCTCGATCACTTCGCCGCCGCTGTGGCAAACATCGGCCTGAACCCTTGCAAAAACACCGCTGTCTGCGCCGCGGAACCGATAAATCGACTGTTTGGCGTCGCCTACCGCGAACAACTTATTCCCCTGCAGGTATTCCGGGTGTCCACCGGCCAAAAGATAAATGATCTGTCGTTGTCTTTCATTAATATCCTGGCATTCATCGACCATCAGGTAGCGGAATCGCTGCAGGTAGCGTTCGCAAACCGCCGGATGATTCCTCAGCAGTCTTTCTGTGCCGCTCTCCAGATCGTCGTAGGTCAGTGCGCCGCGTTGCTGCTTCGCCCTGTCCCAGCTTTGCGCCATCAGGCGGAACCATTCGCAGAGGTCCGGCGCAATCCGCTGCACCTGCAGGTCGAGCAATACACCCCGGTACTCCTGCGCCGCCGCTTTGCGACTGCGGATCGCTTCGCCGAAGTCACCGCTGCTGCGCAGTCCCTTCAGGGGAACTTCCAGTTCATCAAGCAGCGAGGCATCTTCTGCCGCCTGATCGATCCGGCTTGCCGTCTCCGGCCAATTGGCCCGGACTTCGACTAGCGCAGTCTGGGTTTTGTTCAGTTTTCCCTGCTCGGGAATCCAGCGGAACAGTTCCTGATAGCAGTTTTTCAATATCGCAGCGGCATTCTCCGCCGATTCCGTCGCACCAGGCCACAGCATTGACTCCAGTTGCGGACCGATCAGTCCGCCTGTGTAGAGTTGCTTAAACAAAGGCAGAAAGTCTTGACGGATCTGGGCCGGCGAATATACAGCAAGCAAATGCACCAGCCAGGCGTCCTGCCGGACCGCCGCCGCATCGAGCAGCTCCCGCCAGGTCTCGTCAAACAACGTTTCTTCCTCCGCTGTTTCCAGCAGGGAAAACTCCGGGTCAACACCGGCTTCGGCCGGGTTTTCCCGCAAGAGTCGGCTGCACAGCGAGTGAATCGTGCTGATCGGCGCACTGTCCAACTTGCGATCGACTTCACGCCAGCGGCGCCATTCCGATCCAGCGGCAGCCTCCGCCACCAGTCGGCGCACCTGCGAGCGCACCCGTTCTTTCATTTCGCGCGCCGCCTTGCGGGTAAACGTGATGGCGACTATTCCTTCGACATCGGCGGCCGACTGTCGCAGAATCGCGATATAACGCTCCACCAGCACCCGGGTCTTGCCTGCTCCAGCGCCAGCTTTCACCAACAGGTTTTTATCCAGCGTCTCGATAGCCTTTTGTTGACCGGCGGTAAATTCATTCATCCTGCAGTTCCTCCGCGCTGTCGCCGTCCGTGTCCTTGTCTTGACGACAGAATGCCGCTGCCGGACAATAGGCTGGACAATCCGACGCAGGCCTGGCCGGAAAATTGCCGGCGCGGATGCCGCTCGCCCACTGCACCAAATGTTGTCGAGTCAACGCAAACAGTTCTTCACGCGAAGCATTTTTTCCCGGCAGCATAAAATCCCGGCCGCTTTGCCCCACCGGTGCATATAGCCCGTCTCCACCGGAAAACTGCTGTCCCAATAACGTTTCCGCCGCCATCATATAGACTGGGACCTGCAGGCAGACCCCTTGCTGCAGCTGCTTGTTGGCCGGTATCCGTCCGCTCTTGTAATCAATGACCCGGTAAGCGGTCGCATCGGCATCGATGCGGTCCACTTTCCCCTGCAATTCGACCCGCACACTATCCTGCTCCACGATCAGCGGCAACTCGGTCGATCGGTCATCGCTGCCTGGTCCCGACTCCATGCCAAAAGCCCACTCAAAATAGCGGGGCTGCAATAGCGAATTGCGCTGGCGCTCCAGTTCGCCCGC
>CAZYJK010000107.1:0-6924 GCA_964647865.1 uncultured Veillonellaceae bacterium | reverse complement strand
CCGTCCTCGGCGCAGCGCCGAAAGTCATCGAACTGGTCCAGGCCGGCAAGATCCGCCACTTCTTCCTGATCGGCGGCTGCGACGGCGCCAAGAGCGGTCGCAACTATTACACCGACCTGGCGACCCAGGTGCCGAAAGACTGCGTCATCCTGACGCTGGCCTGCGGCAAGTACCGCTTCAACAAACTGGAGTTCGGCGATATCGAAGGGATTCCGCGTCTGCTGGATATCGGCCAGTGCAACGACGCCTACTCGGCGGTCAAAATCGCCCTGGCGCTGGCGGATGCGTTCAAAACCGATGTCAACGGCTTGCCGCTGTCGCTGGTGCTGTCCTGGTACGAACAGAAAGCGGTCTGCATCCTGCTCAGCCTGCTGTTCCTCGGCGTCCGCAACATCAGGATCGGCCCTTCCGCCCCGGCGTTCCTCACCCCGGCCGTGTTCCAGGTGCTGCACGACAAGCTGAACCTGATGCCGATCACCACCCCGGAACAAGACCTCAAGGCCATCCTCGGCTAACTGAAAATACAATGCCTCAGGCAAGTGGCAAAGAGACGAGGTCGGTTTAACCGACCTCGTCTCTTTGCTGTTATTATGGCTCAGGGGCAGCATCACCGCAGCTACTGGTCCAGCAGTTTCTGTTCGGCATATCGTTGCGCTTTCGCCTGATACATCCGGTTATCGGCGGTTTTGAACAGTTCCAGTGTCGAAATTTCCGGACTGGCGGCAAAGGCATAGCCTAATGACAAGCTGAGCGGCGCCAGTTCTTCGGTTTTCTGTTTTTCCTGCTCCAACGCCTGCCGCAGACGTTGAAAAATCATCTCTACCACTACTTCATCCGAATTTTTCAGGATGATCGCAAACTCATCGCCACCGATCCGCGCCACCACATCCTCGCTGCGAACGGCGCCACGCAGGACCTGCGCCGCTTTCACCAACAATTCATCGCCTTTTTTGTGGCCCCAGGTATCGTTGACCCGCTTCAGCCCATCGACGTCGATGATGGCGATCGCTACCGAGCCGCTTCGCCGGTGTTCCAGTCGATGCAGTTCTTCCTCGAAATAGGCCCTGTTGTATACGCCGGTCAGTGCATCGTGAAAACTGATGTAGGTCAGGCGTTGTTCGGTTTCCCAACGAGCGGTTACGTCAAAGAACGTCATGACCACTTGCTCGATTTGGCCCCGCTCGTCCAAGTCAGGAAAAGCGTCCACCTGGAACCATTTCTCGTTCATGCCTGACTGCCGCAACCCCATGCTGTATTCGCGCAGCGCATCGCCGGTCGTCAGGACCAGCTGGACCGGGTGCAATGATTCGGTGAGGAATCCGCCTGTCGCTGTAAGATATTCCCTGCCGGTCGGGTTTGGCGCCGCCCCGGTCAGTTGCTCCGCCGTCAAACTAAGTTCGCGCAGCGCCGCCGTGTTCCAGAGAATCGGCTTGCCGCTCGCATCGTACACAATTACGCCGATGGCCAGATTCAGCAGCAATTCACGGAATTTCTGCTCACTGGCTGCCAACGCCGAGGTTTTTCGCCGCACACTGCTGCGCAGGGCCCAGTTCCAGCCGATCAACAAAAATGCAACAACGGAAGCGAGACCCACTCCACCGATCACAATGCGATAGTCAACTGTCGTCTTGCCTGGTCCATCGCCAAGCCATTTCCGGTTGATCGCAGCCATTTCGCTGCCACTGATTGCGGCAAACCCTTCTTCGACAAGCTTCAGTGTTGCCTGATCACCCTTCGCTACCGCCCGGCGGAATTCTCCCGAATACAAGGGTTCGGATATCCGCAGTTGGTCGGCTAATCCGTGCTTGTAAAGAAAATAAAGACCCGGCTGCTTTTCCATGATGAAAATCAGCAGGTTGTGGTCCCGCGCCGCCAGCACCATCGCTTCGTAACTGGGGTATTCGATGATGCCGCTGATGCCGGCCAGTCGCAACACGTTGGTCGAGTGACCGCCCCGCTTTACGCCGACGTTAAAACCGCGCAGCGAAGCGAGATCGGTGATGCCTGGCAAATTCTTGTTAAAAAAGATCGCCGCATCCAGCTTGGCATACGGCCTGGTAAAATCATAGAGTTTATCGCGTTCCGGATTTCGGAAGATGGTATCGATCACATCATGCTTGCCTTCTTCCATTTCCCGCTGGGCATCGGCCCAGTTCTTGGCTGTCAGTTCAACCTTGACACCCGTCTTTTTTTCCCAGAGCGCCCATTGGTCAACGATAATCCCGCCCAGTTGCCCCTCGGCGTCACGAAAGATAAAGGGTGGATAATTATCGTCCATCACGACCCGGATTGTTCTGGTTTCAGCCAAAACAAACTGCGCAAAAAACAATGAGTGAACAGCGATTGCCAAAATAGCAACCGCTGCCACCCAAATCATGACATGCTGGAACACGCGCGTCTGTTTCATAGATTCATTCGTTCTACGTTGTGAACCGCAATTCCTGCTTTATTCTTCTACCGTTGCACCCGGCCCGAGCCGTCGCCCTTCATCAGCGCTTCGACTTCAGCTACGCTGACCAGGTTGAAGTCGCCGGGGATGGTGTGCTTCAGGCAGGATGCCGCCACCGCGAATTCGATGCTCTGCTGATTACTCATCCCCTGCAGCAGGCCGTACAGCAGGCCGCCGCCGAACGAGTCGCCGCCGCCCACCCGGTCGACGATGTGGATATCATACTTTTTCGATTTGTAAAACTCATTCAGAGCCGAATCGAACAGAATCGCCGACCAGCCGTTGTCAGAGGCAGAGTAGCTTTCCCGCAGCGTGATCGCGACTTTCTTGAAGCCGAACCGTTCCACCAGTTTGCGGCAGACGGTCTGGTAACCACTGTCATCGATCTTGCCTGCTTCCAGGTGCGTGTTTTCCGCCTTGATGCCAAACACTTTTTCCGCGTCCTCTTCGTTGGCGATCGCGATGTCGACATAGGGCATCAGGGTGCTCATCACCGCGCCGGCTTTGGCCGAGCTCCAGAGATTCTTGCGGAAGTTCAGGTCGCAGCTGACCGTCAGGCCGGCCTTTTTCGCCGCCTGCACCGCTTCCAGGCTGACCGCCGCCGCACTGTCGCCGAGAGCCGGGGTGATGCCGGTGATATGGAACACCGCCGCATCGGCGAAGATGGTCGGCCAGTCAAACTCGCCCGGCTGCACCTGGGCGATCGCCGAATCCTTGCGGTCGTAAATCACTTTGGATGCACGTTGCGATGCACCGGCCTCGAGGAAGTAGATCCCCAGACGACTGCCTTCCATCTTGATATAGTCGGTCTTGATGCCGTACTTCTGCAAAAAGAATTTGCAGGCCAGGCCAAGTTCGGTCGGTGGCAACTTCGTCACAAAATACGCGTCATAGCCATATTGGGCCAGTGAGGCGGCGACATTCGCTTCGCCACCGGCATAGGTCGCATCGAAGGAATTGGTCTGGACGAATCGCTGATAGCCGGGCGGCGCCAGCCGCATCATCACTTCGCCAAAGGTCACTACTTTTTTACTCATCGTCAGTTCCTCCCTCAGCCGTTTCTGGCTGCTTTGATTTTATCGACAAACAGGCGGGCCATAGCTGTGACTGCTGCATAATCGCCGGTCTTGGCGCCTGCCGTCAGCGAGCCGCCCACACCGAGCGCCACCGCTCCGGCCGCAAACCACTCCGCCACATTGTCGGCCTGCACGCCGCCGGTCGGCATCAACGGCGCCTGCGGAATCGGTCCGTGCACTGCCTTGATGAACTGCGGTCCCAGCAGTTCGCCGGGGAACACCTTCACGATATCCGCACCGGCTTCCATCGCTTCCACCACTTCCCTGACGCTCATCGCGCCAGGCATCGAGGGCACCTGGTAGCGGTTGCAGAGTTTGATGACCTCCGGATTCAGGCAGGGTGTGACTACATATTCCGCGCCGGCCAAAATCGCCGCCCGGGCGGTTTCCGGGTCCAGCACCGAGCCGACACCGAGCGTGATCTGTTCTTTGGCGCACAGCACCGACAACTCCTTGATCACATCCAGCGCGTTCGGCACCGACATCGTGACCTCGATCACCTTGATGCCGCCTTCATTGATCGCGCTCACCAGTTTTTTCGCCTTTTCCGCGCCATCGGTCCGCACGATCGCGACGATGCCGCTCTGCAAAACTTTTTGCAAAATCTCCAGTTTTCTCATCAGCTTGCCCCCTTATCATTATTTCCCGGGAAATATTATCGTGTGCAGCGCCGGTTCACCATTCGGCAACTGTGCCATCCTTGTGCCGCCAGATCGGATTGTGCCAGTCATGACCGATTTCCGCCATTTTCTTCACATGCGCCTCGTCAATCTCGATTCCCAGCCCCGGTCCCTGCGGAATCTTCACCATGCCGTTCTCATAGGCGAACACGCTACGGTCCTTCAGGTAATCGAGCAGGTCGGTGCCCTGGTTGTAATGGATGCCCAGGCTTTGTTCCTGAATGAACGCGTTGTACGCCGTAGCATCGACCTGCAGGCAGGCCGCCAGCGCGATCGGTCCCAGCGGACAATGCGGCGCCACCGCAACGTCATATGCCTCGGCCATCGCAAAGATCTTCTTGCACTCGGTGATCCCGCCGGCGTGCGACAAGTCCGGCTGGATGATATCGACGTAACCGTCTGCCAATACTTGTTTGAAATCCCAGCGGGAGAACATCCGCTCGCCGACAGCGATCGGGATATGCGTGTGGTTGGCGATTTCTCGCAGCGCCTCGTTGTTTTCCGGCAATACCGGCTCTTCGATGAACATCGGGCGATATGGCTCCAGCTCTTTGGCCAGCACCTTGGCCATCGGCTTATGCACCCTGCCGTGAAAATCAATGCCGATGCCGATATCCGATCCCACCGCGGCCCGCACTTCGGCAATCCGGGCGACTGCCGCATCGATTTCGCGGTACGAGTCGACGATCTGCAGTTCGTTGGTGCCGTTCATCTTGACCGCAGTGAAGCCCAGCGCCACGACCTCCTTCGCCGCTTTGCCGACCTCGCTGGGATGGTCGCCGCCAATCCAGGAATAGACCCGGATCGAATCGCGGCAGGCGCCGCCCAACAGCTGATATACCGGCGTATTCAACGCCTTGCCCTTGATATCCCACAGCGCCTGGTCGATTCCGGCGATGGCGCTCATCAAGATCGGTCCGCCGCGATAAAAGCCGCCGCGGTACATCATTTGCCAGTGGTCTTCGATCCGCATTGGGTCTTTGCCGACCAGCATCGCGCCGAGCTCTTCCACCGCCGCCTTGACGGTGGCGGCCCGCCCTTCGATCACCGGTTCGCCCCAGCCTTCGATTCCCTCGTCGGTGGTAATCTTGAGAAACAGCCAGCGCGGCGGCACCTGGTAGCAGGTAAACGATACGATTTTCATAGCTTCACCTCTTTCGTGCATTCAAGAGTCCTTGGGATTATTCTGATTTTCTTGCAAAGGATTTGCTACGAAAAGCCTCTTTCGCCGATTTTCACCTGAATTCGCGAGCGGCTTGATGTCCTGATTTTCCAAACGGCCTCAAACGCTCCGTCCATCGCTGCGAGGCCTAAAATCAGCATCCTTGCTGATTTTTTCGAAAAATCCAGTCCATCTTCGTCGGCGAATTACACGGTGAAAATCTAAGGAAATCGGCTATTTTCGCAGTCAAACCCTGCAAACAGTTTTTTCACATTGAAATCTTCAAAAACCTTTCATCAAGGATAATTCGCCATCTTCCTGCAAATGCCTGTTGCCAATTGGCTGTTTTTGCCATGGAATCGAACTTTTTTCTGATGGTTGAAAGGGTTTTCGCTTTTTCGACGCGAAACTCTTTAAGCGCAAGAAATATACCTCAGGTTATAGTAAGGAGGCACATGCCAAATGAACAAACAGCAACTTAAAGACCTGGTCTGCCAGGCGATCGACGAACATGCCCAGCAAATCGTGCAAGTGGCGCAGGAGATCGGCAAAACGCCGGAGCTCGGCTTCAAGGAGACAAAAACTGCTGCCGCCGTCAGCAAGTTCCTCGGCGACCTGAACTATTCCTGCCAGCAAGGTCTGGCCCTGACCGGCGTCAAAGCCCAGCTGAAGCCCGGCGCTGCCGGCCCCAACATCGCCGTCATCGGCGAGCTGGACGCCGTGATCTGCCCGGACAGCCCGGCAGCCAACCCCGAGACCGGTGCGGCGCACGCCTGCGGCCACAATCTGCAGCTCGGCGCGATGCTGGGTGCGGCGCTCGGACTGAAACTGGCCGGCATAGCCGATTCGCTGGCAGGCAACGTCACCTTCATGGCCACGCCGGCCGAAGAGTATGTGGAAATCGCGTTCCGCCAGCAGTTGCGCGAACAGGGGAAAATCCGTTATCTGGGCGGCAAGCAGGAGTTGATCTATCGCGGCGAATTCGACGACATCGATATCGCGATGATGATCCACGCCGACAAAGACGCGCCTGCCGGTCGGGTCGGCCTGTGCGAGACCTGTAACGGCTTCGTCGGCATGACCGTCCAGTATATCGGTAAGGAAGCCCATGCCGCCGGCGCCCCCCACGAAGGGATCAACGCCCTGAGTGCGGCGATGATCGGCCTGATGGGAGTGCATGCGCTGCGCGAGACCTTCCGCGATCAGGACATCGTGCGAGTGCACCCGATCATCACCAAAGGCGGCGACCTGGTCAACACCGTGCCGGCCGACGTACGGCTGGAAACTTACGTGCGGGCCCGCACGATGAAAGCGATCGAAGGAACCTACGGCAAAGTCACCCGCGCCTTCAAGGCCGGCGGCGATTCGGTCGGCGCCGAAACTCATATCCGCACGATTCCCGGCTACCTGCCGCTGAACTGCATGCCGGAGCTGAACGAAGTGTTCCGCGCCAACGCCCTGGCCATGCTGCCTGGCGAGTGCGTGGTCGACAGCGGCCATTTTGGCGGTTCGACCGATATGGGCGATGTTTCGCACCTGCTGCCGTCGATCCATCCG
>CAZYJK010000106.1:0-6931 GCA_964647865.1 uncultured Veillonellaceae bacterium | reverse complement strand
TTCCATATTGAAACACATAATCTTGCCAGGATAAAGCCAGCAGGAAGAGTGCGTGAAGACAATGTGAAAGCCGACCAGATTAAATCAGTCTGGTCGGCTTGGTACAGCAGACTACAGTTCATCAAGAGCAACTACTTTAATTTCGCGAATAATTTTGAGGCGTTTATCGTTCGTGATGAAAACATCGGCATTTTGGACAATCGCCGTCGCGGCAATGATCGCGTCCGGCATCTTGCAGTTGTATACGGCGCGAATACGGGCGGCTTCCTCGGCAACGACCTCGTCTATGGGATAGACAGTCAGGTTTGGCATCTGGAACATCAGTTTGACCTGGTCGAGCGCGGCCCAGTTGCCGTCTCGGTAAGGCTTGACGGCGCATTCGGAGAAGGCGAGCACCGAAGTGACAAGGTCATGGGTGCGATTGTCTGCTGCGGATTCGATCAAGGGAAGGACCTTCTCCCCGCTAGGCTCCTCGGCAAAAACCGCAATGAAGGCGTTGGTGTCCAAGGCGAAGCGCTTATATGTGCGCAGTAGTTCGCTCATTCCCATGATTCGCGTTCCTGTTTGAGAGATTCCATTGGCTTTTCGCCCCAAGCTCCTTTGCAGCAGCCCCAGGAAGAGGTGGCCCAGCGCTGAGGTTTTTTGACCAGGGATATTCGACCGTTGCGGTCGCTTGTCATGATCAGGATGTCACCGGGGGCGACGTTGACGGAGTTGCGGATGCGGGCAGGGATGACAATCTGACTTTTGGGGCCGATCTTTACTTCTTCAGTATAGCCGAGCATACGAATCACCTCGCAATTGTTTGTAAGTCCATTATAGAAAAAAGTAAAACAATATGCAAATAAGTAATACAATGCCCGAAGGAACCAGCAGTTGCAATATTTTTAGAAAAATTTTTAGAAAACACAAAAAAGAGCTTCGCAAAATTGCGAAGCTCCGTGATTTCAGTGGTGGAGGTAGTCGGGATCGAACCGGCGACCTCTTGAATGCCATTCAAGCGCTCTCCCAGCTGAGCTATACCCCCACGTTGCCGACGAATGTTATTATAGCGCAGGATAAAAGATCCTGTCAATAGTTTTTGCACTGAATCATGTTTGTGCTGAATCGTTCATCGAGAACACCATTTTATTCAAAGACGAATCCTTTTTCCCTGAAAAGCGTCAAACAAGTTGCCGCGACCGTTTCGTCATAAGCTGTGCCGGCTCCCTGTTCAATCTCAGCCAACGCTCTCTCGATGCCCAAGGCAGGTCGATAGGGCCGGTGTGAAGCCATGGCTTCTACAACATCGGCTACCGCCAAAATACGCGCACTTAAATTGATCTGGTCCTTTTTCAAACCATCAGGATAGCCGGACCCGTCGCAGCGTTCGTGATGTTGTTTGACAACTTGGGCGACATTCCAGGGCAAATCAAGTTCTTTGAGAATCGAGTAGCCTGCGGTGGCGTGTGTATTGATAAGTTGCCGTTCTAACGGCGATAATAGTCCCGGCTTGCTCAGCAACTCTCCAGGAACGTTGATTTTGCCGATATCGTGGATCATCGCGGCCATTCGTAGACCTGTCAGCGCATCTTCGCTCATTTCCAGCTCGCGTCCGATTGACACGGCCAGTTGCATCACCCGTTTTTGATGGCCGGCAGTGTAGGGATCTTTGGCTTCCGAAGTCGAGGCTAGCACTTCTATCGTTTGGTGCCAGGCTTTTTGCAATCGTAGCAGGCTTTGTTCCAATGCGGCGGTTCGTTCTTCCAACATCAGTTCATTGCGTTTGCGTTCGGTGATGTCGCGGCTGCCGCCGATGATTCCGATCATGTTTCCCTGCGCATCCCGCAAGGGGACTTTGAAGGAATCCAGCCAACGTTGCTGAGGTCCTTCCACTTGCTGCTCCTGCCGAACCAATGACCCCGTCAGAAAGGCTTCTTCATCGCTGGACCGAATCTGATTCGCCCACTCCGCCGGCAAGATATCTTCGCTGTGTCGGCTAAGGATCGCTTCTGCCGGCAATCCGACAAAGTCTTCCAGCGCTTTGTTCACAATCGTGTAGCGACGGTCCATATCTTTAAAATAAAACAAATCAGGCAGCATCTGAATCACGGTTTGCAGTTGCAGATTTTTTTCTAGCAGGCTTTGTTCCATCTTTTTCTGTGCCGTGATATCCATGGTAAATCCAGCGACAAAAGCTGCCTCTCCCTCGACAAAAATAGGGAATTTAGTGGTGACAAAGGTTTTTCCGGCAAACTCCTCCACGACTTCGCAGGGCTTTCCTTCCCGTAATACCGACTTGTCATCCTCGATCATTTTTTTCGCCATTTCGCTGGGAAACAGCTCATCCATCGTTTTTCCCAGTACTTCCGTCAAAGGCATTCCCAGCATCTGCTCATAGTTGCGACTCAGATAGACCGAGCGAATTTGCGCATCTTTGACAAAGACGAAAATCGGGCTGTACTCAAGGAACAAATCAAACAGTTGTTGACTGAAATGAAGGTTTTGCTCGGTTTTGAGCCGGTCGCTGATATCACGAACGATGCTGATCAGATAGGGCGTGTTCTCGATGACTATTTGCCGGGAACTGACTTCGACGTGAAACGTTGCGCCGCTCTTGTTTTGATGGGTACATTCAAATAAGATGCCTTGCGTCATTGCTTTGGCCATTTGTGTTGGTAGCTCGCCAAAGGTGCCCGGGTCGCGCAGATGCCTTATATTCAGTTTCAATAACTCGGATTTGTCAAAACCGTACAGATCTATCGCGGCGCGGTTGGCGTAGCGCAAAGAACCATCCAGACTCATGATCAGCATCGCATCGCGAACCTGGTCAACTGCCAGGTGGAAAAATTCCGCAGAAAAATCTTGATCGAACAAACGCGATCCCTCCAATTTTGGGCAACCCGGTTGACGTTTTCTCTTATGGAAATACATTCGGTCTTTAGAGAAGAATATCCTCCACCACTGCGGAGGAATTCGCGATAAGTGCAGCGAACAACTATGCTAATCAAACAATCGCTTGGAGGATAATATCGAATGAAAGAGCATATTTGGATTCCCAGCCGCGGCCTTCGTTTATCGGCGATGCTGCATCAACCGGCGGAGGTGCGGCGGGATACGCCGCTCATTATCTGCTGTCACGGTTTTACCGGCGACAAAGTCGGCGCCAATCAGTTGACGCTGAATCTGACGAAAAAATTGGCGCAAGCGGGCTATAACGCATTGCGATTCGATTTTCTCGGCTCGGGGGACAGTGAAGGTGAATTTGCTGCCGATACGATCGTCAGCGGCTGGCAAACCGATCTCCGCAATGTGGTCGCCTGGGCATCCCAGCAGCTCCAATTTACCGAGGCGCCGATTCTACTGTACGGGCATAGTATGGGCGGTCTGATTGCGCTGACCGCTTTGACTAACGAACCGAAGATAGCGGGTCGTGTGGTTTTTGCGCCGGTGCTTTATCCCGTCGCAAACTTCCGGGATATTATCCTGGGGCCTGAGTTGTGGGCACAGTCGGTCGCTGGTAAGACGATTGCCAATTTCTTTGCCAAGGGTTTTTCTTTGCAGGCTCAATTTGTCAAAGATTTGCTTGCCAACGATTATGATCCGATCGGTGAGGCAGCAAAATTGCGGACGCCGTTGCTGATCATACACGGAACTTCTGATCTGGCGGTTCCGCCGGCAGGATCGGAAGAGCTGTTGCAGAAGTATGCCGGACCCAAAGAAATACACAGACCGCAGATCGATCATGTTGCCACAGGGAGTATCGAAGTATTGCCGCAAATTATTATCCCCTGGTTAGACAAGAGATTTAAGTGATTCTTAGTCAATAGAGGTACGAGAGAGGGGAGTAAGATGAAACAGCGCTGCGCTTATTTCACGACACCGGAGGGAGTGAATCTCTATTATGAAGATCAAGGGGAAGGGACTCCGCTGGTTTTTGTACATGGCTGGACTTGTTCTTCGCAAGTCTGGCAAAAAAATGTACCGGAACTCGCCAAAAAATTTCGTGTAGTGACACTTGACCTGCGTGGACATGGCAACTCGGTAAAAACATTGACCGGACATACCGTGCCGCAATACGCCCGTGACATCCGAGCGCTGATTGAACATCTCGCATTGACTGATGCAGTCTTGATTGGTTGGTCGTTGGCAGGACCGGTTGTGTTAGCCTATTGGCAGCAGTATTCGGCAGATAGTCGGCTAAGAGGGATTGGTCTGATTGATTTCAACTCAAGCCCGCTCAGTTCGGCCGACTGGAATTCACACCGGCTGAAAAACTTTAATCTGGACGCGATGAACGCAGGGTTTGTCGCGATGGTGGATGATCCTGCCGGTTACGCTGCTAATTTTGCCAGAAGAGTATTCTTTCGCGAACAGGTATGTGAAGACGTATTGCTGTGGCTGACGACGGAAATCCGCAAAACGCCGCCATGGATTGCGACAGCGATTTATTCGGATTATCTGACACGTGACTATACCGATGTTTTGCCGACAATCACATTGCCGACGATTGTTTTTGGCGCCAATTCGCCGATTGCTGAGCAGGGGTTGGCGCAATGTCGCTACCTGGCGGGATTGGTACCCGACAGCCAGTTCGTCGGATTTGAGGATGCAGGACACATTTTGTTTTATGAACAACCGGAAAAGTTCAATGCCGCGCTGGCGAGTTTTGTGTTGAATATCGCCTGATGTAGCTGAGTCAACAAAGAAAAGAGGTTTTGTTCATGCAGATGCCAGTCCTGTTCGTTGGTCACGGGTCACCGATGAACATTATTGCTGACAATACCTACACCCGTAGCATTCAGGACCTTGGCCGCACCTTGCCAAGGCCGGCGGCGGTGCTGGTCATTTCCGCCCACTGGCAGACTAGGGGGAGTTTTGTCACGGCTGCTGCCAATCCGCCGACGATTTATGATTTTTTCGGTTTTCCGCCGGCGCTGTACCGGGTGAAATATGAAACTGCTGGTTCACCCTCTATTGCCGAGCGGGTCAGGCAGGTAAGCCAAAATCGTATATTGCCGGACGGCACGCGGGGAATCGACCATGCGGCCTGGGCGGTGCTGAAGCATATGTATCCGGCAGCCGAGATTCCGGTTCTGGAATTGAGCCTGGATGTCACTATTTCCTCGGCGAAACATTACGCGCTGGGACGGAGCCTGGCCCGCTTGCGGCAGGAAGGGGTGCTCATCATGGGCAGCGGCAACTTGGTGCATAATTTGTCGCGGATCAACTTTGATTCGATGTACGGAGAGACATATGACTGGGCGGAACGCTTTGACAAAGTGATGGAAGAGCTGTTGCTCAAGCGGGAGCACCAACAATTGATGGAGTTTGATGCCTTGCCGGACAACCGTTTGGCAATTCCCACCGATGAACATTATCTGCCGATGCTTTATGCCGTGGCATTGCAGGAGCCGTCGGAAGAACTTCGCTTTTGCTGCAGCGACATCCAGAACGGGTCGATCTCAATGCGCAGCTTTGTCATCGGAGAGTAGTATTGTTATGTCATATTATTTTATTGCAAAGCGAGATCGTTTGCAGAGCGAGCCTGAGTGTCATGATGCAAAGCAATAGCAAGGTCATTAAAGCTTTTGCGGCAACGATATCACTATTGGTATTGCTCGCAGGCAATACGGCTTTCGCTGCGCCGCCGCCCAGCTCGGTATCCGCCGCCAACTATTACGAGATGAAACCGAATCTTTGGTATGTTTCGCTTGGCGTGAAGGGGTATCAGCAAACGACTGACTACACCTGCGCTCCGGCGGCAGTGATGTCGCTGCTGCACTGGTACAAGCTACTGCAGCAAAAGGAATTGACTTCCGAGACGGAAATGCGGATTGCCCGGGAAATGGGAACGCGGGACTTGAAGTCGCCGCAGCCGGGGACTACGACGGCAGAGATTGTGAACTGGCTGGAACGCAACGGGTTTGCCGTCGCTAGCGGACACGACGGATCGCTGGAACTTTTGCGCAGTTATCTGAACAAAGGAATCCCGGTTCTGGTGGAATGGATTGACTGGGGCGGTCATTGGGTGGTGGCGACCGGCTATCATGCTGCTTATGAGTCGCCGAGCAAAGGCCCGGACACGATTTTTTTCGCCGATCCGGCTTCCCGCTGGGCCAATCCCAACAATCCCGACGGCATATCGTCCTTCAATGCCTGGCGGTTCCGCGACATGTGGTTTGACGCCCAGTATCTGAACCCCGGCCAAATCACCCGCAACGTATATATCGTTGCCGTGCCGCGACAGACGCGGTAAATGCGATGAAAAATGACGAGGAGTGAATCGGATGCAAACGGGTCAGGCAAGAATCACCTACTTGGTACACAGCGGTTTTTCTGTGGAAACGGCGCGGCATTTTTTTCTGTTCGACTATTGTCCGTCGATGGACCGCACGCCGCAGATCACCGCAGAGTTTTTGCGGACGAAAGAAAATATCTATGTGTTTGCTTCGCACAGCCATGGTGATCATTTTGATGCGGCGATTCTAAAATGGGCCGAAGCGAATCCGGCAATCCAATATGTCTTGAGCAGTGATATTCGGGTTAAGGACGGCAGGCAGAAATGCCAGTTTATGAATCCGTACGAACAGTGGCGGGATGGCGAGTTGGTTGTGCGCTCATTCGGTTCGACCGACGCAGGGATTTCGTTTTGGCTTGACGTGGATGGACTGGCGATTTTTCATGCCGGTGACCTGAACTGGTGGCACTGGAGCGGTGAAACTCAAGCAGAGCGCGACTATGCCGATCGTTATTTTTTTGAGGAAATGGATTTGCTGCCGAAACAGCCGCTGGATATCGCGTTTTTTCCGGTAGATCGCCGGCTGGAAGAAAATTATGCGTTGGGCGCCGAGTACTTTGCAAAAAAAATGCAGCCGAAGCTGCTGGTGCCGATGCATTTCGGCGCGGATTTTGCCGCAACTGCGGCGTTTAAGCAAAAAGTCGCCGGGAC
>CAZYJK010000105.1:4229-6940 GCA_964647865.1 uncultured Veillonellaceae bacterium | reverse complement strand
CGGGATTTCTCAGCCACGCCGACAGCAAACCCAGCCACATCATATTCGCCATCCGGATAAAAACCGGCCATCTCGGCCGTCTCGCCGCCGATTAGGGAGCAACCGGACTCTTTGCAGGCCCTGGCCACGCCACTGACGATATTGGCGACTTTTTCCGGTTCCAGTTTGCCGACCGCCAGATAGTCAAGGAAGAACAGCGGCTCCGCACCCTGCACCAGAATGTCGTTGACGCACATCGCCACCGCATCCTGACCGATAGTATCGTGCCGGTC
The DNA here is from genome assembly GCA_964647865.1 of uncultured Veillonellaceae bacterium. Classification (GTDB taxonomy): domain Bacteria; phylum Bacillota; class Negativicutes; order UBA1444; family UBA1444; genus UBA1444. The sequence continues at coordinate 6,668 of CAZYJK010000105.1, read as the reverse complement.
CATCATGAACGCCAGTTTCAGTTTCGTTCCCACGCCGTCCGTGCCGGAAACCAGCACCGGTTCGGCGTATTTTTTCATATCCAGAGCGAATAGCCCGCCAAAGCCGCCAATGTCTGACAACACTTCCTTGCGGAAGGTGGCCCGGACATGCGCTTTCATCAGGTCGACCGAACGATTTCCCGCGTCGATGTCCACCCCGGCATCACGATAGCTCAGCCCCTGCTCCGGTTGTTTCTCGTTCACGGGCGTTTCCTCCCTTTCGGTTTTTGCCCCATGGCGCAAGCCGTTTCTTCAAAGACAAATTTTGAGCCTTCCAATTCTTTGGCGCAGGCGACTTCCGTCGGGTATTCACCGTGGAAACAGGCCGAGCATAGCCCCCCCAGCGCCACTTGCGTCACAGCCTTGTGCAGCCCTTCCAACGACAGATAAAACAGTGAATCGGCGCCGATGTAACGGCGAATTTGCTCAATCGTCTTGGAACTGGCGATCAGTTCCTTACGGGCCGTGGTATCAATGCCGTAATAACAGGGATAAACAATCGGCGGCGAGCTGACGCACATGTGGATTTTTTTCGCACCGGCATCGCGCAGCATCCGGACGATCCGGCCACTGGTCGTACCGCGAACGATCGAATCGTCGACCATAATGACAGTTTTTCCGGCCACTGCCGGCGCCACCGCATTCAGTTTGATCCGTACGCCGGCGTCGCGTTTTTTCTGCTCTGGTTGAATAAAAGTCCGTCCGATATAACGGTTTTTTATCAACCCCTCGGCAAACGGAATCCCGGACTGGGAGCTGAAGCCATGCGCGGCAGTCGTTCCGGAATCCGGCACCGAAATCACAATGTCGGCCTTCAGGCCACTTTCAATCGCCAACTGTCGTCCCATCGCCAAGCGGGCCAGATGCACGCTCTGTCCGTCGATCACGCTGTCCGGACGGGCAAAGTAGATATATTCGAACACGCATAGCGCCGGCGGTCGTTTCTCTGCCACCAACCGCCGCGAGCGCAGTTCTTTTCCATCGACGATCAGCATCTCGCCGGGCTCGACATCGCGGATCATCATCGCACCGACCGCGTCGAGCGCACAGGACTCCGAGGCAAATACCCAGCCGCCGTCCGGCATCCGTCCCAGGCACAGCGGACGGAAGCCGTTCGGGTCGCGTAGGCCAATCAAACGGTCTTCGGTCATGATCACCAGGCAGTAGGCGCCTTCGACCTGATTCATGCTTTCGACAATCCGGTCTTCGACATTTTTCTTTTTCGAGCGGGCAATCAGATTGACGATGACTTCACTGTCGACTGTCGTCTGAAATACGCTGCCGCCCTGTTCCAGTTTTTTGCGTAGCAGCGGAGCATTGGTCAGGTTGCCATTGTGCGCCATAGCGATGCGACCGCCGGCATAGGAGACCAATAGCGGCTGGATATTCGCCGCCAGGCTGGAACCGGTGGTGGAATAGCGGACATGGCCGATTGCGATATGGCCCGGCATTTCCGGCAGTGAGTCGCGAAACACTTCGTTGACCAGCCCCATGCCGCGTCGGATATCCATTGCATAGCCATTGGCCACGCAGATGCCGGCGCTTTCCTGGCCCCGGTGCTGCAGCGCGTACAGACCCCAGTAGGTATTGAGCGCTACATCGACGCCCGGTGCATAGATGCCGAAAATCCCGCATTCTTCATGCAGTTTATCGTCGTTCATCAGTTTACATGACCTCGCCGGTCAACCGCTTCAGCACTTCGCGGTAGGCGTCTTCCACATTGCCGAGGTCGCGGCGGAAACGGTCTTTGTCCAGCTTTTGTTTGGTTTCGCTATCCCACAGTCGGCATGTGTCCGGCGAAATCTCGTCGCCAAGAATGACCTGGCCTTTGTGCACGCCAAATTCCAGTTTGAAATCGATCAGTTCGACGTTTTTGGTCTTCAGGTATGCGGACAGAATCTCATTGATTTTCAGCGCATAGGCTTTGATTTCGCTGAGCTGCTCCGGCGTGGCCAAGCCCATCGCCTGAATGTGGTATTCGTTGATCATCGGGTCATGCAATTCGTCGTTCTTGTAGTATAACTCCAGCACCGGCGTCGGCATCTTGGTTCCTTCTTCCCAGCCGATCCGTTTGGCCAGGCTGCCTGCCGCCACATTGCGCACCACTACTTCGACCTGAAGGATTTTCAGGGTTTTAACGATCATCTCACGATCGCTGATCAGTTTGATGAAATGATGGGGAATACCATGCTCGGCCAGCAGCTTGAAGAAGAAGGCCGACACCTTGTTGTTGATGATGCCTTTGTTGATGATGGTGCCGCGTTTGGTTCCATCGAATGCCGTGGCGTCGTCCTTGAAATATACGCGATATTCATCGGGATTCGCCGTGGCGAACACCTTCTTGGCTTTGCCTTCGTACAACTGTTTCTCTTCCATGTTGTCATCCTCCAAAATTTCGTT
>CAZYJK010000105.1:0-4129 GCA_964647865.1 uncultured Veillonellaceae bacterium | reverse complement strand
CTATCCTTCTAATTTTGCCGCCAGTTTCTGCGCTTTTTTCTCGACCTGTTCGGCCATCGTCTTGCGGTAAGCACGGAATTTTCGCTGCAAACTCGGCGAAGAAGTAGACAGGATCTGCGCCGCGAACAATCCTGCGTTTTTCGCCCCGTTGATCGCCATGCAGGCCACTGGAATCCCGGCCGGCATCTGCGCGATGCTGAGTAGGGCGTCCATGCCGCCGAGCGACGTGCTGTTCACCGGCACGCCGATGACCGGCAGCGTCGTATAGGCCGCCACCACACCCGGCAGGTGAGCCGCCGCACCGGCTGCCGCAATGATCACGCCCACGCCGCGCCCGGCCGCCCCTTCGGCAAACTCATGCACTTTGCCCGGTGTCCGGTGGGCCGAGGCCACGACCACTTCGTACTCAATCGCAAATTCTTTCAACACTTCCACTGCCGGGGCCATGACATCCCAATCAGAATCGCTTCCCATGATAACGGCAACCTTCACAACCGACCCTCCTTCAATATTTTTAGCGATAAAAAAACGAGCGGGGAGCTTCGCGTAACTAAATCAGCGAAACCTCCCCGCCCGGGCTTTTGTCCCCTCGGTGTAGCGCGCAAGCGCCTGCGCCACTTGGTCACAGCCACACCAACATTCACCCGTTCAAATCTGAACGGCACGGGCAACGTCGGCCGTGCGGAACCCTAGGCGCACTTTCGCACGTAAGACTTTTGAGACAGCTCAAAAACATACGGCGGTAATGATTGCATTACCATTGTATCAGTGAGCCGAAAACCATGTCAACCCGAAATATGAACTTTAATTAAATTTTAATAATAATCGTTCGGTATTTTATTCCCACTCAATCGTCGAGGGAGGTTTCGACGTCACATCATAGACGATCCGGTTGACTCCTTTGACCTCGTTGACGATCCTGCGTGACATTTTATCCAAAACTTCGTAAGGCATGCGCGACCAGTCGGCCGTCATGCCATCCTCGCTTTCCACCGCCCGGATGCCGATCGTATAGGCATAGGTCCGTTCATCGCCCATGACCCCGACACTCTTGATCGCCGGTAGCACGGCAAACGATTGCCAGATCTTGCGGTGCAGCCCGGCATTGCGGATCTCTTCCCGCACAATCGCGTCAGCTTCCCGCAGAATGTTCAGGCGATCTTCGGTGATTTCGCCGATGATGCGAATCGCCAGACCCGGGCCGGGAAATGGCTGCCGCTGGACGATTTCTTCCGACAACCCCAGTTCGGCTCCCAGCAAGCGGACTTCATCCTTAAACAACTCCCGCAGCGGCTCGATCAGGGCAAATTTCATGTCTTCCGGCAAACCGCCGACATTGTGGTGGCTCTTGATCACCGCCGCCGTCGAAGTGCCGCTTTCGATCACGTCCGGATACAAAGTCCCCTGTACCAGGAAGTCGGAAGCGCCAATCTTCTCAGCTTCGCTTTCAAACACCCGGATGAATTCCTCGCCGATGATCTTGCGTTTGCTTTCCGGTTCAGTCACGCCGGCCACCCGATTCATAAAACGCTCTGACGCATCGACGTGCACCAGGTTGATATGAAACTCGTCGCGGAAAGTATGCACCACTTGTTTTGCTTCATCCTTGCGCATGAAGCCGTGATCGACGAAAACACAGGTCAGCTGATCGCCAACAGCCCGGTGGACCAGCACCGCAGCCACCGAAGAATCGACGCCGCCGGACAGTCCGCACAATACTTTCTTGTCGCCGACCTGTTCACGGATTTTTGCCACAGCCATATCGACGAACGAGCCCATGTTCCAGTCGCCCCTGCAGCCACAGATGTTGAACAGGAAATTCTTTAGCAGCGGCGTCCCCTCGCGGGTATGGACCACTTCCGGGTGGAACTGCACACCATATAATTTGAGCGCATCGTTGGACATCGCCGCCGTCGGCGTGTTGGAGGTATTAGCCGATACGACGAATCCAGCCGGCGGACGCACGATCGAATCGCCATGGCTCATCCAAACCGGTGTCGGGGCAGCGATCCCTTTGAACAAAGCCGCTTCCACATCGTGGTTCAAGTCCGCATGTCCGTATTCGCGAGCTTCAGACCGCGCCACCTCGCCGCCGAGTTGCAGCGCCATCAACTGCATGCCGTAACAAATCCCCAAAACGGGAACCCCCAGTGAATAGATCCCCGGGTCGCTGTGCGGCGCTTTTTCGCCGTAGACGCTGTTCGGTCCGCCGGAAAAAATGATCCCTTTCGGTTTTTTGGCGGCAATCTCCGCCAGTGATGCGTGATAAGGTATGATTTCGCTGTACACGCCGCATTCCCGGACCCGGCGGGCGATCAGCTGGCTGTACTGCGCACCGAAATCGATGACCAGGACCAGTTCGTCATGTTTGACTGTCATGCTTGATTCATTGCCTCCTGCGCGATAATGTTTTGGTCAATTATAGCATATTATTCAACCCGACAGCCATTGCAGAATTTTCTACTTCACCAGTGGGATGAGTTCAGCATAACCCTGTTCCGCCATTTTTGCCAACGGCACGAATCGCAGCGACGCGCTATTCATACAGTAGCGCAAGCCGCCCTTGTCCACCGGCCCGTCATTGAACACATGACCAAGGTGGCTGTCACCGACGCGGCTTCTCACTTCCACCCGTTCCATGAACAGTTTCTTATCCGTACGGACTGTTACCGCCTCAGGCGCTATCGGTCGGGTATAACTGGGCCAGCCGGTGCCGGAATCAAATTTGTCGCTCGAACTGAACAACGGTTCGCCTGTAACCACATCAACATAGATTCCCGCCTCATGATTGTTCCAATATTCATTGTTAAAGGGGGATTCTGTCCCATCTTTCTGTGTCACCTGATACTGGAGGTCGGTCAATTTCTTTTTAATTTCTTCAGGCGAAGGTTTTTGGTAGGTCTTGGTAACCGCGCTTTCATGCTGCTTATCTGACTTTGCTTTCACATTTTCTTTATTCATCGGATCCTTATCCAAGCTTTTCAAATCGATGTGACAATAGCCGTTCGGGTTTTTGACCAGGTATTTCTGATGGTAGGTTTCTGCGACATAGTAGTTGCGAAGCGGAACGACTTCGGTAACAATCTTGGCCGAGTATTTTTTTTGCTCGCCGGCAACTACCTGTTCAATCGTCGCTTTATCGGCAGGATCCTTGTAATAGATGCCGCTGCGGTACTGTATGCCGCGATCGTTGCCCTGCCGGTTCAGGCTTGTCGGGTCGACCACTTTAAAGAAATAGGTGAGTAGCGTGGCAAGTTGGATGCGCTGCGGATCATATTGCACGTACACCGCCTCGGCATGTCCGGTATTGCTGTAACAAACCTGCTCATAGGTAGGATTTTCGGTGTTGCCGTTAGCATACCCCACGTCGGCGTAGACGACTCCGTCCAGCTTGTCCAGATACGCCTCCACCCCCCAAAAGCAGCCTCCTGCAAGCCATATCTCCCGGTGGCCCGCTGCAAGCGGCGGTTGCACCGGCCTATCGACAGTTTTCGCTTTGTTTTCAACATTGTTTGTATTCATGGTTAACCCCTTTCCGCAGCCACTGACTGCTGCCATTATTGTTATGATGATCAGTCCCGTCAAAACAACGACCAACGTTTTTTTCACCAGCCATCCTCCTCTTCAACAATACCGCTACTTCATGGTTCCAATCTTCGCCTTGATGCTATCATTGGGATACTGCCCGGGAACCGCCGTGACAAGAACTCCATCCGAATCGATATAGAGGGAGGTTGGAAATGCTCGCACGCCAAACTGCCTGGCCATCAACCCGCCTTCGTCGAGTAATACCGGAAAGTTGTAGCCGCGATCTGCAAACCAGCTGGCAAAATCAGCCGAAGACTTTTCACCGAACGCTCCGGGAGCGACCATCGACAGAACGATGACATCGCTCGATTTTTCATAGGACCTGACCAACGTTTCAAACTCGCCGATCCCCTTTATGCAGACCGGACACCAACTAGCCCAGTATTCGATGTATACTTTCTTGCCACGATAGTCCGACAATGAATGAACTTTTCCGTTCAGATCGTTCAGTTTGAAGTTGATTGCTTTTCTTTCCTCTTTCACCGGTTTCACCGCTTGGGTCTGTTCCACAGCGCCAGTTTTTCCGGCCCCGCTCTTGCCT
>CAZYJK010000104.1:0-6948 GCA_964647865.1 uncultured Veillonellaceae bacterium | reverse complement strand
TGACCGTGGTTTCACCGATCGAGGGAACGCCGAGCGACAAGGCAGGGATCCGCAGCGGCGACCAGATCGTGAAGATCGACGGCAAGGATACCAAGGATATGGCGCTGGACGAGGCGGTCAGCAAGATCCGCGGCAAGGAAGGCACCGAGGTGACGCTGACGCTCAAACGGGCCGAGACGGTGAAGGATTATAAGCTGACCAGGGCCAACATCGAGATCAAGACGGTGTCCAGCAAAATGTTGCCGGACAAGATCGGCCTGATCCGCTTATCGATGTTCAACGAAAAGACCGCCGCCGAGTTCTACAAGCAGTACGAAGCGCTGGAAGCGCAGGGGATGAAGGCGACGATCCTTGATCTGCGCGACAATCCGGGCGGTTTGCTTGACTCGAGCGTCAAGGTTTCCAATAAGATTGTTCCCAAAGGAACTGTGGTTTCGGTGGTTACGCGCGACGGGCAAACCGAGGTGCATCGTTCGAATCTGGATAAAGTGAAATATCCGCTGGCTGTCCTGATCAACGGTGGTAGCGCCAGCGCTTCGGAAATCGTGGCCGGAGCGGTGCAGGATACCGCCGCCGGGACTTTGATCGGCGTGAAGACGTTTGGCAAAGGTTCTGTCCAATCGATTTTGAAACTGACCAACGATACGGCGATCAAACTGACGATCGCCAAATATGCCACGCCGAAGGACCGATTCATCAACGGAATCGGCATTGAACCGGACCTAAAAGTGGAGAACCCCGAACCGAAGGCCGATGCGGCAAACCGGCCGGGGCGTCTGCCGATGAACGGCGTCAACGGTCAACCACCCGGTCCTGACCAACCGGCCGACCTGCAGCTGGAGGCGGCGATCACTCTGCTCAAGGGAAAACTGTAATGACGACACCTTGGCTCGAACTTTTTCAGCTGTTGGTGCTGACGATGCTGACGGTGCTGGTGGAGCCGCTGTTTTGGATCGTGATGGCGATCGTGGCGTTCCAGTATCGGCAGATGCAGCGCAACCAACTGGCAATGTTCGGTGTGGCGGGACCGCCGCTGACAAGACAGGTGTTCTGGGCATTCATCTACGGAACATTCGGCGGCGTGATGGGCAGCGTGGTGCTGACTTTGGTCGGCGTCAACATCGAACGGATGGGGTTCCAGTATATCTGGCCGCTGGCGATCACGCTGGCGCTGATCAATATGCGGTTCCTCTGTTTTGCCTATGCCGGCGGGCTGGTGGCGATCAGCAACGCCCTGTTTGGCTGGCCCAACGTCGATGTGCCGCAGGTGCTGGCGCTGGTGGCGGCGCTGCATGTGACGGAAAGCGTATTGATTGCGATCAGCCGGCGCTACGGAGCGACACCGGTGATTATCAAGCATGGGGAACGGCTGGTCGGCGGATTCAATCTGCAGAACTTCTGGCCGCTCCCCCTTGTTGTTTTGGGCACGGTGGCGATGCAGAGCGGCGCTTTGCCGGAGGGCGTTTTCCATACGCCGGACTGGTGGCCGTTGTTGCCGCTGGGGATCGATCCGCCGGTCGGCTCGGAATGGGTCTATGTGATGATGCCGGTGGTGGCGGCGCTCGGTTATTCGGATGTGGCGATTTCCAGCACACCGGAGCAGCGGCGGCGGCAGTCGGCGGTTTCGCTGGCGCTGTACAGCCTCAGCCTGTTGGCGATGGCGCTTTTGGCTGCGAAGTTTGCCTGGTTGAAATTGCCGGCGGCGTTGTTGTCGCCGCTGGGGCATGAATATCTGGTGCGGCGCGACAGCCGCAGCGAGTTGTCCGGCCCGCCGCGTTACGTGCCGCCGGTGCAGGGCGTGATGGTACTCGACACGATCGACGGCGGGATCGCCCGCGAAATGGGTCTGCGCAGCGGCGACATCCTGCTTGAGTTGGCCGAGATGCCGACGGACCGCGGCGGCGCACTGGCCTACGCGATCGATTGGGCGCCGCCGTTATTTGAAACGTTGGTGCTGCGGGATGGCGCTGTGATCAGGTTGCCTGGGCGGTTTCCGCCCGGACCGCGGCAACTGGGGATTATTCTTGTGCCGGAAGGTCACGAAACTTATTATGTAACAATGCAGACCGGATCAGAGGGGCCGCTGGCCAGGTTGTTCCAGAGAATCCGGCGCTATTTGAGGAGAGAACGCTGATGCCGGAGTTCAAGGTAGAAGCGCCGTTCGTGCCGCTAGGCGACCAACCGGAGGCGATCGCGAAACTGACGGAAGGCATTCGGCGGGGCGACAGGGCCCAGGTGCTGCTCGGCGCGACCGGCACAGGCAAGACCTTTACAATGGCTAAAGTGATCGAGGCCGTGCAAAAGCCGACACTGGTGATTGCCCACAATAAAACGCTGGCTGCGCAGTTAGCCAGCGAATTCAAGGAGTTCTTCCCGCAGAATGCGGTGGAGTACTTCGTCAGTTACTATGATTATTACCAACCGGAAGCGTATGTGGCGGCTTCCGATACCTATATCGAGAAAGATTCTTCAATCAACGACGAGATTGACAAGTTGCGTCACTCGGCAACCAGTTCCTTGTTTGAACGGCGCGACGTGATTATCGTGGCCAGCGTGTCCTGCATCTATGGCCTCGGCTCGCCGGACGAATACCGCGGTATGGTGTTGTCGCTGCGGCAGGGGCAGATTCGCGAGAGGGACGACATCCTGCGCAAACTGATCGAAATCCAGTATGATCGCAATGACGTGGCGTTCACTCGCGGCAAGTTCCGGGTGCGCGGCGACGTGATCGAAGTCTATCCGGCCGGCGCCAATGAAAAGGTGATCCGGATTTCTTTGTTTGGCGATGAAATCGAAAAGATTCAGGAAATCGACAGCGTGACTGGTGAAATCCTGTCCGAACGCAAACATATCGCGATTTATCCGGCCTCTCACTTTGTCACCTCGCGGGAAAATCTGCTGCGGGCGGCTCATGATATTGAAGCAGAACTGGATGAGCAGCTGGCCCGTTTCAAACGGGAAGACCGTCTGCTGGAAGCGCAGCGCATCGAACAACGGACCCGCTACGACTTGGAAATGATGCAAGAGATGGGCTACTGTTCCGGCATCGAGAATTACTCGCGCCATCTTACGGGACGGGCGCCGGGCGAATCGCCGTTTACCCTGGTGGATTATTTCCCGGAAGATTTTTTGATCGTAATTGACGAATCGCATGTGACGATGCCACAGATTCATGCGATGTACAATGGCGACCGTTCACGCAAACAATCGCTGGTGGATTTCGGTTTCCGGTTGCCGTCGGCGCTGGATAACCGGCCATTGCAATTTGAAGAGTTCGAACAACGGATCAAGCAGATCGTTTATGTGTCGGCGACTCCCGCCGCTTATGAACTCAATTCGGCGACGCAGGTGGCGCAGCAGATCATCCGACCGACCGGCCTGGTCGATCCGGTGGTGGAGATCCGACCGGTTGCCGGTCAGATCGATGACCTGATGAGTGAGATTCACGGCCGGACCGAAGCAAATGAGCGCGTGCTGGTGACGACGCTGACCAAGAAAATGGCCGAGAATCTGACCAATTACTTCCGCGAGTCCGGCATCCGCGTAAAGTATCTGCATTCGGAAGTGGAGACGATCGAGCGGGCTGAAATCATTCGCGGCCTGCGCTCCGGCGACTTTGACGTACTGGTCGGCATCAACCTGCTGCGGGAAGGTCTCGATCTGCCGGAAGTCTCGCTGATCGGTATTCTTGACGCCGACAAGGAAGGGTTCCTGCGCTCGGATACGTCGCTGATCCAGACCATCGGCCGGGCGGCGCGCAATGTCCACGGCAAGGTCATCATGTATGCCGACCGCATCACCAATTCGATGCAACGGGCCATCGACGAGACTGATCGTCGGCGGTCGGTGCAGGAGGCTTACAATCTGGCGCATGGCATCACGCCGACCAGTATCCAGAAGAAAGTCCGCGATTTGATCCAGACGACCAAGGTGGCCGAGAGCCCCGTACCTTACGAGGCCAAGCAACTGAAAAAACTCAGTAAAAAGGAAACTTTGGCGTTGGTGGCCAAACTGGAGAAAGACATGCGAACCGCCGCCAAGAATCTCGAATTTGAGCGGGCGGCAGAACTGCGCGATATGATCTTCGAACTGAGAGAGCATAGCCGTAAATGAGAAATTGGGGACTGTCCCCAATTTTTTTGTTTACAGCAACCAGCAAATCCGCTATACTTTAAACAAACATACGTTCGAAACTATTTGCGAAAGACTCATCCTCTTTGCGATAAAAACTATTATCTAGTAAAATATTGATAATGCAAGTTTCAGAGAAAATCTGAACAGAGGAAAGGATCTAATTCTTGAAATGAAAGATAGACTTATTATCAAAGGCGCACGCCAACATAACCTGAAAAACATCGATCTGGAGATTCCCCGCGACAAACTGGTGGTGCTGACCGGACTGTCCGGCTCCGGCAAGTCATCATTGGCGTTTGATACGATTTATGCCGAAGGGCAGCGGCGCTACGTAGAATCATTGTCTGCCTATGCCCGCCAGTTTCTCGGCCAGATGGACAAACCGGATGTCGATTATATCGAAGGGTTGTCGCCGGCCATTTCGATCGACCAGAAGACGACCAGCCGCAACCCGCGTTCCACTGTGGGGACAGTGACCGAAATCTATGATTATCTGCGACTGCTCTATGCCCGGGCCGGTAGACCTCACTGCCCCGAGTGCGGCGAGCCGATCACCCAGCAAACGGTGCAGCAGATGGTGGATGCGTTGATGAACCAGGGCGAAGGGGCGAAACTGACGCTGTTGGCGCCGGTGATTCGCGGCAAGAAAGGCGAACACACCAAACTGCTCGATGAAATCCGCAAGGATGGCTACGTGCGGGTGCGCGTCGATGGCGAACTGCGTGAGCTGAGCGAAGAGATCAAACTCGATAAGAACAGGAAGCATACGCTGGAAGTCGTAATCGACCGGGTCGTCGTAAAGGAAAACGCAGCCCGCCGTCTGGCTGAATCGCTGGAAACGGCGCTGAAACTGGGTGAAGGCCTGGTCAACGTCGATGTGAACGGCGCGCAGGAACTGACGTTCAGCGAAAATTTCGCCTGCATCGATTGCGGGATCAGTCTGCCGGAAATCGCGCCGCGCATGTTTTCGTTCAATACGCCTTATGGGGCTTGCGCGGCCTGCACCGGTCTGGGCGTCAATCTGGAGATTGACCCGGAAATGGTCGTGCCTGACGGAACCAAAGCTATTTCGGACGGTGCGATTGTCGCCGTGTCCAGCAATCCAGGCTCCTTTTTCATGTGCCAACTGAAAGTGCTGCTGGAAAAGCGCGGTTATTCGCTGGATACGGTGTGGAACGCTTTGCCGGATGAAATCCGTGAATTGATCCTGAGCGGCTCAGAGGGAGAGCGGCTTTCGTTTGAGTATGAAAACCTGTTCGGCGAAGTCAAGACGCACTTCACCTCCTATGAAGGAGTACTGCCGATGCTGGCCCGGCGGCATCGCGAGTCGACCTCTGACTCGATGCGGGAAGATATCGAACGCTATATGACCTCTAAACCCTGTCCGGTCTGCCACGGCGCCCGGCTGAAAAAAGAGTCGCTGGCGGTGAAAGTCGGCGGCAAGAACATCCAGGAAGTCACCCATCTGACGGTGGGCGAAAGCCAGGCGTTTTTTCAGCAACTACAGCTGTCGGAGCGGGAAAAGGCGATTGCCGTGCAGATCCGCAAGGAAATCGACGCCCGGCTCGGCTTCTTGATCAATGTCGGACTGGATTACCTGTCGTTGGACCGGGCGGCCGGTACGTTGTCCGGCGGCGAGGCGCAGCGGATCCGCCTGGCGACGCAGATCGGTTCGGGGCTGGTCGGTGTACTGTATATTCTGGATGAACCGAGTATCGGCCTGCATCAACGCGATAACCGGAAACTGCTGGATGCGCTGCAACGACTGCGTGATCTGGGCAATACCCTGCTGGTGGTCGAGCATGACGAAGAAACCATGTTCAGCGCCGATCACATCATCGATATCGGACCGGGGGCCGGGGTGCATGGCGGACATGTGGTGGCGCAGGGAACGGTCGATGATATCCAGGCCTGTGCTGAGTCGATTACCGGCCAGTACCTGTCCGGGAAATTAGTGATTCCGGTGCCGGAAAAGCGGCGCGCGCCCAATGGAAAATGGGTGGAAGTCCTGGGGGCGGCGGAAAACAATCTGGCCGGCATCGATGTGCGGTTTCCGCTGGGCGTGTTTACGGCGGTGACCGGGGTTTCCGGTTCCGGCAAGAGCACGTTGGTCAATGAAATTCTTTATAAAGCGCTGGCGCAGAAGATTTACGGCGGACGGACCCGACCGGGAGCGCACCGGGAGATTCGCGGCGCGCAATATATCGACAAGATCATCGATATCGACCAATCGCCGATCGGTCGCACGCCGCGCTCCAATCCGGCGACCTACACCGGCCTGTTCGATTCGGTGCGCGAACTGTTCAGCCAGACGCCGGAGGCGAAGCTACGCGGCTACAAACCCGGTCGGTTCAGCTTCAATGTCAAGGGCGGCCGTTGCGAATCCTGCCGGGGTGATGGCATTATCAAGATCGAGATGCATTTTTTGCCGGATGTGTATGTGCCCTGCGAGGTCTGCAAAGGCGCCCGGTACAACCGGGAAACGCTGGATGTGCATTACAAGGGGAAAAACATTGCTCAGGTGCTTGATATGGTGGTGGACGAAGCACTGGAGTTCTTTGCCAACCTGCCGAAATTGCAGCGCAAACTCCAGGTGCTGCATGACGTGGGTCTGGGTTATATCAAGCTTGGCCAGCCGGCGACGACGCTGTCCGGCGGCGAAGCGCAGCGGGTCAAACTGTCGACCGAGCTGGCCCGCCGCAGCACCGGCAAGACGCTGTACATTCTCGACGAACCGACCACCGGTCTGCACATGGCTGACGTGCACCGGCTGCTGGAAGTGCTGGACCGCCTGGTCGATGCAGGGGATACGGT
>CAZYJK010000103.1:0-6948 GCA_964647865.1 uncultured Veillonellaceae bacterium | reverse complement strand
CCTGTTCTGATCCAGGGTGAATCGGGCGTCGGCAAGGATATGTTGGCCCGCTACATCCATGAATGTTGGGATATCCATGAAAATCGGCCATTCATCCAGTTGAATTGCAGCGCAATCCCGGAAAACCTGCTTGAATCTGAATTGTTCGGCTATGAACCGGGGGCTTTTACCGGCGCTTTAGCCAAAGGCAAGGCCGGGTTGTTTGAACTCGCCAATAACGGCACGCTATTTTTGGACGAAATCGGTGAAATGCCGCTGGCATTGCAAGTCAAATTGCTGGACACGCTTCATTCGGGGAAAATCCGCCACCTTGGCGGCACCAGTCAAATCGACACCAATGCCCGTATCATCGCAGCAACTAACACGAACCTCGGCGCATCCCTGGCGCAGGGCAAATTCCGGACTGACCTCTATTATCGGTTGAATGTCATTCCGATATTCATTCCGCCGCTGCGAGAACGCAGGGAAGATATCGTCCCGCTGTTGTTTCACTTTTTATCGGTGATGAATCAAAAATTCCATGCCAACAAGACTCTTTCCGCCGCTGCCGTTGCAATGCTGGTCAACTACAGTTGGCCTGGCAATGTGCGCGAGCTGCGCAACATCATCGAAAACCTGGTGGTCATGACTTCCGGCGACCAAATCGAGGATTCGGCGCTGCCTGGCTATGTCGTCCAGTCTGCCCTCTTGCACAATCCTGTATTGCCAGAAAGTAGCAGTTCTTATGATTTGAAGGAATGCGTTGCCAGCGCCGAGCGCGAACTCATCAGCAAAGCTCTGGCCGAATTTCATGACCTAAAAACCACAGCTCGTCAACTGGGTATTGATTTATCAACCCTGGTCCGGAAAAAGCGCAGATACAAACTATAAAATACACACGAAAGAAGGATCTGTATGAAATTATTCAGTCAGACAGCACTCGCCCTATTGTTTTCTGCTCTGCTGGCACTGCCAATCTCCGGCACGGCAGACGCGGCCGCCAATCCGATCACGCCGACCACCGCCCCTTCCAATGTCGCAGTATCCTCTGGCGCTCCGCCCGCCGCTTACCTGCAGACGATTAAAACATTGCAGGAAAACAAGTACGGTGAAAATGAAATAAAGAGCTTTGTCTACCAAGTTTTCTCCCTGTTTGACCGGCATGCGGAAATCAGCCAGTTGTTGCTGCTATTTGCCGAAGATATCAACATGGTGGTGCCGGAGGGAAAAATCACGTCGCACCAGGAATTCGAAAAATGGTACAGGGACATCGGTTTGCGTTACCAATCCAACGCCCATCAGATTGAGCGTCTCGATGTGCAAATCCCTGCCAAAGGCGACTATCGTGTCGATTTGACTGTGCATTGGCAAGCACTGGGCATCGATGGCAAATACACTTCGCACCGGATGCGCCAGCAATGGCAAATTGTCGACGGCGGCGGTTACTGGCCCCGCATCATCAGCTACATCGCAGAACCCGCCCGATAGAAATTTCCGGGCAAAAAAATAGCGCAGGCAATCGTTCAAGATTGCCTGCGCCGTTTATTTTTCAGTTGATCCGTTCGCGATTCTTCTGTTCCATAAAGGTCTGGAACTCGTCCAGCAGTTTATTGTGAGCCAAGAATTCGAACAGGTATTTCGTCATGGTACGCGCTTCTAGCAAGTGTCCTTCAATTTCATCGAGACTCTGGCTGATTTCTTCACATTCCTGACTCGCTTCGACAAAACTCTGCATAGCCATCGGGAACAATTGGCGAACAACATCTTCGGCATTCAACTCGCCCCGGTTCATCCGCCGGACAATCTCATCCATTTTCAGCGACAGTTCGTGGGTCTTGCTGATCGTCCGACTCATGTTACCTCCTTTGCGAGCTTTCGTTGCGAAAGCCACACTCGTTATAGTTATTCCTTGCTTGTGTAACTTATATTCGACACTGCACTTGCAGAAATCCTGCCTGCCTGGGTCAAAAAAGAATATTCTCGCCAGACAGGAACCGCCGGTTCAACAACGAAATTAGATATTATCAGATTCAAGGAGGTGTCGCGTGGATTTATTGGAACTTAACATCGATGACAGAATAGTTCGCGTTGCGCCGGGAACTTCGGTGCTTGCTGCTGCCAGTCAGGCAGGAGTCAATATTCCGACCCTGTGTCATTTGGCGGAACTATCCCCATCCGGGGCCTGTCGGATGTGCGTCGTACAGATTGACGGTATGAAGAGTCTTGCCGCAGCCTGTTCCTTGCCTGTCAGTGCGGGAATGATCGTTCATACCCACACACCGGCTGTCTTGGAAGCTCGGCGCATGGTGCTTGAATTGCTGTTGGCCAACCACCCTGCTGATTGCTTTTCCTGCTCCCGCAATTTGAACTGTGAATTGCAGGAACTTGCCGCAGAGCTTGGCGTTAAAAAAGTACGCTTCGCCGGGGAACGTCGCCGTTATCCGCTGGACGACAGCAACCCGTTCATCGTGCGGGACAATGAAAAATGCATCCTGTGCGGCCGCTGCGTTCGGGCTTGCCAGGAACTGCAAGTCTGTAACGTACTCGATTTCACCGGTCGCGGCTTTGATACCAAACTCGCACCTGCGTTCGATACCATCACCAGCAAATCCGATTGCGTGTTCTGCGGCGCCTGTGTAGCCGCCTGCCCGGTCGGAGCTCTGACCGAGAAAGCACTCTGCCAATCTGGACGACCTGACAAGAAGGTGCGAACGACCTGTCCTTTTTGTGGCGTTGGCTGTAATTTCGACCTGAATGTCAAAGACGGCAAAGTGATTGGCGTCACTTCCGCCCCAGACAGCCCGGTCAACGGACGCCTGCTCTGCGTCAAAGGCCGGTTTGGCATCGATTTCATTCACAGCCCGCAGCGCTTGACGACGCCTTTGATCCGCAAGAACGACAAACTGGAGCCGGCTTCCTGGGATGAAGCGCTGAGTCTGGTAGCCGATCGATTCAAGCAAATTAAAACGGAACATGGGCCGGACGCCTTGGCGGCGCTCAGTTCAGCCCGCTGCACCAACGAAGAGAACTATGTCCTGCAAAAATTCATGCGCGCGGCGATCGGCACCAATAGCATCGATCACTGCGCCCGTACCTGACACAGCCCCACCGTGGCCGGTCTGGTCACAGCATTTGGTTCTGGCGCCATGACCAACTCAATCAGTGAAATCAGCGGTAGCAAAATGTTGTTTGTCATTGGCGCAAACCCTTCGGAAGCCCATCCGGTCATTGCGGCCAAAATGCGGCAGGCCCGTCGTAAAGGCGCCGGCCTGATCGTGGCCGACCCGCGCAAAACCGAACTCGCCGCGATGGCTGATGTTTGGCTGCAATTGAAACCCGGCAGCGACGTTGCACTGCTGAACGGTTTGATGCACATCATCCTGCGCGATGGTTTGCAGGATCGTGCTTTCATTGACCACTGCACAAGCGGCTTTGATTCGGTAGCCGCTACCGTTGCCAATTACCCGCCTGATGTCGTCGAACGAATCACCGGCATCGATTCCGCTCTGCTGGAGCGGGCCGCTCGCCTGTACGCCCAGGCGGAACAGGCGCAAATATTCTATACCTTGGGTATTACCGAGCACTGCTGGGGAACCGACAACGTCCTTTCGATAGCCAATCTGGCCATGATGACCGGCAACGTGGGCAAGCCCTACTCCGGCGTCAACCCCCTGCGCGGACAAAACAACGTACAGGGCGCCTGTGATATGGGTGCGCTGCCGGATGTCCTGCCAGGGTATCGCAAAGTCACGGACGAGGATGAGCGGCTCCGCTTTGAACAGGCCTGGCAAGTCAGTCTGCCTTCGCTGCGCGGTTTCACCATCCCGGAAATGTTCACCGCTGCAGTAAACGGTGAAATCAGAGCCATGTATATCGTGGGAGAAAACCCGGTTCTGTCAGATGCAAACGCCAATCATGTCAGCCACGCACTGAAGTCGCTCGATTTTCTGGTAGTGCAGGATATTTTCCTGACCGAAACTGCCATGCTAGCTGATGTCGTATTGCCTGCAGCCAGTTTCGCCGAAAAGAACGGCACTTTTACCAATACCGAGCGTCGCATTCAACTGGTGCGCAAAGCAGTGGAGCCGCCCGGACAGAGCAAGACAGACCTTGAAATCATCACTGAACTCTCCTGTCGCTTCGGTTACCCGATGCACTATGCCGCTCCGCAAGACGTAATGCAGGAAATTGCAGCCCTGACCAGGATTTATCATGGTGTGACCTATGATCGGTTGCAAGAGCATGGCCTGCAATGGCCGGTACCCTCACTTGACCATCCCGGCACTCAGGTCTTGCATGAGAATGGTCAATTTACCTGCGGGTTAGGTTGGTTCACGCCGGTCGAATACCACCCGCCCGCCGAGGGGCCGGATGCGGATTACCCATTCGTCCTGACAACCGGTCGGCGGCTTTACCACTATAATGTCAGCACTTTTGGCAAATCAGCGGCACTATCGGAACAATTATCGGAAGAACTGCTATGGATCCATCCCGCCGATGCCAGGCAACTGATGCTGATCGACAAACAATTTGTCAACGTCGAGTCCCGGCGCGGCCGCATCAGAACAAGAATCTGGATTACCGATGCGATGCCGCCTGGACTGGTGTGGCTGTCGTTTCATTTTCCTGATGCACCAACCAATCAGATTACCAACGATGCCGGCGATCAAATCACCCGAACTTACGAATATAAAGTCTGCGCAGTAAAGATTTCTGCGTTGCCGATTTAGTCGCCGTAATAGCCCTGAAATTTTTGTGGGCACTGTTGCATTTTTTGTATGCATCAGTGCCCACATTACTTTTCTGGCATGAACTCTATTTTTGATGAAGGACCATGTGATAATTTGATGTCGATTTCCCTCTCCCACAAGTTAATCAGTGCAATCCACCGTTAAAGCAATGAGACTGGAGAAATTCTTCGTTTCTCCAGTCTCACCGATACCGTTGTGTCACGTCTAAGCAATCAACATTTCGTGCTGTATTCATCAACCAATGGCTCCGTCATAAACGCGTAATGTTCGGCAGTGTGGGCAAGTCTTGCGGCGTGCGGTCGCGCCCCGCTGGTCATGTTGATAAGCACCAGTAATTCGTTCAACAACTCTTCACGCATACCCAAAATGTTGGCGGCTTTGCATACAGCTGTTGTCATGATTCATACCCTCCTTCATAATTCTTTGATTGTGTTGCATCAATTTCGCCTTTCACGACGCGACAACCAGGACTGGCATTGTTCGATATCTATCGAAAGGTGGCCAACCCCTTCTGCTCTCAGTTATCCGCTACGGGCCGGTAGACGGTTCGCCGTGAAAGATGAAATTGTTGCAACTGCCCATATACATATGCATCAATCATGCCAATATTCTCAAACCAAACAGTAATGTCAGGATTTTTCTTTGCATTTTCGAGCAGGAGTTTTGCGACAATAAGGTTAACGTATATATAAGTAAATTAAAATAGTATTACGAGGGCGCCATGCAAACACAACTAGATCGGTTGACCTGGGAAAACAAATTACTTTGGAGCCTGTCGGAAGCTTCCTTCGACGGGATTTTTCTTACCGATGCCGAAGGGTGGATCGTTTATTTCAATCCGGCTTATTTGCAGATTTCCGGCTTCACCAAGGATCAGTTGGTTAATCGACGGATTCAGGATCTGGTGCAAAGCGGCGAAATACCGGATGCATGTTCACCGGAAGTCATGCAAACCCTAAAACCGGTTACCAAGTTTATTCACTATCATCATGGAGTTTCGGCGTTGGTCACTAGCACACCTATTTTTGACGATACAGGTAAGATGGTCCGCATTTTTTCCAACGTACGCGACATTACCCAGCTGATCAAACTCCGCGCTCAACTGGATGAATACTCGCGACGGCTACGCCAGGCCGAACTGGTCAACCGCGCTGAAAACAAATTGATTGCCGCCAGTAAAGTAATGGAAACAATCATAAAAATGGCCGCCAGAGTAGCAAATTTCGGCTCGCCGATCCTGATCCAGGGTGAATCCGGCGTTGGCAAAGATATGTTGGCCCGCTATATCCATGATTGCAGCGATCTCTCTTCAGATCGTCCGTTCATCCAGATTAACTGCGGCGCCATTCCCGAATTACTGCTGGAATCGGAGCTGTTCGGCTATGAAGCCGGGGCCTTCACCGGCGCCTCAAGCAAAGGGAAAATCGGTTTGTTGGAACTAGCGAATCAAGGCACCCTGTTTCTGGATGAAATCGGCGAAATCCCATTGGCGCTACAGGTTAAATTGCTGCAAGTGTTACAAACCAACACTTTTTTTCGTGTCGGCGGCACAAAAAAAATCACCCTGACTACTCGTATCATCGCCGCGACCAACAGCAACCTTGAAGAAGCATTGGCTAACGGACGCTTCCGTCAGGATTTATACTACCGGTTGAACGTCATTCCGATCAAAATCCCTCCACTGCGTGAACGCAGAGAAGATATCGTGCCCTTACTGTTGCATTTTCTGGAAAAGAACAATCAGAAACTCAATCTGTCGTTGCGTTTTTCGCCACGCACCATCGAACTTCTAGCCGATTACAGTTGGCCAGGCAATGTCAGAGAATTGAGCAATGTCCTGGAAAACATGATGATCATGACTGACGGCAATATCATCGAAGAACACAACATACCGGCCCATATTCAACAAGCGACAAAAAAACCTCTCTTTATCGAAACCCCCGACTATTTTGAATCCTACAAACTTGCCGATATCCTCACGGAAGTCGAAAAAGAAGTCATCCGCAAAGCTATCAATGAATTGGGCCCACTTCGAAAAGTCGCTGTTCATCTGGGAATCGATTTATCGACATTGGTGCGGAAAAAGCGCAAATATCAAATCTGAACAGAAAAGAAAGAGACCTTCCGCAAAAACGGAAGGTCTCTTTCTTTTCTAACCGGCGGCGACCTACTCTCCCAGGCCGTTTCCAACCAAGTACCCTCGGCGCATGGGGGCTTA
>CAZYJK010000102.1:2208-7100 GCA_964647865.1 uncultured Veillonellaceae bacterium | reverse complement strand
GATCATGACCTCTCGTGCTGAGTATCGCCTGTTGTTGCGGCACGATAATGCGGACCTTCGTCTGACTAAGCGTGGTTACGAGATAGGCCTGGCTAGCAGGGAGCGGCTTGTCAAGGTAGAACAAAAACAGCAGTCGATTTATGAGACACTTGAACTTCTTAAACGGGTGAGTGTAGCACCGACGCCGGATGTCCAGCAATTATTGAGAGAGCTTGGAACAAGCGAACTGCGGACAGGAAGCAGTCTGTTTGATTTGTTGAAACGTCCAACAGTTACTTATCAGGCGATTCGGGACAGCTTCGGGCTACCGGAACTGGCAACTGAAGTCGAGGCACAGGTCGAGATCGTCATTAAGTATGAAGGATATATCAAGAAACAAATTGAGCAAGTGCAGCGATCAGCTAGTTTGGAGAACCGAATGATTCCGCAGGATCTGGAGTATGAGGCGGTGTCAGGGATATCTAATGAGGCGAGGCAGAAACTATCTACGATCCGCCCGGGTTCAATTGGTCAGGCGAGCCGGATTTCAGGAGTCTCGCCGGCAGATATTTCATTATTAACGATTTTTATCGAGCAGTTACGACGGAGGACAAATGACGAAGCATAGCGAGTTGATGCTACCCCATCTGCAACACGTGTTCAAACTGCTGAAAATAGACGCCACAAAAGAGCAACTAGACAAATTCGCGATGTTTGACGACTTCTTAATCGAGTATAATGAAAAAATCAATTTGACCCGTATTGTTGACCCGTTGGAAGTGGCGGTAAAGCATTTTGGCGATTCGGTGGCACTGCTTACTCTGACAACGCTGTTCCCTGGTGCCAAAGTGATCGATGTTGGTGCCGGCGCCGGATTTCCCGGCATTCCATTGGCGATAATGCGGCCGGATTTGAAGTTTACGCTTGTCGACTCCTTACGTAAGCGAACCGTCTTTTTGTCGGAACTGACAGAGAACTTGTCACTTAATAATGTTGAAGTGGTCTGGGGTCGAGCAGAAGACATCGGCCAAAACACGGAATATCGCGAAAAGCACGATACGGTCATTGCGAGAGCGGTTGCACCGTTGAATGTTCTGGCTGAACTCTGCTTGCCGTTGATACGAATCGGAGGGGCCTTTTTTGCCATGAAAGGGCCAAAGGCGGAGGCGGAAGTTTCCTTAGCGGAGAAAGCGATAGCAATTCTTGGCGGCAAAGTCGTTTCTTTTGACTCGGTATTGCTGCCGCTAATTGAAGACAGTCGCAGCCTGGTCACTATTTCCAAGAATTCCTCTACGCCCAGGACCTATCCGCGCAAGGCGGGCGTTCCTGAACGACAACCGTTATAAAGACAGGTGGTGTATTGATGTTTAGCAAGTTTTTGTTCGGCAAATCGGCATCTGGCGAGCAGGCTTCGCCAAAGTCGCCGGAGAACTGTGCAGACACTGCGGTTGGTTGTGAGTTTATTGACCTCGATATTGCATTAATCACAACCAACCCGTTTCAACCGCGCAAAAATTTTTCCGAGGAAGCTTTGTCGGAACTTGCGTCATCCATCAAGGAATACGGCGTGATACAACCGCTCGTTGTTAGGCGCACTGAGACGGGTTATGAGTTGATAGCCGGAGAGCGCCGTTTACGGGCGTCCGTTAAGGCCGGGCGCAGCAGCGTGCCATGTATTGTGCGCGTGTCTGAAGATAAAGAAACCGCTGAATTAGCGATGATCGAAAACTTGCAACGAGAAGACCTGCATTTTTTTGAAGAGGCTGCCGGGTATGAAAAGCTCTTGTCGCAATTTCTGTTAAAACAAGAAGACCTTTCTTGCCGAATCGGAAAGAACCAGTCAACCATCGCAAATAAGCTGCGACTATTAAAACTGCCTTCACGCCTCAGGGACATTATCTATCAGAATGGATTGACAGAGCGACACGCAAGGGCACTGTTGAAGATTGAGCAGGAGTCAGAACAATTGAACGTCTTGACTGCCGTTATCGACCAAAACCTCACAGTAAAAGAGACAGAAGTGTTGATTGAACAGATTGAACGTGATCGATTGGCGGAACAATTAAAACCAAAACGTAAACCGATGCTGCGAATCATTAAGGATGTCAGAATCTTTATCAACACGATGAATGAACTGGTGACACAGATGAAAAAAACTGGACTGCCGGTTCAGATGAAGCAGGAACAGGATGAAGACGCGATTACAATCACCATGGTTGTCCCCAAACGTCGATAGACGGACAGTGTAAGCAAAGGTTATTCAGGCGCTATTTCGGCATGAAGTAGCGCCTGTTTGTTTCACATGAAACATTCCAGGCCGGTTGTTTTGTCGGTTTGTTTATGAATTTTATCTATAAAAATGTTCTGTTGCCTGATTTCGTGATAATATAATGATAATGTTTTATGGATGGGGTGGCGTATTGGTTAGAGTGATTGCTATTGCAAATCAAAAAGGCGGCGTTGGAAAAACCACGACGGCTGTCAATCTAAGTTCTTGTCTGGCATTGTTGGGGGCTCGGGTTCTGTTGATCGACGTTGATCCCCAGGGGAACTCGACAAGCGGGCTTGGCATTGACAAGTCGACGGTGAAACGCTGCGTTTATGATTGCTTGGTGAATGATGTGCCGATGGATGAAGCGATTGTTTCGACAAAAGTTGAGAACCTGGGCTTGCTTCCAGCGACAATACAACTTGCTGGAGCTGAAGTTGAGCTTGTTTCCGTCTTGGCTCGCGAAAACATGCTTAAGCGGGCGCTGGAAAAGGTGAAGTATCGTTATGACTTTGTGTTAATGGATTGTCCGCCTTCTTTAGGGTTACTGACAATCAACGCGTTGACGGCGGCTTCGTCTGTATTGGTGCCGATCCAGTGTGAATTCTATGCACTGGAAGGATTATCGCAGTTAATGAGAACTGTAGGATTGGTGCAAAAAAACCTTAATCCTTCCTTGCAGTTGGAAGGCGTCGTATTGACGATGTTTGATGCTCGCACCAACTTGTCGATCCAGGTGGTTGACGAAGTCAAGAACCATTTTCGGAATAAAGTGTATCGCACGATCATTCCGCGCAATATTCGCCTCAGCGAAGCGCCGAGCCATGGAAAGCCGATTGTGCAATACGATCCGAAGTCAAGGGGCGCCGAAGTTTACCTTGAATTGGCAAAGGAAGTGATGGGCGATGAATAAGCGCGGCTTGGGGCGCGGTCTTGACGCACTACTGTCCGGTGGCCGCGATTTTGATCGTGGCGAAAGCTTGCTCCAGGTGCCTGTTAAAGACATATCTGCCAACCCTTTCCAGCCCAGGAGAGAATTCGACCCAGAGCGATTGAAGGAGTTGGCGTCTTCTATCCGGTTGTACGGTGTATTGCAACCGATTGTGGTTCGCAAAAACGGAGACGGATATCAATTGGTTACCGGTGAGCGCCGTTGGCGTGCATCCCAGATTGCCGGGCTGCGTGAAGTGCCTGCCGTATTGCGTGATTATACCGACGTGGAAATGACAGCGGTTGCGCTGGTTGAAAATCTGCAACGAGAAGATTTGAACCCGATTGAAGAAGCAATAGCATATCGTCGTTTGATTGATGAGTTTGGTTTCACACAAGAAGAAGTGTCGACCAAGGTTGGCAAAAGTCGGCCGTTTATCGCGAATACTGTCAGGCTGCTCAACTTGCCGACGGTAATTCGCGAACATGTTTCACGTGGAACAATGACTCCGGGCCAGGCTCGCCCGCTGCTTGTACTTCCGACCGCGGAGATGCAGATTGAAGCGGCTGACGAAATAGTCTCTCGTGCATTGACGGCAAGAGGGGCAGAGGAGTTGGTCAGAAAAATTGGTAACAAAAAGAAGTCGATCCTAGATCGAAAACGTCCGACTAATAATATGAAGAATGAGCAAACCGCCGCCATCGAACAGCTGGCGCTGGCACTGGGAACGAAAGTACAGATTGTTGAGCGGGACGGCGGTGGTGGGACGATAATGATTGAGTGTTATTCCGAGGAAGAATTGCAACGGGTGTATGAGGTGTTAACGGGCGTTGGCGATGCTTCGCGCAAGCGCGACACCCACGGAACCGCACGGCTTTCGGTATGATGAACACGAGGTGAGAGATGCGTCAAGAGCAGGATTCGCTAGGCGAGGTTCGGTTGTCAGACGAAGAGTACTTTGGCATATCAACTGCAAGGTTGTTGGCGGTTGCCGATTCATTCGGTCCGCGAATCCCTCAACGGCTTGCGAAGAACGTTGTCAGGGTGCGGCAAGCGCAAGCGCTGACGTTTGGGCGAAGCGGAGCATGGAACGAGCAAGTGGCGGAGTCCGTCGTAGCGGCAGCTGAACGACTGGTTGCTGACGAGGATTTTTTTGCAGCCCAACTGCGAATCTGTGCGCTGCATGGTGGCGGCGCCAGAAGCCTGGTTGTCAATATCGATGAAGTGCTGGCTAATGTCGCATTGCAACTTCAACGCAAGTCTATGGGCGAGTATCATTGGTTCGCGCCTTTGTTGCGTTTGGATATCGGGTTTGCAACCCAACAGGTGTGTTTGATTGCGCTTCATATCAGTCTGGTACAGTTGCTGGAGGAATTCGTTGCAAAGATCGTGGAGGCGGAATCTCTGTTGCGTCTTCACATGCAAGACTTTGCAGGACAACCGACCGTTTCGCAAATGGATTTTCAAGATGTGAAAATCAGCGACATGAGTTCGGAGTTTGCCTGTTGCGCGAATGGATTAGACCGAGTTCGGCGGCAACTGGCCTGGTATCGCACAGAGTTGCTGCGCCTTTGGTGCGAAACGCCGGAAGTGATTCGATGTTTGCAGGAGCTCGTAGGGGTTGAATGTTGTTATGATGAGGTCGGGCGTGATTTTCCGGTTGGCATGGATTTGTATGAAGGGCTTTCTGGCCTGCTGAAAACAGCGGCGAGT
>CAZYJK010000102.1:0-2108 GCA_964647865.1 uncultured Veillonellaceae bacterium | reverse complement strand
TTGCTAGCCGAGAAGTTGATTCCGTTGATTGGTTATGAACGCGCCGTGCAGGTGGCAAGAATTGCTGCGCTAACAGAAAAACCGGTTCATACGGTTGTTGTGCGAATGAAGTTGCTGAGCGAAGATCAAGCGGCCAGTTTGTTCTTTCACACAGCAGGAACAGATAATAACGAAGAATAAAATCGTCGTAACCCCCGTAGTTTAGGCAATTGTTTCGGTTTTGGGGATATCTGTAAAGAAAAAATGGTGTAAAATTAAAAGGCTTTGGCAGACCTAGTGATGTTTGGAAGGGGATACCATGGAAGCAGCCGCAATAGTAAAGCCGTTGTCAGGGGTTGAGCTGACCCATTTGACGTATGCCCTGGTTGTCGTTGCCACGTTTTTTGGCTTATCGTCGTTGTATTTGGCGATGAAGCTGCATCGCCTCAGCGGTTCGTATCAAAAAATGATGCAAGGCGCTGAGGGAAAATCGATTGAAGAAATGATGCTGGCGAGGATTCGGGAAATCGAAGAACTGAAACAGAGCGTCGGCGATTTGCAAAATCAGCAACGACTGTTAAGCTTAGACGGAATGAAACACCTTCAACGATTGGGGTTAATTCGGTTCAACGCGTTTGACAACACCGGAAGCGATCTTAGTTTTTCGTTGGCGATGACCGATGCGGAGCGCAATGGGTTCGTTTTATCAGGCATTTATGGGCGCGAAGAATCCAGGGTATATGCAAAACCGATTGTTGCAGGAGAATCGACGTATATGTTGACCAAAGAAGAAAAACAAGCGTTGGAAGCGGCGGC
Source organism: uncultured Veillonellaceae bacterium (assembly GCA_964647865.1). Taxonomy (GTDB): domain Bacteria; phylum Bacillota; class Negativicutes; order UBA1444; family UBA1444; genus UBA1444. The sequence continues at coordinate 1,313 of CAZYJK010000102.1, read as the reverse complement.
AAAAAAATAATAGTTCAAATCAAAATTTGCAGGATTTTTAACCAAAGCGGCGAATAATTTTGAGTGCTCACCCTCGCAACGTAGTTGTCCAAAGGAGGCTTGTTCTTGAGAAAAAAGGAAACACAACCTGATAAAAGAAGTTACACTTTAATGATAGTTCCGCACCGTGGAAAGAAAGTCTACCGTTTCCAAATGCCTATCCGCTTCGTGAAAGCCTGTGCTGCAACGGTCGGCGTCTTGACCATAGTTTCCCTGGCTGGACTGTTTCATTACCAGTATACGGTCAATCAGGCAAAAGCCGAACTCGACGAACTGCAAACACTGCGCTCGGTCAATATGGCGCAAGCTGGTCAGTTGAATCAACTCGCAAAAAACACGGCGATTCTGCAAGACGAAATGTCGAAGCTTAACCAGCTTGACTCCGAAGTTCGGCGTCTGCTTAACAAAGAAGAGTCTACGGGAACATCACGTTCAGGCGTGGTCCGTCCGGGCGCACCGCATTCGGGAGAAGGCGGACCGGTTGTTCGGCCGAATGCAGACGAATTGAACAATTTGGTCAAGGACTTGCAAGTCAGCGCGAAGGTGAGAGGCGAAAGCCTGGCCAAATTGCGTGAAAGCTTGGTGGAAAGAAACGCAAGGATTGCTGCAACTCCATCAATTTGGCCATCCGAAGGGGTTATTACTTCAAGGTTTGGCTGGCGGTGGGGCGGTTCGGATTGGCACCCGGGAATTGACGTAGCTGCTGATTCCGGCACGCCGATTGTTGCGACAGCAGAAGGGGTCGTTGTTGCTAGTGGCTGGAACGGCGGATATGGACGTCAAGTCGTTGTCGACCACGGGTATGGAATTACGACGTCATACGCGCACAATTCGGAGAACGTTGTTTCGGTCGGACAAAAAGTGAAAAAGGGCCAGATTGTCGCCTATATGGGCAGTTCTGGCTTTAGTACCGGGCCTCATGTTCACTATGAAGTCAAGGTCAATGGTACGGCAGTCAACCCGGCCGGGTTCATGTGATTCCAATATATCATCTTAGCGAGTAAGGATAGGAGCTGAAATATGTTTGGTCGCAAGAAGAATGAAGAGTTTTCCGACCAGGTCGAAACCCTGATTGGACATACGACTTCGCTTAAAGGAAGTCTGACTTCTTCTGGGGCGCTAAGGATTGACGGGGAATTCGAAGGAGACCTTGCTACGACAGCTGATTTGATTATCGGCGAAGCCGGCAAAGTCAAAGCGACGGTTAGCGCGAAAAATGCGATGATCGCAGGGTCGGTAACCGGAAATATGGATGTGAAGGAAAAGCTTGAACT
>CAZYJK010000101.1:0-7214 GCA_964647865.1 uncultured Veillonellaceae bacterium | reverse complement strand
ATCTTTCTATGGTGCCGAAGGCCGGACTCGAACCGGCACGCCATCGCTGACGGCAGATTTTGAGTCTGCTGCGTCTGCCAATTCCGCCACTTCGGCACATATAGTTGCCCTCACAGGCAAGTAATATCTTACCATCGGCTTCTTTGCTTGTCAAGCAGGATTCTGCCAACATCACGGCAAATATCTGGATTATGCAAACAATCATCATTGAAAACCACACGCTTGGCTGGACCCTGCGCCATAGTGCGCGCCGCCGCTCTTTTCAGATCCGGCTGCTCAGCGCCACCGAGATTCTGGTCACCGCCCCGGCAGGCGCCTCCCCGGACAAAGCGTTGGAAATCCTGCGCAGCAAATCAGCCTGGATTTTGCGGCAGCTGAAACGTTTGGCAGCTGTCGCCGCCGACGCGACCAACGCTTCGCTGACCCACGGCGCGACCCTGCTGTTTCGCGGCGAGCCGCACGCGCTGCTGTTACTGGCCGATGGCCAAAAAAAACCGCATGTCAGCTATTCTCCCTGCAGCATCACCGTGCATCTGGGCGAGCTGGTCGGCGAAGCAGATCACCCGCTGGTCATGCAATCGCTGAAAAAATGGTATCTCTCGGCTGCTCAGTCCACCTTGCTGGAACGGCTGACCTATTGGGCCGGTCAGATCGGCGTCCAGCCACAGCGCCTGTCGCTACGCGACCAGAAAACCCGCTGGGGCAGCTGCTCATCCCGTGGCGGCATCAGCCTGAACTGGCGGCTAATCATGGCGCCGCCGCCGGTGATCGACTATCTGGTCATCCACGAGCTGTGCCACCTGCGCCAACCCAACCACTCGCCGGCCTACTGGCGCGAGGTCGCCCGCTGGTGCCCCGATTTCCGGCTGCACCGACAATGGCTGCGGCAGCACGGCGCCCTGCTCGGCAAAATCTTTGCCGGATAAACCGTCTATTTCGCCAGCTGCTTCTCGTCGATGAACTCCCGCAGCAGTTTGGCGGTGTTGCCGGTGATTTTCACGCAGTTCACCAGATGTTCGCGGGTCTCGAACGGATGCGGGTTCAGCGCCCGGCAGCACGTCGCACCGAATTTATCCTGAAACCGGTCGTGAAATTCATTGGCCAGTGCATAAGCGGCTTCCCGGCTCTGGTCGGCGGCAGTCCGCCCTTCCATCAGGCCGAGCGCCATCACCGAAGCAGCCAGTGCGCCGCATACGCAGCCGGCGTGTCCGAGTCCGCCGCCAAATCCGGTGGTCATCCGCATCGCCTGCTCGTCGAGCTTGATTCCCGCAGTATCGGCGGTCGCCCGCAGCACTGCCTCCGCACAGTTGTATCCGTCCTTGAAATATTGGCCTGCCGCATTCCTTGCTTCTGTTGCTTTGTCTGACATGTTCATACCCCCATCACGATTTCATTTTACGAGGAGGCCCGACGATGAGCAAATTATTCACACCCTATCAGATCGGACCGGTAACCTATCGCAACCGCTTTGTCCGCTCGGCGACCCAAGACTGGCTCTGCGACGAAAACGGCGTCACTAGCGAACTTCAGCTGGAACTTTACAAAAACCTGGCTGCCGGCGGCGTCGGCCTGATCATCACCGGTCATGCCTATGTATCGCATCCGCTCGGCCGGGCCGCCCTGCGGCAAAACGGCATCTGCGACGAAAAACAGGTCGAAGGCTACAAACGACTGGTGGAAACCGTGCACCAGCAGGGGGCGAAAATCTTTCTACAACTGAACCACGCCGGCCGGCAAACCCTGCCGGAATTAATCGAGGGCAATATGCCGGTGGCACCGTCCGACCGGTTCGACGAAAAAGGCAACCAGCTTGCCCGCGCCCTGACCCTTGACGAAATCGAGCGGCTCAAAGAAGCCTTCGAGGCTGCGGCGATGCGGGCCAAGCGGGCGGGGTTCGACGGGGTGCAGGTTCATGTGGCCCATGGTTATCTGCTGGCCCAGTTCCTCTCACCATTCACCAATCAGCGCCAGGACGAGTACGGCGGCCAGATGGAACAACGAACCGCGCTACCGGCCGAAATCGCCTACCGGGTCAAAGCAGCGGTCGGTCGCCAGTTTCCGGTCTACGCCAAACTGAACACCACCGATGGCATCACCTCGCCGGTCCAGCTGTCGCTGGAAGAAGCGGTATATGCAGCCCAGATGCTGGAAGCGCATGGCGTCGATGCCATCGAGACCAGCGGCGGCACGGCACGGGAAAGTCGCCTGGTCATGGCAAAACCGGCAATCCTGAAACCAGAGCAGGAAGCGTATTTCGCCCCGGCCGCCCGGCAGATCCGCGCGGCGGTGAAAATCCCCCTGCTGCTGGTTGGCGGCCTGCGCTCGGTAGCAGTCATGGAATCCTTGGTCGAGGAAGGCGTAGCCGATATGGTCTCGCTCAGCCGCCCGTTTGTGAAAGAGCCGGAGCTGGTCAACGCGCTTGCCGCCGGACAGGCCAAAGTGACCTGCGTTTCCTGCAACGCCTGCTTCAATCCCGAAGGACTGCTCTGTCGTTACAGCGGACCTTCACTATAAATTACTACCCATTTAACTACCCTTAAATTCGTTCCAAGCGTCTCCATGCATAGATCGCAATGAATCCGCCAATGAGGCCGGTCACCAGTTGCGGCCAGCCCATCACAAACAGGATGGCTGCACTGAGCGCCGGCGGCAGCTCCAACATGCTGAGCAAACCGCGAAACGCGAGAAAAAAGAACGCCGCCTTGCCGAGGGCCGCGCAGCCGACCGCCAACCACTCCGGCCCGGCCCGGCGCAGGCGGGAAAACAGCCAAATGTACAGGCTATTGCCGAGCGCCACCGGCAGGATAAACACCGGCAGCGGCAATAACTGCTGCAGCCAGGCGACAACCGGCGTCACGCAGGCAATCAGCAGCGCCGACCGCATGCCGAGCGCCTGCAGGGCAACCAGTAGCGCTGCATTGACCAGACTGCCGATCAAAAAGGTCGACATCCAGGGCGGCAGCGGAATCAAAAAACGCAGCGATTGAAAAACCAGCGTCAGGGCCAGCAGCAGACCGGTCCGCGTCAGGTTTTTCATTTTTTGTTGGCTCAAGCAAAATCCTCCGTAAAATAGCGAGAAGGCCGCCCGCTGTCGGAACGGCCCTCGCCACGACTATGTTTCGGTTAGGCCAGGCCGCATTCCTTGGCGATCAGGTCTTTGTAGCCTTTTTGAATCTTGCGGGTGATCGGGCCCACCTTGCCATCGGCGATCTGTTTGCCGCTGATGCTGACGACCGGCATGATCTCGGTGGTGGTACCGGTTAGGAACGCTTCGTCCGCCCCTTTGGCGAAGTCGACGGTAAAGGCTTTTTCCAGGACCGACAGCCCCAAATCCGGCACGATCTCCTCCAGTACACGGGTACGGGTGACGCCTTTCAAAATCAGGTTGCAGACCGGGTAGGTCCACAGCACCTCGTCCTTGACAATGACAAAGTTGCTGCTGGTGCCTTCGGTCACCATGTTGTCGCGGATCATGATCGCTTCGTAGCAGTGGGCTTCTTTGGCTTTTTGCTTGCCCAGGACATTGCCAAGCAGATTGAGCGACTTGATGTCGCAGCGCAGCCAGCGCTCATCAGGCACTGCCAATACGCCGACGCCGGTCTCCCACTGCGAGGCGTCAAAGGAACTGGGACGGATCGTCATCGTCAGACAGGGGACCACGGTATCGGGGAACGCATGGGCCCGCGGCGCCCAGCCCCGGGTGATCTGCAGATAAATGCCGCCGTTTTCGATGCCGCTTTCGGCAATCAGCCGCTCGTGGATTTCCTCCATCTCCGGATAGGTGAACACCGCCGGAATCTTTAGTTCGCGCAGCGAACGATACAGCCGGTCGATGTGGGGTTTCAGCGAAAAGCACTTGCCATTGTAAACTTTGGCGTATTCGTAGACTCCGTCGCCAAACTGATAACCACGATCCTCCATCGCCACGACCAGTTCTTTCAGATCCACGATCCGTCCATCGATATACCCTAATGCACCCATTGTTTTTCCTCCTTCACTTTCCTGCCAAAATAGTTTATGATAGGTTCATTCGTTCCGTGCGGCCAGTTCTTTTACGGCAGCCAGCACCGCCTGTGCATGCCCGTCCACTTTCACCTTGCGCCAGAGTGCGGCGATGCGGCCCTGACGATCGATGAGAAAGGTCGACCGCTCGATCCCCTTGACCAACTTGCCGTACATGTTCTTGTCCTTGATCACGTCGTATGCCTCGCACAGCTTGCTATCGACGTCGGACAACAACGGGAACGGCAGTCCCTCCAGCGCCTTGATAAATTTCGCATGCGACTTCAGGTCGTCGCGGCTTACCCCCAAAACTTCGGTATCCAGGCTGGTCAGTTCATCGTATACCCCGCGAAACTCGCGGGCTTCGTCCGTTCAACCAGGGGTGTTGTCTTTGGGGTAAAAGTACAGAACCACGTTTTGTTTGCCGCGAAATCCGGACAGTCGCACTTCACCGGCAGTCCCCTGCAGCGCGAACTCGGGGGCCATACTTCCTACTTCCACAACCGTCATGCCGATTCCTCCCTCATTTGTATTTTTGAAAGGATAATATCCCAAAATGAACAATCGTATCGAAGCGATGGAATATATCCGCGGCCTGGCCATGCTTGGCGTCGTTGCCATTCATACCGGATCGCTGGTACTGCTCGACCCTGCCGCCAATCCGCAGCTTGTCGCCCTGCTGGAAATCGTCAGCCGGTTCAGCGTGCCGATTTTTTTCTTTATCTCCGCCTTTTCCCTGTTCCGCCAATATCCGCTGGAACAACCGCTCGACCTGAAAAGGTTTTACAAACGCCGCTTTTTCCGTGTGTTATTGCCCTACATTGCCGGCTCGATTCTGTACATGCTGCATTATTCCTGGCTTACCGGCGACTGGAGCATCTGGTTTCCGATTCTGGTCTACCAGTTCTTTTTCTTTGGCATGGGCTGTTACCAACTGTATTTCCTGGTCATCCTGCTGTGGTTTTATGCGCTGATGCCGCTTTGGCGCGGCTGGGTCCGGCAGATCCTGCGGCAGCCGCTGCTCTGGCTCGGCCTGTTGCTGGTCGCGCAGATCGCTTTCAACTATTATTCCAGCTATCGGCTCAAACCGAATCTGGCCAATTTTTATCTGAACCTCGGCATCGAATACCGGATGAGCTGGTGGCCGCTACATTATGTTTTCCTGTTTCTGCTTGGCGGCCTTGTCGCAGCCAGGTTTGAACAGGCTTTTGCCCTGTTGCAGAAACAGGTTCGTCTGCTGGGCGGTTTGCTGCTGTTTAGTCTGGCAGCAATGCTGGCCCACTATTACTTCTTGATCGGACCCCGCGGCTACACGCTGGTCCAGGCGGTCAACACCGTGCATCAGCTAAGTCCGGCCGGCGTGCTCTATTCGGTGTTTGCCTCGCTGTTTTTGCTGGTGCGGTTCTCGCAGCCGCTACCGCTGCCGCTGCGACAAATTTTGTCAGTTGCCGGCAGATATTCATACAGCATTTTTTGGCTGCATCCGTTTTTCCTGCATTATCTGCACGAGGCGGTCCGCAGTCTGGGTTGGCGACTGGGCGTAGCGGTCACAGCCGTTTTATATCTGGCCACCCTATCGGCCAGTCTGGCGACTGCCGTAGGTTGGCAAAAAATCCGTTCAAAGCAAAAATGACAGTTTTTGCCGCTCTTCCTCGGTAAGCAGCGGCGTAGCAAGTCTTTCATCGCGGGGCGTCCATTTGCGGGCGGCCCGTTTTCTGTTTTGCGACCAATAAATCATCAACAGCTGGATGAAACGCTCGATCGAGCGGGCCTGCGATTCATATTCGGGATCGCTCAGCCAGCTATGATACATTTCTTCGACCTTATCCCCGGCAACAGCGGAAAAATCTTTGTGCGCCGCCATCTCAGCAATCCGTAGCGCCTCATTGCAAACCATGCGCAGGATCTTCTGCCGCGAGCTGGCCTCGTCCGGCCCGCTGCCAAACTTCAGTTCATCCGCCAACTGTACGCGGCCCACGTCGAGCAACGGGCGAAACACGCTGAAACTAGCCGCCACACCATGTCTGGAAACGGCAAGTCCAGCCACCTCGGTGATTCTTCGCATCACCGGCCGCCAAAACGCCTTGTCTTCGCTGCGAATGGTCCACAGCAGCAGTTGTTCGACCCAGACAGAGGCCTGCGGGTTCTCCGGGTCGAGACTGGCGGTGGCGGCGGCGATCCGCCACTCCGGCAAAAACCGGTTGAGAAATTCACTGCGATCCGCTACGGCCATCACAAGCAGATGCGCTACCTCGAAGATTATGGGTACGGCTTCCAGCAGTTTATGCCGCGTCGCCCGGTGCATCCAGGTTTCCAGCACCGGCAAAAAATATTCGTCCAGCGGGAAATTTTCGCAGCGCACCGCCCAGCCCGCCGTCTGCAGGGCCAGCGGAGCAAACCATTCCAGGTCGCGCCGCCGCAAGGCATAGCTGCCTGCGCTGCCGGCAAATCGGGCCACCACAGCAAGCGCTTCGGCTGACTGGGGAAATTCGGACATGTTCAAAAGTTCCAGCGCCAAAGCGCTGGCACGCCGGGACGGTTCGTCCAGTTTCTCGCGTCGGCAGGCCGCAATCAGCGACACCATCGCTTCCATACGGACAAGCAGCGCCGAGCTAGCACCGGCTGCACAAAACCGCTCGCTGTCTGCCAAAAGTAGCAAAGCCACCGCTGGTTGTCGGGCATTTATCGCATGTTGAACCGCTGCCGCCAGATCGGCGAAAGCCAAACCAGGAGCAGACTGCAATTCCCGGGCGGTGTTTTCCGCCGGTTCAACTTCGCCGGCCGCCAGCTGCTGACGCAGCAGCGCCAGCTTGTCAGCGGACATGGATCTCCCCTTTGTAAATCAAACCGCGTTCGGTATCCACCGTTACGATCATGCCGTCGGTCAGCGTCTCTACGGCGCCCTCGACCCCGACAATCACCGGGATGCCGAAACTGACGCCAACGATGGCCGCCTGGGAAGTCAGGCCGCCTTCTTCGGCAATGATCGCCAATGCCTTGCAGGCATCTGCCGCCATTTCATCCACCAGGCTTTGCATCACCAAAACCTGTCCCGGTCTCACCTTGGCCATATCCTGCGGCCCAGCGATCACGCAGACTTCGCCGGTCGCCTTGCGCTGGCCGATACCGGTGCCGCGCAGCAAGATCTGCCCGACCGTGTGCACCTTGATCATGTTGGTGGTACCGGTGATGCCAACCGGAATCCCGGCGGT
>CAZYJK010000100.1:0-7283 GCA_964647865.1 uncultured Veillonellaceae bacterium | reverse complement strand
GTCGCGATTCTTGGCGTCGGTTTGGCGGAAAAGACCGGACTGTTCTCGGCGCTGCTGCGCAAGACTTTGGTTGGTAAAAAAGGCAGCGGAACCATGGTTGTCGCGATTATCATCTTTGTGGCAATCAATGCGAACGCCGCCGGCGATACCGGCTTCATCGTCATGCCGCCGATCGCCGCGATGGTGTTCAGTGCAATCGGCAAAAACCCCCTGGCCGGCATGTTGGCGGCTTATGCGGCTGTCGCCGGCGGATTTAGCGCCAACATGGTCGTCAACTCGCTCGACGTGCTGGTGGTCGGTTTTACCCAGGCGGCCGTCGACCTGTTGGACAAGACAGTCATCGTCAACCCGGCATCCAACTGGTACTTCCTGATGGTCTCGTGCGTCATCCTGACAGTGGTTGCCACATGGGTCACGGTGAAAATCGTCGAACCGCGCATGGGTGTATTCAAAGGAGAAATTGAAGCGGTGGCGGAAGTCACCGAACAGGAGACCAAAGCGCTGAAAGCGGCTGGCGTTGGTCTAGCGATCTTCCTGCTGGTCGTAGCAGCACTGGCGGTGCCGGAAAGCGGCTTGCTGCGCGAGCCGAAGACCCATTCGCTGATCAGTTACAGCTCTCCGTTCATGAAGGGCCTGATCGCCCTGTTGGCATTGGCCTTCTTCATTCCTGCCTTCATCTATGGCAAAGTGTCCGGCAAAATCAAGAGCGACAAAGATGTGGCGACGCTGATGGGCCAATCGATGTCCGAAATGGGACCGTACATCGTGTTGTCGTTTGTCATCGCCCAGTTCATCAGCTACTTCAACTGGTCCAACCTGGGTCTGATCCTGGCGATCAAGGGTGCGGAAATCATCAAGGCTTCCGGAGCTCCGGCGCCGGTATTGCTGGTGCTGTTCGTCATCCTGTCAGCCACGATCAACATGTTTATCGGTAGCTGCTCGGCCAAGTGGGCGATTCTGGCGCCGATCTTCGTGCCGATGTTCATGCTGCTCGGTTTCCATCCGGCGTTGACCCAAATGGCTTACCGGATCGGTGACTCGATCACCAACGTGATCACGCCGCTGTTGCCATACTTTGTTATCCTATTGGCCTTCGTGAAGAAGTACGACAAGGATATCGGCATGGGTACCCTGATGGCGAACATGCTGCCATATACCATAGCGTTCTTCATCATCTGGACGATTCAGCTATTGGTCTGGTTCGCCCTGAACCTGCCGCTCGGACCGGGAGCACCCGTTCTGCTGTAAGGCATTTCGTCAATGAATGAAGCAGGGCGGTGCGAGAACTTGCAAAAAGTTTTCCGTTGCCCTGCTTTTTGTTCTGAAAGGTAGTCAAAAGGATCGGGCGGCAGAGTGCGGAGGAGGAATCGCTGATGTGGACAAACCGGGCGCGGATTCAGCGCGATATTGAGGAACTGGCAAAACATAATGCGACTCCGGGGCAAGGATTGACCCGGTTTTCCCTGACTGCAGAGGACAGGGCGGCGCGGGGTTACCTGAGACAGGAGATGCAAAAATGTGGTTTGCGTGTATATGAAGACGCCGCCGGCAATCTGGTCGGCAGACGGGAAGGCGAGCAGGCAGACGCGCCGGTGGTAATGATCGGTTCGCATTTTGACTCGGTCAAAGGCGGCGGCAATTTTGACGGACCGGCCGGAGTGTCGGCGGCGCTGGAGACTGCGCGGGTCTTGCATGAACGTGGCATTAAAACTCGTTATCCGATCGAAGTGGTGGCGATGATCGAAGAAGAAGGGGCGCGGTTCAGCGCCAGCCTGTACGGCAGTCGGGCGATGGCCGGGCAGATTGATGCGACGCAACTTCAACAACGCAAAGACGCAGATGGGATCTCTATGTACGAAGCGTTGCGTCAGTTTGGTTTCAACCCGGACGAAATCGCGGCGGCACGCCGAAGGCCAGGCAGCGTGAAAGCGTTTTTGGAACTGCATATCGAACAGGGACCGATTCTGGAGGCCGAGGGGCTGGAAATCGGCATCGTTCAGGAAATTGTCGGCATCCACGATATGAAGATAAAAATAACCGGTCGCCAGGGGCATGCCGGAACGATTCCGATGCATTTGCGGGCGGACGCATTGAAAGCTGCGGCGAAAGTGATTGTCAGAATCGCCGAACTGGCGGTAGAAGAAGGCGAAGGCACGGTTGCCACAGTAGGCTGGTTGTCCGTAAAACCTGGCGGATTCAATATCATCCCCGGTGAAGTGGAGTTCAGTGTGGATATCCGTTCCGGCAAACGGCAGCATGTTGATAATGTCAGCCGTCGCATCGGCGAAGTATTGCAGGAGATCAGCGCCGACACGGGAGTTGTCGCCGAACTGTCCAGCCTGATGAATGTTCCGCCGGTGCGGATGGCGGAAAACATCGTGGCCCGACAGCTGGCGATCTGTGAACGGCTGGGCTTGAAGCATCGCCTGATGCAGAGTGGCGCTGGCCATGACGCAATGGTGATGGCCGGAATCGCCGAGGTCGGACTGGTGTTTGTACCGAGCCTGGACGGGCGTAGTCATTGCCCGGAGGAATGGACCGATTATGAACAGTTGCAAAAGGGCGTCGAAGTATACCTGCACACAGTGCTGGAAGTAGCGGAGCAAGTATCATAAGGCGTAAAAAAACAAGGGCTGCAAAAACTGGTTAGGTTTTTGCAGCCCTTGTTTTTGTCTTATCAGCGCGCCAGTAGCTTGAAGGTGGCACGGGCGAAGGTTTCGACGCCGATCGGCAGTACCGAGTCGTCAATATCGAATTTGGGATGATGATGCGGATAGATGGCATCGGTGGCAGGATTGCCGCCGCCGAGCATCAGGAACATGCCGGGGGCTTTCTGCATGAAATAGGAGAAGTCTTCGCCGCCCATCGACGGGCCGATTTCTATGACAGCTTCCGCGCCGGCCGTCTCGCGGCCCGCTTCCGCCACGACTGCGGCAATTTCGGGGTTGTTGATGACGGCGGGATAACCAAAGACCTTGTCTACGGTGTAGGTCGCTCCCATGGCCGAGCAGACGCCGGCGCAAATCTCATCGAACCGGTCCCAGACCAGTTTGCGGACTGAATCATCGAAGGTGCGGACCGTTCCCTTGATTTCAGCCGTATCGGGAATAATGTTGAACACTTCGCCGGAGTGGAAACTGCCGAGCGACACGACAGCAGATTCCAGCGGATTCACGTTACGGCCGAGGATCGAGTTCAGCATGCTGACGATTTCGGCGCCGGTGGAAAGCGCGCATACCGTTCCTTGCGGCATCGAGCCATGGCCGCCTTTACCTTGGACGAAAATCGTGAACTGGTCAGGCGCGGCCATCGTGCGACCATAGGAAATGCCGATTTTTCCAGCCGGCAATGGTTGCCAGACGTGAGCGCCCAGCACATAATCGACGCCTTCCATGCAGCCTGCGGCTACCATGCGTTCTGCGCCGCCGGGGAATCGTTCTTCACTGGGCTGGAACATCAGGCGGATTGTGCCGTGGATATCGGCTTTCAGATCGGTGAATACCCGAGCCAGCGTTAGCAGCATCGCCGTATGGGCGTCGTGGCCGCAAGCGTGGCATTTGCCGGGAATCGTCGATTTGTAGGGTTTGTCGATTTCATCCTGGATCGGCAGGGCGTCGATGTCGGCGCGCAGCGCGACCATTTTACCGGGATGGGCGCCCTTGAGATCGGCAATCACGCCGGTATCGGCGATCTTTTTCGGCGACAGGCCGAGTGCTGTCAATTCTTCGATGATGCGAGCCTGGGTGGCGAACTCTTCGCCGCCTACTTCCGGATGTTGGTGAAAATGGCGTCGCAGTGCGACCACGGTTTCCTTGTGGCGTAAGACGGATTCCTTGATTTTGTCCATGTTACTAACCCCTTTGTTATTCAGATACTAAACTCTATTCGCCTTTTATATCGCTTATCCTGCGTGCGAAACAATGATCGAACTTTCTGACGACGGCTTGACAATGCCAGGCGGTTTGATATCGTTATGATAGAGATTTTGGAATGCGGGGAGGGGATGCAGTTGGAGATCACGATTCGTACGCGACGCCCCGGTGATGCCGGATATATCGCGTACCGGCATGCCGTTTTGTATGAACGCGAATATGGACTGGACAAGGTGTTTGAAAAGTATGTTTTGGCCGGCTTGCTGGACTTTCTGGACAAACCGGAAGGCGGCGAAATCTGGCTGGCGGAATGCGCAGGGAAAATTGCCGGGTTTATCGCGATTGTGAGGAACAGTCCAACGACGGCGCAATTGCGCTGGTTTTTGCTGGAACCGGAATTCCGCGGCACAGGGCTGGGTCGGCGATTGATGGAAACGGTGATGGAGTTTTGTCGGCAACAAAATTATCAAGAGGTATTTCTCTGGACGTTCAAAGGACTGGATGCCGCGAGGCACTTATATGAACAATACGGTTTTTTGCTGACGGAGGAAAAACCGAACAATACCTGGAAGCACGAACTGCTTGAGCAACGCTGGGTGTGCAATCTTGTCAGCGAGTCGCAGCCCGTTTGACAAGGTATAGCCCGAACATTGCCACGGCGCCGCCAACCAGTTGCAACAGGCTGATTTGTTCCCCGATGGTGAAGTAGGCGATCGCGATGCTGGCCGGTGGCACCAGGTACATGTAAACCATGACTTGGTTGGCGCCGATGCGTTCGACACCCAGATACCACATCAGCAAGGAAAAGACCGTGACTGGAATCGCGGCGAACAGCACAGCAAACCAGGCCAGGCCGCTGAACGACTGCCAGGACAGCGACCACATCTCAGCGCCGCTGAAAACTAGCAGGCCAAGGGTCCCCGGTACGGCCGACCAGGCGGTGACCCAGAGTCCGGAATGTTTTTTTAGCAATGGCATAACCATGATCGGATAAAAGCCCCACAAAAAACTGGCGGCCATCGCCAGTCCATCTCCCGCCAGGCTGGATGCCGCCGCGCCGGCCTGATTCGGACCGTAGCGCAGTACCAGCACCAGGCCGCCAAAAGCGACCAGGCAGCCGCTGACAACTGCGCTACGAATTTTTTCCTGACCGGTGGCAGCGCCGAGCAAAACGGTGAAAATCGGCGAAATCCCCATCATCAGCGCCAGATTGGTGACAGAAGTGTATTTCAGCGCGGAAATGAAAATCGTCTGGTACACCGCGACACCAACCAGGCCGATACCGACAAGTCGTGGCAGCTCGCGCCGGTCAAACGCACAACTGCCCTCCCGCCATTTCAGGACAAGCAGCATCAGCGGCGCAGCCAACAGGAAACGCAAGCTGGTGTAAACGGCAGGCGACATTTCCCGCATCGCCAGTTTGCCGATCGTCTGATTGGCGGCCCAGATCAGCACCACCAGCAGCAACATCAATTCAAGCCAAAGTCGATCTTTACGAAACATAACAATAGTTTACCACTTGCGGCAGGATTATGCCGCTGTTTTTTTCAGTCGCAGTCCAACTTTGATCAGTTCGTTCACGACCAGCGGAATCAGCGCAAAGCCGAACACCAGTCCCCAATCCTGCAGGCTCAGGTTTTGCACCTTAAAAGCACTGGCGAGAAACGGGATTGAGATTACGCCCAGTTGCAGGACAAAACCGGCAATAATCGCACCGATCAGTGGTTTGTTCGTAAACAAACCGACCTGAAAAATCGATTTGGTGGCGCTGCGCATGGAAAGCGAGTAGAACAACTGGGCAGCAGCCAGCACGACAAAGGCCATGGTGCGTGCGTAGCTTAGGATCTCGTCAGGTATTTCCTGGGCACCCATACTGTAGCCGTGCTCATACAGTCCGTAATAAAACGCCGCCAAAGTGAGTAGCCCGATCAGCGTTCCGCCGATCAACGCCCGTACGCCGGCTCCGCCAGCGAAAAAGCTTTCTTTTGGATTGCGCGGCTTTTCTTTCATCACGTCTTTATCGCCGGGATCGATGCCGAGCGCGATGGCCGGCAATGTATCAGTGACCAGGTTGATCCAGAGGATCTGGGTCGGCAATAGTGGTACCGGCCAGAAGAACAGGATCGAGGCGAAGATGGCGACGACCTCGCCCAGGTTGCAGGAGAGCAGGAAGACGACCGATTTCTTGATGTTGTTATAGATATTGCGGCCTTCTTCAATGGCGCGGACAATCGTGGCGAAATTGTCATCCGTCAGGATCATGTCGCTGGCGCCTTTGGACACGTCAGTGCCGGTGATTCCCATTGCCACGCCGATGTCGGCGTATTTTAACGAAGGCGCGTCATTCACGCCGTCGCCTGTCATCGAGACGATATTTCCGTGCGATTTGAACGCCCTGACGATTTTTACCTTGTGTTCCGGCGAAACCCGGGCAAACACACGGTAGTCGTTGATTCGGCGGGCGAACTCCTCGTCAGACAGCGCGTCGATTTCATCGCCGGTCAGGCTTTCGTCGATGGAAGATGCAATGCCCAGTTCTTTGGCGATGGCTACAGCGGTGTTTTTGTGGTCGCCAGTAATCATGATCGGCGTGATGCCAGCCATTTTGGCAGTTTGGATCGAGTCGCGGACCTCCAGCCGCGGAGGGTCGATCATTCCCACCAAGCCGATAATCGTCAGATCTTGCTCCATTGCCGCCGGGTCGATGGGTTGGGCAGTGTCCCTGAACGCGACCCCGAGGACTCGCAGCGCAGCGTCGGACATTTCTTCAGCGACCTTCAGATAGGATTCTTTCATGGCGGGAGTCAGCGGCACCAGCTTGCCATCGACCAGCGCATGGCTGGCAATTTTCAGCAACTGGTCGAGCGCGCCTTTAGTATGGACCCGATATGCGTCGCCCTGACGGGTCAGGGTCGACATCAGTTTGCGTTCCGAATCAAACGGTTTTTCATCTACACGCGGCTGTTCGCTGACAAGAGTTGCTTTGGCCAGCCCGTATTTGCCACCCCAGGCCACCAAAGCGATTTCGGTGGGATCGCCGGTTCCCTGTCCGTTTTCGTACGTGGCATCCGAGCAGAGAACAAAGGATTTGATCAGCTGGATTTCGTCGCCGACTGCCGCCAGCGTTTCTGTTGTCGCCGGGACATCGCGTAGTTCGCCGAGAGTATAGCTTTTGACCACTGTCATTTTGTTCTGGGTCAGGGTGCCGGTCTTATCGGAACAGATGATGTTGACAGAGCCCAGCGTTTCCACCGCCGGCAATTTTTTGATGATCGCATTGTTGTGCGACATCCGGGTGACGCCGAGCGCCAGCACGATCGCCACGATGGCGGCCAACCCCTCGGGAATCGCCGCGACCGCCAGACTGATCGAAGTCAGGAACATCTCGAACATATCGCGTTTTTGCCAAAA
>CAZYJK010000099.1:0-7317 GCA_964647865.1 uncultured Veillonellaceae bacterium | reverse complement strand
TGTAGGCAGCGCCATAAGCTTCCAGCGCCCACACTTCCATCTCGCCGAAACGCTGGCCGCCAAACTGGGCCTTGCCGCCGAGCGGCTGTTGGGTAACCAACGAGTACGGTCCGGTGGAACGGGCATGGATCTTGTCATCGACCAGATGGTGCAGTTTTAACATATATACGTAACCGACAGTAACCGGGTTGTCAAACTCCAGACCGGTCCTGCCATCACGCAGTTTGGTTTTTCCGTCAGCCGGCAGTTGGGCCAATTTCAGGGTGCGAATGACTTCTTCTTCGGTCGCGCCGTCGAATACCGGGGTCGCAATATGGATCCCGCAATCGCCATAGGCATTGGGCCAGATGTGCGAACCGCGCTGCATTTCCCTGGCTTCTTCAACACCGTCCGGTTTCGGCAGACCCCAGCGGTCCAGGTCGTATCCGGCTTCACGCAGCCTTGCCTCAACATTAGGATCTTTATGTGCGATTTGCAGCCCAAGCGCAGAAATCGCCCAGCCCAAGTGAGTCTCCAAAACCTGCCCGATGTTCATACGAGAAGGAACGCCGAGCGGATTGAGCACGATCTGAACTGGCGTACCATCCGGCAGGAACGGCATGTCTTCTTCGGCCATGATTCGCGAAACGACACCTTTGTTACCATGTCGGCCAGCCATCTTGTCGCCTTCGGATATCTTGCGCTTTTGGGCAATATAGACGCGTACCAATTGATTGACACCAGGCATCAGTTCATCGCCATTTTCGCGGGTGAACACTTTTACGTCTACAACCTTGCCTGATTCGCCATGCGGTACCCGCAAGGACGTATCACGGACTTCGCGGGCCTTTTCGCCGAAGATTGCCCTGAGCAACCGCTCTTCGGCCGTTAGTTCTGTTTCGCCTTTGGGCGTAACTTTGCCAACAAGGATATCGCCTGGTCGCACTTCGGCGCCAACTCGGATAATCCCTCGGTCATCGAGATCGCCCAACGCCTCTTCCGCCACATTGGGAATGTCGCGGGTGATTTCTTCCGGGCCCAGTTTCGTATCGCGAGAATCGCATTCATATTCTTCCACGTGAATAGAAGTAAATACGTCTTCTTTAACGATTTTTTCACTGAGCAGGATCGCGTCCTCGTAGTTATAACCTTCCCACGGCATAAACGCAACCAGAATATTACGGCCTAATGCCAGTTCGCCGCGGTCTGTTGACGGTCCGTCAGCCAGCACCTGGCCTTTCTCTACGACTTCCCCTTTGTAAACCAACGGGCGTTGGTTTATGCAGGTCCCTTGGTTAGACCGTAAATACTTCAGTAGTTTATACTTGTCGACTCCGGCGGTTTCGCCTTCCCGACGCACAATAATCTCGGTTGCCGTTGCGCGTTCCACAACGCCGGCCGACTTTGCCAGTACGACAACGCCCGAATCGCGGGCCGCTTTTCCTTCCATGCCGGTTCCGACCAGCGGCGCTTGCGGGCGCAGTAGCGGAACAGCTTGACGCTGCATGTTGGCGCCCATCAGAGCCCGGTTGGCGTCATCATTCTCCAGGAAGGGAATCATCGCCGTTGCGATGGAAACGACCTGCTTGGGCGAAACGTCCATGTAATCGACTTCTGTCGCCGGTACTTCCAGGATATGGTCGCGATAACGGACGCTGACGCTTTCTTCGGCAAACCAGCCATCTTTGTTCAGCTTTTCGTTTGCCTGGGCAATGACGACCTCGTCTTCTTCGTCCGCCGTCTGGTAATAAACGTCTTCAGTAACCCGCAGATTCTTTTTGTCGACTTTGCGGTAAGGGGTTTCGATGAAACCGAATTGATTTACCCGGCCAAACGTCGACAACGAACCGATCAGTCCGATGTTCGGACCTTCCGGCGTCTCGATCGGACACATCCGGCCATAGTGGGAGTGGTGAACGTCGCGCACTTCAAATCCGGCGCGTTCCCGGCTGAGTCCACCAGGACCGAGGGCGCTGAGTCGGCGCTTGTGAGTCAGTTCAGCCAAAGGATTGGTTTGGTCCATAAACTGGGACAGCTGGCTGGAACCAAAGAATTCCTTGATTGCAGCAACAACCGGTCGGATGTTGATCAGCGCCTGCGGCGTGATAACGTCCACATCTTGTATCGTCATGCGTTCACGCACGACGCGTTCCATCCTGGCCAAGCCGATTCGGAACTGGTTCTGTAACAGTTCGCCTACCGAACGCAGACGACGGTTGCCGAGATGATCGATATCGTCCTTGCTGCCGAATCCTTCGGCCAGATTGAGCAGGTAGCTGATCGAGGCGATGATGTCGGCCTTGGTGACAGTACGGCGACTATAGTCTGAGGGAGTCGGGGTGCAAAGCATTTTTTCGGGTTTCTGATCTTCGTGCAGACGCGCGTAAACCTCGACCAGCCCTTCACCCAAAGTCTCCTCGCTGAAAACACCGCTTTTTTCGATACGATCCAAGATGTCTTCGTCGACCTTGACCGGGTTGTCATGCGAATCTCTCGCCGAAACGATAATTTCACCGGTGCTGCGGTCAACGATATCCTGATCGAGGAATACGCCTTGCAAGCGGCGGCGCCAACCAATCTTTTTGGTCAGTTTATAGCGACCGACGGTTGCCAGGTCATAACGTTTGGAATCAAAAAACAATGACTCGACCAGTTGGGCTGCGTTTTCAATCGTCGCAGGTTCGCCGGGACGAAGCCGCTTGTAAATTTCGAGCAAAGCCGTGTCACGATCATTGGAGTCGTCCTTGCCGCCCTCCAGTGTGGCGCGAATCCGCGGATTGTTGTCAAACAACGCCAAAATCGCATCGTTGGATTCCCAACCCAGTGCACGGATCAGTACAGTGACTGGCAACTTACGGGTCCTGTCGACACGCACGGCCACCACATCATTAGAATCGGTTTCCAGCTCCAACCAAGCTCCACGATTGGGAATAATCGTGGAGAAATAAAGCTCCTTGCCGTTTGCATCCAACTGAACATCGTAATAAACGCCGGGAGAACGAACCAGCTGACTGACGATGACGCGCTCCGCACCATTGATGATAAATGTGCCGTTGTCAGTCATCAACGGGAAATCGCCCATGAAGACATTTTGCTCTTTGATCTCGCCGGTCTCACGATTTACCAGCCGCACCTTTACGTTCAAGGGAGCGGCATAGGTAACGTCTCGTTCTTTGCATTCTTCTACATCATACTTGGACTCTCCCAAGCGAAAATCATCAAAAGATAGCACCAAGTTGCCAGTAAAATCCTGGATTGGTGAAATATCCCGGAAGATTTCCGTCAGGCCAGTCTGAAGAAACCATTGATAGGACTTCTTCTGGATCTCGATCAGATTGGGCATATCCAACACTTCATCGATTTTGGCATAACTATAGCGTGTCCGTTTACCTACCTGCACGGGATTGAACATTCAGACCCCCACCTCCACTGTTGAAACAAAATCGTATTGTAAAGCAAAAACAAGCAAGGATCTCCGATTAAAGGAAGACCTTGCTTTTTCATAACATAAGCGTGCTTTTCATCCCCTCAACAGAGTACTACCGCATTTTAGGATGATATCATACACGTGTCAAATTGTCAACAAGAAGCGGTAATGAAAAAGGACGGGCACGATGTTTCGGCCCGCCCTGTTCGGCAATTACTTAATTTCGACAGTCGCGCCAGCTTCGACCAATTTTGCTTTAACAGCATCAGCGTCAGCTTTCGAGATTTTTTCTTTGACAGGCTTCGGTGCGCCGTCAACGAGGTCTTTCGCTTCTTTCAGACCGAGACCGGTCAGTTCGCGAACGACTTTGATGACATTGATCTTGGCAGCGCCGGCCGAGGCGAGAATAACATCAAACTCGGTTTGCTCTTCAGCAACCGGAGCGGCAGCAGCAGCAACCGGAGCGGCAGCAGCCATCGGAGCCGAAGCAGATACGCCAAATTTTTCTTCCAGAGCCTTTACCAGCTCGGACAGTTCGAGTACGGTCATTTTCTCAATAGCTTCCATGATTTGTTCTTTATTCATGTTTCATTCCTCCAAAATTTTAATATTTTCGACTTAAATTAAGCGGATTCTTTTTGTTGGCGCACTGCATCAAGGGCGTATACCAGATTGCGGATATTACCCTGCAATACGGTGACAAAGCCAGTGATCGGCGACTGCATGCTGCCGAGCAAACGGGCCAGCAAGACTTCGCGGGACGGGAGATTGGCTAACGATTTAACGCCTTCGGCGTCGATCACTTTGCCTTCAACCAGACCGCCTTTGATTTCCATAATCCGATTCTCTTTAATGAACTCGGAAATCAACTTTGCTGCAACTACGGGATCCTTATCTGAGGAAACCATTGCCAGCGGGCCTTTCAGATAGCCGTCCAATCCTTCGATTCCGGCTTCTTTAGCCGCAATACTCGCCATATTGTTTTTGATTACCGAATACTCAACACCCGCTTCGCGCATTTTACGGCGCAATTTGGTATCCTGAGCAACTTTGATGCCACGATAATCAGTCAATACAACGCCTTTGGCACTCGCCATTGTTTTTTTCAGTTCAGCGATCATCGCCACTTTTTCCGGGCGGATTACCATATATAGTCCACCTCCTTCCAAAAATATCACAAAAAGGTCTCTCGGCACCAAGTACCGGAGACCTCATGACATACATCACGATTCTATCGCTCCGGCCTCGGCGGGCGCATCGCGCATCGATGCTTATACCAGAAAGGTACCTGCTGTCTACAGCCCCACTATGAATTTTTGCTTCAAGACAAGTTACGCGTCTTTTTTCGCAGCCAATTTAAGCGTGTTTACCGGAACTCCCGGGCTCATGGTGGAGCTTAGGGTGATATTCCGGACATAAGTGCCTTTGGCGGCAGACGGCTTGGCTTTGACCAACGTTTCAATCAACGTGAAATAGTTTTGCAGCAATTTTTCTGTTTCAAATGACATCCGGCCCAGCGGAGCATGGATATTGCCGGCTTTATCGGTACGATACTCGATTTTACCAGCTTTAATCTCATTTAACGCACGGGTGACATCCATGGTGACAGTACCGACCTTCGGGTTCGGCATCAAGCCTTTGGGTCCGAGGATTTTGCCCAGACGACCGACAGTCCCCATCATGTCAGGGGTTGCAACAGCGACATCAAAGTCGGTCCAACCACCCTGGATCTTCTCGACCATATCTTCCGCGCCGACAAAGTCAGCGCCTGCCAGTTCCGCTTCTTTTGCTTTCTCACCTTTGGCAAAGACAAGAACCCGCTTGGTCTTGCCAGTACCGTTCGGCAATACAACAGCTCCACGAACCTGTTGATCGGCATGCTTGGGGTCAACGCCGAGCTTCACGGAAACTTCCAAGGTCGCATCGAACTTAAACGATGGCATTTTTTGAATCAGCGCAATCGCTTCTTCCGCATCATATACTTTGTCAGCTTCGATCAGCTTGGCTGACTCCTGATATTTCTTGCCGTGTTTGGCCATAACTTTTTCCTCCTGCTGTTGTGGTTATAACGGGAAACCCTCCCACAGGCTGCGGCAACTAATCGACGATGTCGATTCCCATGCTACGCGCCGTGCCTTCGACCATACGCATCGCCGACTCCACGTTGGCTGCATTCAGGTCGGGCATCTTGGACTCAGCAATCTCGCGGACTTTGTCGCGGGATACTTTCGCCACTTTTTTCTTGTTCGGTTCACCGGAAGCAGTCTCGATCCCGGCCGCCTTCTTGAGCAGAATCGCCGCGGGCGGAGTCTTGGTGATAAAGGTGAAGGAACGGTCTTCAAATACTGTGATTTCAACAGGAATGATCAAGCCGACTTGTTTGGCTGTTCTTTCATTGAAATCCTTGACGAACGCCATGATATTGACACCAGCTTGTCCCAGGGCAGGACCAACCGGGGGTGCCGGAGTAGCCTTCCCTGCCGGAACTTGCAGTTTTACAACTTTGATAATCTTTCTTGCCATGTGTTCACACCTCCTTACGTGCAAAATGTGGTATTGCGGGCTATGCAGCCCTCCCACCGACTCCTCCTAACAGGAGTCTGCGCAGTCTCTATAATTTCTCCACTTGGGAAAAATCCAGTTCAACAGGCGTTTCGCGGCCAAACATATTCACCAGGGCGCGAATTTTGCCTCGATCCATATATACATCCGTCACGGTAGCCGTCCAATTCTCAAAGGCACCGGCCACAATGCGAATCACTTCCTGCGGTTTGACATCGATCTTTTGACGCGGCTCTTCCACGCCCATAGCACGCAGAATCGGCTTTAGCTCCATCGAGCTCAGCGGAATCGCCTTGCTACCGGATCCGACAAACCCGGTCACTCCCGGGGTATTACGCACTACATACCACGTCCGGTCATTGACGATCATCTCAACCAAGACATAGCCGGGGAAAATCTTTTTCTTGGTGACCTTGCGTTTACCGTCCTTGATCTCCACTTCGTCTTCCATCGGCACCAAGACCTGAAAAATCTCAGTCTGCATGCCCATGGACTGAATCTTGCGTTCCAGGTTCGCTTTGACCTTATTCTCGTAACCGGAATAAGTATGTATCACATACCATTGACGTTCTTCTTCCATCAATGCGCCTCTAACCTAGCAGGAAAATCTTGAGGATTCTTGAGCAAACGCTGTCGATAATCCAGATCAGTGTCGCAGCGAAAAAAACCGACACCAACACCACTATCGTATTGGCCGTCAGTTCTTTCTTGTTGGGCCACGAAACCTTCTTCAGCTCAGACTTAACTTCCCGCAGGAACCGCGTAAGCCTTGCCAGTCGGCTTCGACTTTGCACCGCTACTTCCTGAACCGCCATATCGTCACATCCTATTTTATTCGATCGCAATCGAAAATTTGTTGAAAATGGCAGGGGCGGCAGGACTTGAACCCGCAACCAACGGTTTTGGAGACCGCTACTCTACCAGTTGAGCTACACCCCTGTTTGATAGTACTGCGCAAAAATCAAATAGCTAATTATTTCGTTTCTTTATGCGCCGTATGTTTTTTGCAGAATTTGCAATACTTGTTGAATTCCAAGCGATCCGGATCATTCTTTTTATTCTTATTGGTCTGATAGTTGCGTTGCTTGCACTCCGTGCAAGCCAACGTGACTGCATTACGCATACTGCACACCTCTTTAACCGATTTTACATATTAGTTCAAAATGCCGCTTTTACAATCTATCACAATTGACTTGCCCTGTCAATACACTTGCGTTGGATAACTTGTTGGCAGAAAATAAGCGGAGAGCGGCGTCAAAGCCAGCCCTCCGCTTGAAACTCATCGGGCTACCAATGTTAGTCGTTGATTGCAGTAACAACGCCGGCGCCGACGGTACGGCCGCCTTCGC
>CAZYJK010000098.1:0-7351 GCA_964647865.1 uncultured Veillonellaceae bacterium | reverse complement strand
CGAGGCCGTGGCCAACCGTTTCGCCAAAGAGTTTGCCGATAATCAAGACTTGGCCAGCTACAGTTACCATGTCGGGGAAGGCGCGCCGCGTTTCGTGCTGACTAGCGAACCTACGCTGCCAAACAGCAACTATGCGCAGTTCATTTTAGTCGCCAAGGATTTGCCGGCCCGGCAGCGGTTGACAGAAAAAACCAACGCACTACTGGCCGAAAAATTTTCCGATGTAAAAAGCCATGTAAAACTGCTGCAAACCGGTCCGCCGTCGGCCTACCCGGTCATGCTGCGAGTCAGCGGGGCCGACCATGAAAAGACAAAAGAAATCGCCAAACAAGTCGGTGATTATATGTACAAGCAGGACTTTTTGACAGATATAAATTATGACTGGATTGAAAAAGCCAAGACAATGCATCTGTCTGTTGACCAGGACAAAGCAAGGATGTTGGGCATTGACAACCAGACCCTGGCCAGCAGTCTACAGATGCAATTATCCGGTGCTGCTATCGCCGAATTTCGTCAGGATGACAAAACCGTTTCCATCGTGTTTCGCATGGATCCCCAAGACCGCAACAATCTTGCCCGTATCAAGGATTTGCCGCTGCATATCGGCGGCGGAAAATTCGTGCCGCTCGGCCAAATCGCCAACATCAGCTACGATAGTGAACAGGGACTGATCTGGCGACGCAACCTGAAACCAACCATCACGGTCCAGGCCGAAATCAGCAACGGCATCACCGGCAATGATGCCACCAAAAAAGTCTTTGAAGGGATTGCACCGCTGCGGGCCAAACTACCGCCCGGATATAAGATCGAAGTCGGCGGCTCGCTGGAAAACAGCAAGAAATCGATTGACTACTTGCTAAAACCGGTTCCGGTCATGGTGTTAGTCATCGTCGTACTGCTGATGTTGCAATTGCAGAAGGTATCGCTAATGCTGCTGACTCTGTTGACAGCTCCACTCGGCATCATCGGGGTAGCTGTCCTGATGCTGGTCACCTTC
Source organism: uncultured Veillonellaceae bacterium (assembly GCA_964647865.1). Classification (GTDB taxonomy): domain Bacteria; phylum Bacillota; class Negativicutes; order UBA1444; family UBA1444; genus UBA1444. The sequence continues at coordinate 6,354 of CAZYJK010000098.1, read as the reverse complement.
AAACCGATCGGCTTCGTTGCCGAACTCGGCATCCTGGCGCTTGGCGGCATGATCATCCGCAACTCGGTAATCCTGATCGATCAGATTGAGCGCCATATCGCCGATGGGCAAACACCCTGGTCGGCAATCATTGATTCGGCGGTACTGCGGTTCCGACCGATCATGCTGACTGCCGCAGCGGCGATTCTGGGCATGTTGCCGCTGATGCCCAGCACCTTCTGGGGACCGATGGCGATTGCGATCGCCGGCGGACTGTTTGGTGCCACCGTGCTGACGCTGTTGGTTCTGCCAGTCATGTACGCGGCCTGGTTTAAGGTTCAGCCGGAAAAAGAAGGAATTCCCCAGCACTCAACGAATAACTAATGGTAGAAAATACATCGCTGCCAGGGAGGTTGCTATGGAAGATAAAAAGGGAATCTTGCTCGAATCAGGCACCAACGAGTTTGAAATCATCGAATTCTCGGTCGGCGGCGTCTTTTATGGACTGAATGTCGCCAAAGTCAGAGAAGTCATCAATTCTGTCCCGGTTACTTTCATCGCCAAATCGCATCCCAACCTGGACGGGATATTCACACTGCGCTCCCGCGTCATGCCGCTGGTCAATCTGGCTCGCAGCCTGAATACCCAACCGGCTTCCGAGGATTTCAAAATCATCGTCTGCGAAATCAATAATTTCTATGTAGGATTCAAGGTCGATGCCGTCTACCGTATTCATCGGATTTCCTGGACCCAGATGGAACCTGCCCCGCACATTGCCGGCTCCGATTTGGTTGTCGGTATTGTCAAAATGCAGGAACGGATGATTATCTTGCTAGACTTTGAAAAAATCCTGGCCGATGTCAATCCGGAAATGAATAAGAAAATGTCGGCGGTACCAAAATCAACGCCTGAGCTGATCAGTATCCGCAAGACAAAGAACATTTTGATTGCCGAAGATTCCCGCATGCTTAGGGACTTGCTGCTGAATACTTTGCATACTGCCGGCTACAATACGATCAGCAACGAGAATGGACTTGAAGCCTGGACTCAGCTTGAGGCAATCGCTGAATCGGATCAACCGGTCACCGACACGATTCAACTGATCATTACGGATATCGAAATGCCACAGATGGATGGGCACCACCTGATTAAGCGCATCAAGAGCCACCCCCGCCTAAAGGACTTGCCTGTCATCATCTTTTCCTCGCTGATCAACGAAGAAATGAAACTCAAAGGACAGGCTCTGGGCGCTTACGCCCAGGTCACCAAACCGGAAATCGAGCAACTGATCGGTATTGTTGACCAGAAAATCGCTTACTAATGAATGAAAAATGAACCTGCAGAGCATTGTGCGCTGCAGGTTCATTTTTTTTTGCTGCGATTTAATTAGATGTTGGCTTACATTGCCGCCAACATCTCCCAGGCCTGACGCCTGTTGCTGATCTGGCAGGGTTCGCGCAACTCTTGCAAAACATCCTCAACGTATTCTTTCCGGCGCATCCCGACCAACACCGAGCCAATCCCTGCGGTCGACCGAAGCGCTCTTATCGCTAATCGACTAAGCGTATCGGCAGACCATGCGGGATCGATTCCTGCCAGCCGCCTGCGAAAATCGGCTACCTGGCGGGCCGCTTCCCCCGCATAAACATTGTCGGCGAGCCGAATCAGCTGGTCTGCCTGAATCGCATTTAACGGCCGGTTTATCAGTGTTGTGACTTGATTGTCCAGAGCAAATTCTATCAGTGTCTGATTCATTGGCTGATTTTCCTCAACCATCGCGCCAGGTTCAAACAAATTGCAGGGAAACTCGATCACCCGAAAGTGATGCTGCTGCGCTATTGCTTCCGCCAACGCCAAGATGGCCGACAAATCCGTCCGTTCATAGTCCGTCGCCGGTTTGGGGAAAGTGTTGGAACTGATGCCATAACAACCGATCCGGCCGCTTTTGACCTCGCTTTCCAAGTAGCGGAAAGCAGTCTCGATACGACGCAAGTATTCGGTTTGCGCCACTTCGGGATCAATATTATTGTGATTTGCCCATTTGAGATAATACTCGGGATTGTGCAACAGCAGACAATCGATATGTGTCAACTGCATCCGTTGCAAACTCCGCGTCAGTTGTTCCGCCAAAAACACCGGATGGATGCAATGCTCCAGCTCAGCATCAAAAACAACCAGGTCAGGAAACGGAGCGCCCTCACCCTTGCGTTGCCGGCTCAACTCCATGTTCTCTCCCTGCAGGTAGCCCGCCTTTGTCACGACCACTACATGTTCCCGGCCAATTTCTCCAAGCTTGATCATATCTGTCAACACAGCGCCAACCAGCCGCTCTGATCCGCCATCAGCATAATTCGCACTGGTGTCGATCAGGTTGATGCCGCTGCGCAGGGCGTGTTCCAGCGCCAGTCGGTGTTCCGCAACAGAAACGTCGACACGATAGCCGCCGAACCCCGCTTCGCTGACAACCAGACCGCCATTGCCAAAGGAACGATAAAAAAGTTCTCGATGTTTTGCGGCATATTCGGCTGTTCCCGATGCAGTCGCAGCAATTCCCTGATGCACGAGCCATCCTCCCCCACCCTGTTTCCGTTGACACCTTTGCTCTAGTTTAACGCAGAATCGTCACAATCTGCTCCACTGGTTTTCGCAATGGCGCCACCGGCTGTTCATCCGCATAACCCACCGGAATCAGCGCTACAAAATCTTCATTGTCGCCAATGTTGATGATATTTTCCACAGCTGTCTTGGCCTGCGTCGGCCCTGCCATCCATACAGCAGCCAAACCCAGCGCATGAAATGCCAGCAACAAATGATCGACAAACGCGCCGACGGTTTGCAACCGGGAACCGGCGATCTGACGGCAGCGGTTGATTTCGCATACCCGTGGTTGGTCCATGTTGTCGGCCTGCAACTTATCGGCAATACTCTGGTATATGCTCGCACTGACCGCCACCAGCGCCGGTGCACTACGGAAAAAGCCGGAGTTGGCCTGCCAACGTTCCACCACTGCCTGGTCTTCCACCGATTTGCACAAAGACGCCAGATAATCGGTCACTTCCTGAACCGCCTCGCCGATTGCGGCAATTATTGCCGGATTGGTAATCACATAACAATGATAGGGCTGTTTCCCGCCGCTATTCGGCGACCAACCGGCGAGCTCTATCGCCTTCAAGAGCAATTCTTCCGGCACCGCATCCGTTTTCCATTTTCGAATCGAGCGACGCGTTTTGATCAACTTTTCCAATTCAGCAAACTCCATGTCGCACCCTCCTCTGCTATCCCGTTTCTATCACGTCAGTAATTTCGCTAATGTTCGACCTGTTTTCCATTATAAATAGCATTCTGCTAACTGTCCACGTAATGTTTGACGATCTTTGTTTATTAATTTTGCATTAGTTCTTTTGGGGTGGACAAGATATTACAAAGTTGTTAATTTTTTCTTGACAGCAACTGCGAGTTCCGCCTATAATTAACAACATACTGCAAAATCCACCCAGACCAGTTATTACGCAAACATTAAGGAGGAAAGAACGTGTCAAAAAAAACATCGGTCTATTGGGCCCTCGCATTGACCGTCCTCATGCTGGCATCGGTCGTAGCCGGATGCGGCGGTGACAAGAAACCCGCCCCTGCTGCTGCAACCGACATCAAAATCGGCGCTAACTGGGAACTCACCGGTGGACAAGCCACTTTTGGCCAATCATCCGTCAATGGCGCGAAACTTGCGCTTAAAGAAGTCAATGCGACTGGTGGCGTTCTCGGCAAAAAGATTACCCTGGTGGTTGCCGATAACAAATCGGAGCCTTCCGAATCGACCAACGCGATCACCAAGCTGATCACCCAGGACAAAGTCGTAGCCGTGCTCGGCGCTGTAACCAGCTCCAATACGTTGGCAGCCTCGCCGGTTGCCCATGCAAACAAAGTACCGTTTGTCAGCAACACTGCAACCAACCCGAAAGTCACTGTTGAAGATGGGAAAGTGAAGCCATTTGCATTCCGCGCCTGCTTCATCGACCCGTTCCAGGGAACCGTCATGGCCAACTTTGCTTCCAAAAGCATGAAAGTGAAGACTGCCGCCATCTATGTCGACCAAAGTTCCGACTACGCCAAAGGCTTGGCCCAGTTCTTTGAAGAAGGCTTCGTGAAAGCAGGCGGCAAAATCGTCTCTAAAGAAGCTTATCTGCAAAAAGATAAGGATTTCAAATCGACCTTGACCAAAATCAAGGCCAGCAATCCCGAGACCATCTTCGTACCCGGCTATTACGAAGAAGTCGGCTTGATTGTAAAACAAGCTCGTGAACTCGGCTATAACGGACCGATGATCGGCGGCGACGGCTGGGATTCGCCGAAACTGGTGGAAATCGCCGGCAAAGATGCTTTGAAAAATACCTTCTTCAGCAATCACTATGCTGCCGATGACAAAGATCCTGCAGTTGTAAAGTTTGTTGCTGACTACAAAAAAGAATACAACCAAACTCCCGACGCATTGGCGGCATTGGCATTTGACGCCACCATGATGGTCGTCGATGCAATTAAACGCGCCAACAGCGCTGAACCGCAAAAAATCCGCGATGCCCTGGAACAAACCAAAGGTTTGAAAGTCGTTTCCGGCGTAATCACGCTGGATGCCAACCACAATCCGGTCAAGAGCGCCGTTGTCATCGAAGTGAAAGACGGACAACTGGTGTTCAAGGAGAAAGTCAACCCGTAACCATTTCAGCAAAGACTGGCCGAATTTAACTAATGCAGCGCCCCTGGCTTTACCGCATGGTAATGCCGGGGGCGCTCTTGTTGAAAGGAGAATCGCGACGCCGCAGCGAATGATTCAGAAATAGAGTATCTTCCTGAGAGGGTGACCATTGTATGAAACGAACCTATGTGATGTCGACAGACATTAAATCGATTGGCTACGACGAACCAACCCGCACGTTGGAAATCGAATTCCTTGATTCCCGCATTCATCAATATGAAAACGTGCCGAAAATCGCCCACCTGGCCCTGATGACAGCCCAAGCCAAAGGACTCCACTACCTCACCGAGATCAAAAACGTCTATCCTAGCAAAGTAATTGGGTGATATCTTGCTCCTGGCATTGATGTTCCTGTTCTTCTTCGCGTCGTTACTGCTCAGCCTGTATCTGCATATTTCGCTGTTGTATCCGCTGTTACTGGGACTGGTCGGTTTTGTGCTGATCGCCCGGTTACGCGGTCATTCTTTTTTATCCCTGTCCAGAATGCTGCTACAAGGTTCGCGCCAATCGCTGATCGTGATCCGCATTTTTGTTTTGATCGGCGCGATCACTGCCGTTTGGCGGGCTTGCGGCACGATCCCCTATATCGTCTACTACGGCATCGCCCTGCTGAATGAACAGTTTTTCATCTTGTCAGCGTTTATATTGAGTTGCTTGGTCTCGTTTTTGCTTGGCACTTCCTTCGGCACAGTCGGAACACTAGGCGTCGCCTTGATGGTTCTGGCCCGCAGCGGCCAAGTCAATATTGATGTCGCAGCCGGTGCGATTATTGCCGGGGCCTATTTCGGCGACCGCTGCTCGCCGATGTCCTCCAGCGCCAATCTGGTTGCCGCGCTGACCAAGACCGAGCTGTATCTGAATCTGTCAAACATGCTAAAAACTTCGACGTTGCCTTTTGCGCTGTCCTGTCTCGGCTATGCCGCTCTATCGTGGCAACATCCGCTGGTCGCCAGTGACAGTCCGATTTTAAGCGCCATTCCGCAGGCTTTTTCGTTGCAACCGATCGTGATCTTGCCAGCGGTCCTGATTTTGTTGATGGCCGCGGCAAAAATCGATGTGAAACTATCAATGGGTGTCAGTATTGTGGCCGGAGCGGTCATCGCACTAACATTCCAGCATGTCCATTGGCTGGACTTGATCAACTACATCTTCACCGGCTATCAACTGGCTCAAGCCAGTTTCCTGTCAGAGATTCTGCAGGGCGGCGGACTACTTTCGATGCTTCAGGTTTCGCTGATTGTCATGATCTCTTCGGCTTACTCCGGCCTGTTCGCCGGCACCGGAATGCTGGCCGATATCGAGCAGATTTGTGAAAAGCTCAGTCACAAACTGGGTGCTTATACCGGCACACTGATCACCAGCGTCGCCGCTGCCGCATTCAGTTGCAACCAAACCTTGGCTGTCATGTTGACGCATCAGCTGATGCAGCGAATTTACGAAAAAAAGCGCTTGGGCAATTATCGCCTGGCGCTTGACTTGGAAAACAGCGTGATCATGATTGCGGCCCTGATCCCCTGGAATATCGCCGGCGCGGTCCCTGCCGCCGCATTGTCGACCGGCGCCGGATTCATCCCCTATGCACTGTACCTGTATCTCGTTCCGCTGAGCTATTTTTTCTGCCAGAA
>CAZYJK010000097.1:0-7408 GCA_964647865.1 uncultured Veillonellaceae bacterium | reverse complement strand
TCTTCTTGATAAGGGAATTCGGCTTCCCAAGCCGTGGGTCGCGAGTTCGAATCTCATTGCCCGCTCCAGTATATTCAGGCCTTCCGGCTTTCGGGCATGGAAGGCCTTGCTGTATATTTGGGATTTTCAATGGAAAAGTCGCCTTGGTATGGTAACGAATATGGAAACATGATATCATTTTATTGGACATATGGATTTTTAAATGGACACATGGAAATTGTAATGGGCAATTAAGGTGGTGAAGTAATGAAGGCGATTTGGTACCAGCGAAACCCTCTAATTGTAATGTCCTATCTAAGTCTCCACAAATATGAAGAGGCGATCCATGGGCGTAAGTTGGCCGTTGAACTAAATCTTAGTCACGGAAGCATCAGTGCTATCCTCCGCCAATTTCTTGCGTTGGGGATCGTAACGGCAAACACGGCAGGCCGGACTATCATGTACCGAGCCACAGTCGGGCATCCTTTATTGAAATCATTTCGGGTTTTTGAAAACCAATTGATCTTACAGCCACTGGTTCTCGCCGTCAAAGAAGATTGTCGTCAGATTATTCTCTTTGGAAGTTGTGCAACCGGCGATGATGACATCAACAGCGACATTGATTTATTCATTCTGGCTGATGATCCCGAGGCAGTGAGGGCCAAATTTACAAAGATAGACCTGGATCGAGAATTGCGTCCGGTCATCGTTTCGCCAATGGAGATGGCGCTGATGGAAACAAGCGACAAAGTGTTCCTGAAGGAGATTCGTAAGGGAACAGTACTGTGGGAGGCAACAGATGAAGACCGTTAGCGAATATCTGAAGGCGAATCGATTGAAACGGGCTTCAATGTCATCCGACATGATTCGCAAGGAATTGGATGCCGGACGAAGCGATCTGGCCGAAGCCGTCGCTGGCTTATCGCGACAAGCGTACAAGTGGACAACGATTCAAGCCTATTATGCTATATTCCATGGGATGCGCGCGCTATTATTTGCTGCTGAGTTGCGCGAAGAAAGCCATTTGGCACTGCGTGTTGCAATTCATGAGCTGTATGTAACAACAGGAAAGCTTAGCGAAGAATCTTATCGGGCATTAGAGCGTGGGATGGAACTTAGGGAGATGGCTGACTATAAAGCAATCTTTTCACAAGAAACGGCATCATGGCTGGTTGAAAGAGCTACAACATGTTTGGATGAAATCGAAAAATTGCTTCCGTCAGATAAATAACACATTAATCAAGAAGACGGGCCCGACATCACGCTGGGTCCGTCTTCTTTGCGCCATACGAATTACTCAGACGATGTGAGGACCCTTTTCATTTACCCAATTGGGGATAGATTGGGGATAATTGCAGATTCCGAAGCCCGGCAGGAAAAATCACGAGGTCGGTTAAACCGACGTCGTGATTTTTGATAGAATGATATCAACGAGAAAACCTTGCTGAACCTTGAACGTTCGAGAAATGGGGGAATCCGCATGATAGAACTGTGGCGCAGGCTTTCGCTCCTGATCTGTTTATTCGGTGCTGTTTTACTTGCGTTTGCCGCATCCCTATCGCCGGTTGTACTCGTTGAACATATCGACTTTACCAGGAACCAGGAACGAGAAGGTTCTTATATGGGTTTGCGCATCCCCTCAGAGGAGGCCGTCCGCCTGCGGAGTTTGCCTTCCGATGCCTACATCGCAGCAAAGACAAAAGGTAAGCTGATAACTGTGGACGGACCGCATTGGGCAGAACTGTTCGGCGCCGCGACCGATGTTGCAAAAGGAAAAGCGGTTGCCGAACGCTGGGCACAACGCCTGCCATCAGACCCATACCCGGCGAAAGTGATTTTTTTCCGGTCCGACGAACCACCAGTCGCCGAAATATCAAAGCAATTCTTGAAGAATCACGACACGGTATTTCTCGCTCGGGCTGAAGGGCAATTGACGCAGTATCTTAGAGCCGAATACCGGTTTTATCACGACGAGGACTTCCACCTCGGCAGCGGTTTTGCCAGTCGTCCGACGCCTCCGACATCCATGCTGTTTCCGTACAGGCACTACAGCCTGTGGTTGGTTCTCTGCGGTTTCTTGCTTTATGTGTTCCTGCCTTCCCGGCAGACGAAACCCGGAGCAATCCGTTATCCCCGTTGGCGGATGGCGCTGGGCGATTTCGCCGCACTGCTGCTGAGCGTACCCTTCTTTGCCTTTCCGTTTTTCATTACGGGCGGCACACTTCAGGCGTTCACGCAGGGCTGGCCCCTGTTCTTTTTCTTCTGGCCGGTCTTGTTCCTGGGGGTTTGGCTGTGGTTCATATCCGCCTGGTTTGCCAGCTTTACGCTCATTATCGGACAAGACAGGATTAGCCTCTCTACCTACAAAGGCGAAGGGGAGTACCTGTATCGGGACATGGCGTATTTCCAGCCCGTCGTATTCAAGCCGCCGAAGTGGCTGATTGTGGCTTCATGGCTCGCTGCGCTTACAGGCAAAGGATCTGCACAGATAGGCGCCGCAGGCAGGGCCATGATTCTGAGCAGTTCGGCCTGGAGCAGCATTGGCATAAAGATGCGGGATGGCTCGGAGGTGTTCATCAATGTCACGGACCAGATGGGTAGCAATGCTCTTGCTGGTTTCGATACGATCCTCAAGAAAATGCGTGATAACGGAGTTGAGGAAAAGGACGAGGTAAGGCAGATAAGAAGCATGGGCCTGGAAACAATGCGGGGATAAAACGGCGTCATCCCCTTCGTCTGAACCGTTGGCTTGACGAAGATGCAGTTCTCTTGTTAAACTGAAAATAGATACAATTTCTCCAATGCTCTATATTCGAAAAAAGGAACAGAAAGAAGGGAGAATGATTCGCATGGAAAAACCGAAGAAAATCCTAGTCGCCTACGATGGTTCCCCTCATAGTAAATCGGCGCTTGATTGGGCTATTCGTCTGGGGGAGGATGTTGGCGCCGAGTTGGAACTGGTCAAGGTTTTCGAACCGATAGTCCGGCAATATACTCGAGGGGATTATAATATAACCGAAAAGATTGCGGCGCAATTCGCTGAAATGGAAAAAACAGACCGCCAGATGATGGAAGATGCGAAGCATTTTTGTGAAGGGGTCTGCAAACTAAAGGTAACGGTGAGCGTGCTGAAAGGCAACGTGACTTCGACATTGCTTGACTATGCCGATAAATCTGGCGTCGATCTGATTGTCACCGGGACAAAAGGGCATGGCGTTTTGGAAGAGATGCTTGTCGGCAGTGTTACCAACAAGTTGGTCAGCTTGTCGAAGCTGCCGATTCTGGTGGTAAAAGACCAACATGAAGCAACAAAAACAACATTGAATAAAATCGCGGTTGCCTATGACGGCTCCAGTTATTGCAAAGCAGCCCTGGCATTGGCGCTTGACATGGCAAAGGGCGCAAAAGCATCGGTTGTAGCGGTAAAAGTAATCGATTCGCTTGAAATCTCCCGCATTTACAGCAAAGCTGAGTCAGGGTCGATGACGAAAATGCTTGAACAAGACCCGGTCAATCAGGCGATGATTGCGGAAGCGCAAGCGATTGCCGCCGCAAAAGGGATGACTCTCTCCGTGGAACTGTTGATGGGCGAAAGCGTTACTGCCACATTACTCGACTATGTGGACAAAAATGGTGTAAACATGATTGTCGCAGGCACGCTCGGCCACCCGTTGCTAGATCAGATTCTGATCGGCAGCGTGACGAGGACCTTGATCAGTGTATCCAAGGTGCCTGTGTTGGTAGTGAAAAAATAGGCGGTTCAGTTCCTTGCGTCCCCTCTGAAAAATATCAGAGGGGACTTTTTATCGGCAGGAATCGTTGAACACCGCCGAGAAACAAATAGGAATACAGCGGTGAAAGGAAGCGGATGAAAATGATTGTAACATATGGTGAAACGACGGCTACTCCGGCGGGAGAAAAATGTCAACGCCGGGTGTTGATTCCGGGGCCGGAGATGATGCTGGTGGAATTCCGGTTCCAAAAGGGCGGGATTGGCACGCCGCATAAGCATGAAGCGCATGAACAGGTTGGTTATATTGCCAAAGGCAGTTTTGAACTCACAGTCGATGGCCTCACCCAGGTCGTGCATGCCGGCGACACATATTACGCAGCAAAAAATGTGATGCATGGGGTGGTGGCGCTCGAAGAGGATTCGGTGATTATTGATACGTTTACACCGCCGCGGGCAGATTTTGTGGCTGCACCATGATACGCGCTTTTTTCCTGGTTGCTGCCTTTTGTTTCTGGCTGACAGGGCTGGGCTGGACCAGTCCGCTGCTCGGGATGTTTGAGCAGGGGGATCAGCGATTCTTGGTTCGTGAACGGGCAGGCCAGCTGGAGCTGGTATTTGACGCTTCGGACAGAGTGGACAATCCGTTTGCCTTGTATTCGGCCTTTCCGTTGCGGCTTCAATCGGCAAACTCGTATCAACTGATTGCTTATGGCCCGCTGCGCAAGGAAACGGCGACAGTGAGGTTTGAGCAGGACCGGCAGGGCAGGGCGATTTCCGTTATGATTGGTGAAAGCCGGTATCCGAGAAAGTTCTTTGATATTGAGCAAGGGAAAACTTTTCAGATAAAGTCGTTGCTGCCTGCTGATGAATTGCGCCGCAGGGCGCTTGTCGCAGCGCCGCCGGTCGAGTCAGGCAGCTTTGTCGCCGCCGACTTGGTAGAGTTGATCGGCATGGACCCGACGCTGAAACTCGACATTCGCTATGCCGGAACGAATAATTTCATGGGGATGCAGCTGTACGACGAGCCGCGCGCATTCTTGCAGCGACCGGCGGCCGAAGCGCTGGTCCGGGTGAATGGCTTGCTGAAGAAATACGGTTACGGAATGATTGTTTACGATGCGTACCGCCCCTGGTATGTGACCAGGATGTTTTGGGATGCGACGCCGGATTCGCAAAAGATCTTTGTCGCCGATCCTGCCAAAGGGTCCCGGCATAACCGCGGCTGCGCGGTGGATGTCGGTTTCTACAGCCTGGCGACAGGCGAACCGGTCGATATGGGCAGTGATTACGACGAGTTTTCGATGCGGGCGTTTCCAACTTATCCCGGCGGCACAGCTGAGCAACGGGAGCGGCGGGAACTGCTGCGGCTGTTGATGGCAGGCGAGGGGTTCACGGTGTATCCCGAGGAATGGTGGCACTTTGATTTTGCCGGTTGGCAAAAGTATCCGATTCTAAATTTGCGGTTTGACCAGTTATAATCACTGCCATCAGGCGTCGTGGTGGATAAAGGGCTTCCGGCTTTGAAACCGGAAGTTTTTTGTTTTTGCATCTGTAAGTTATAATGAATAATAGAGGTGACAGCAAAGTGGAAGCGATTGCAAAAACGAACTCGATCATTTTGCTGGTCGGGATGCTGATGGTGGCCGGAGTGATGGCCGCGAAATTTTCCAACCGGGTCGGTGTGCCGGCCTTGGTTTTGTTTGTCGGCTTGGGGATGCTGTTGGGGCGGTTCTTTTATTTTGACGACGCCTTTGTCACGCAACTGGCCGGTACGTTTGCCCTGATTGCGATTTTGTTCGACGGTGGATTGAACACCTCGTGGCCGGAAGTCAGGCCGGTGATGAAAGTGGCGGGAGTCTTGGCGACAGTAGGCGTACTCGTCACTTCGTTGGTGGTCGGATTCTTTGCGCATTACTTGCTCGAAGTATCCTGGCTGGAAGCGATGCTGTTCGGCTCAATCGTCGGCTCGACCGATGCGGCGGCAGTATTTGCAGTTATTGGCGGGCAGAGCATGCGAAAAAAGCTGGCGGCGACGCTGGAGGCCGAGTCAGGCAGCAACGACCCGACCGCGATATTTTTGACGCTGCTCTGCATTCAGCTGCTGACTAATCCCGAGACAAGCGTATTTCAGATGGTGTTGTACTTTTTGCGTGAAATCGGTGTAGGCGGAGTCGTCGGATATTTGTCTGGCAAGCTGATGGTACGCTTAATCAATCGGATCCAGATGCAAAGCTCCGGCTTGTACCCGATTTTGTCACTGGCCTGCGCCGTTTCGACGTATGCGGTCACCGCGGCTCTGGGCGGCAGCGGTTTTTTGGCGGTCTATGTCATGGCGATCGTGGCCGGTAATTCGGAGATGGTGTATCGAACCGCCATTTTTCGGTTCAATGAGGGCTTCGCATGGATGATGCAGATTTTTATGTTCGTTTTGCTGGGCTGGCTGGCGTTTCCTGAACAGTTGGCGACGCTGCTGCTGCCGGGTTTGGCACTGGCTCTTTTGCTTATGTTCGTCGCCCGTCCGATCGGGGTCTGGGTGAGTACGCTACGGACTTCGTTCAGCGATAGTGAAAAAATATTTCTGGCCTGGGCCGGCCTGAAAGGGGCGGTGCCGATCCTGCTTGCCACGTTTCCTCTGATTGCCGGACTGCCGCACGCCAACTTGATTTTCAATGCCACTTTCTTCGTGGTGCTTACTTCGGCTTTGGTGCAAGGCGCTACGATCAACCCGGTCGCGCGTCGACTGGGACTGGTGGAGCCGGCGAGACGCCAGTCTGCCTATACGGTGGAGCTGGTCGCGCTGGAAAAAACCGATAGCGAAATTGTCGAGGTCGAAATTTTGACGTCTAGCGCCGCCGCGCATCGAAAGATAAGCGATCTTTCCTTGCCGTCCAATGTGTTGATTGTGGCGGTGGTTCGCGAGTCTGCCGTCATCACGCCGCGTGGCGGAACCCGCCTGCTGCCTGGCGATTTGATTTATGTTCTGACATCAAAAAAACAACTATCTTGTATTCAGGATGTATTTGCCACCGATGAGGGTGGGGTTTGCGAACTGCGTTAGCGCAGTAAGGCATGGGCAGGGATTTTGCTTGGACAGGTGGAATTAATTCGTTAAAGATTGATTTGCAACATTGACTGAGAACAAAAAGACAGGAGGGGACAATGTGTTTGCACTGAATTTTCAATGGCCGCAAAACGAAGAGTTGCTGATTGGACGCAAAAAAGACTGTACGGTCCGTTTGGGGGATATCCGGGAAATTTATCCGGAAAACTCGGTCGTCTGGGTGACGGTCGGCCCTAAGTATGGTGCCAAACGCAAACTTTATCCGGCGATGATCGATACGATATACACCAAGGAATTCCACGCACTGACCTTGAACGACCTGCGGCATCAGAGTCCGGATATCCAGACGGTCGAAGATTTGCGGGAATATTTTCAGAGCAAATATCAAAAGCACATTCTGCCGGATGACATTGTGACAGTGATTTACTTTTCTGAGATCATTGAGCGCTAACCAACCTGCAAAATCAATAATGGATGGAGGGGTAGGCCGTGATAAAAAAAGCGGAGTCTTTGCAACCGGTTGTTTACCAGAATCGATTTGGCGGCAACGGAGAAATCTCGATGAAACCGTTGTTATCCCCGGAGGAGTTTCTTGGCAAGGGCCGGCTGTTGTCGCATTCGGTGATTTTCCCCGG
>CAZYJK010000096.1:6134-7415 GCA_964647865.1 uncultured Veillonellaceae bacterium | reverse complement strand
CAGCGTTTCGGCGAGATGGAAGTGTGGGCGCTGGAAGCTTATGGCGCTGCCTACACGTTGCAGGAATTGCTGACGGTGAAGTCGGACGACATTGTCGGCCGGGTAAAAACTTATGAAGCGATTGTCAAAGGCGAGAACATTCCTGAACCTGGCATTCCTGAATCGTTCAAGGTTCTGATGAAAGAACTGCAAAGCATCGGATTGGATGTCGAAGTCCGGTCTGAGGATGGCAAGGCGATATTGATCCGAGATTCGGACGATGATGTTCATGAAATGGCCAAGGAGCTTGATTTGCCGATTGGTGGCGAATCCCGTTACCAACCGGTGCCACGTGAACGGAAACCGTCACGTTTCAGTGAAAAAGCGGCTGAAGCAAATGTCGATGAAGTCGCTGACTTTCTGGAAGACGAAGAAGCAGTCGAGGCAGATGTCTTGAACGGAATGTCGGAAATTGACATCCTGCCGCCAACCAAGGTTGATGACGATGCTGAAGCGCGTGCCCGCAAGAGCGTCAAGAAAGTCAAGACCAAGGAAAAGAAAGTCACAGTTAGGGATTTGCTTGAGGAAGTCGATGAACTGGATTTGGATGCGCCGGATTTGGGCGCGACGGATTCAGACGATGATGTGATCGAATAAGTAAGAGGGGAGCGATAGAATCTTGCAAGATGTGAATAATTTCGATTCGATGCGGATTGGCTTGGCCTCTCCCGAACAAATTGCGAGCTGGTCCCACGGTGAAGTAAAAAAGCCGGAAACGATAAATTATCGCACACTGAAACCAGAACGTGACGGCTTGTTTTGCGAGAAAATCTTCGGGCCAACCCGTGACTGGGAATGTCATTGCGGCAAATACAAACGGATTCGTCACAAAGGCGTAGTATGCGACCGTTGCGGCGTTGAAGTCACTAAATCCAAAGTCCGCCGGGACCGGATGGGCCACATTGATCTGGCGGCGCCGGTCTCCCATATCTGGTATTTCAAGGGGATTCCCAGCCGGATGGGTTTGATATTGGACATTTCTCCCCGTTCGCTGGAGAAAGTCCTGTATTTTGCAGCTTATATCGTGCTGGATCCCAAAGATACACCGCTGATGCGGCGGCAACTTCTCACCGAAAAAGAGTATCGCGACTATTATGAGAAATATGGCTCGCATTTTGAAGTAGGCATGGGTGCAGAGGCAATCAAGCGTCTGCTGGAAGAACTTGACCTCGATAAAATGAGTCGCGAACTGCGCCAAGAGCTCAAAGAAGTTAGCGGACAACGCCGTATCCGGGCGATTCG
>CAZYJK010000096.1:0-6034 GCA_964647865.1 uncultured Veillonellaceae bacterium | reverse complement strand
AACGGTCGACGCGGACGTCCGGTGACAGGTCCCGGCAACCGGCCCCTGAAATCGCTCAGCGACATGCTTAAAGGAAAACAAGGCCGTTTCCGTCAGAACCTGCTTGGTAAACGTGTCGACTACTCCGGTCGTTCGGTTATCGTGGTCGGGCCGGAACTGAAGTTGCACCAATGCGGCTTGCCGAAAGAAATGGCACTGGAACTGTTCAAGCCTTTTGTAATGAAAAAGCTTGTCAACGCCGGCCATGCTCATAATATCAAAAGCGCCAAGCGGATGGTCGAACGGATGCGTCCGGAAGTTTGGGATGTCTTGGAAGAAGTAATCCGAGAGCACCCCGTCTTGCTAAACCGCGCACCGACGCTTCACCGTCTGGGTATCCAGGCATTCGAGCCGGTGTTATCTGAAGGCCGGGCGATCAAAATCCATCCCTTGGTCTGTACGGCATACAATGCGGACTTCGACGGCGACCAGATGGCCGTGCACGTGCCGTTGTCGGCTGAAGCCCAGGCGGAGGCCCGCGTGCTGATGCTGAGTGCCCACAACATTCTTTCGACCAAAGATGGTCGACCGGTTGCTTCGCCAACGCAGGATATGGTTCTCGGTTCCTATTATCTGACCATTGAACGTGAAAACGAGGCGAGCGAGGCGCGTTGCCAAGCTGGCAATCCGCCGCGAGCTTTCAGTGGTGGCGATGAAGCCTTGCAAGCCTACCATTTCGGCTCGATCACCCTGCACGAGAAAGTCCGGATTCGGATTCCTGGCGCCGGCTTGGTTACGACTACGATGGGACGCTTCATTTTCAATGAAGCATTGCCGCAGGAACTTAAGCAATACAGCAGCGACGGCAAAGAACTCGGCAAATTGATGGACAAGAAAGAATTGGGCAAACTGATCGCTGAATGCTATCGCCGGTTTGGCAATGCGCAAACGGCGACGGTGCTTGATAAAATCAAAAAACTCGGTTTTACTTTTGCGACTCGCGCCGGGATCACCATCGCGATTTCCGACATCAAGATTCCGCCGCAGAAGAAGGTAATCATCGAAACAACCGACAAGCAGGTCGAAAACATCAACAGCCACTATCGCAACGGCCTGTTGACTGGCGATGAGCGATATCTGAAGGTGGTCGAACTTTGGAAAAAGGCCACGGACGATGTTACCGACTCATTGATGAAATCGCTGGATCGTCTGAACCCTGTTTATATGATGGCGACTTCCGGCGCTCGCGGTAACGTTCAACAGATTCGTCAGTTGGCTGGTATGCGTGGACTGATGTCCGACCCCTCGGGCCGAATCATTGACTTGCCGATTAAAGCAAACTTCCGCGAAGGTTTGACGGTTCTTGAGTACTTCATTTCTACCCACGGTGCGCGCAAAGGCTTGGCAGATACGGCGCTGCGAACCGCCGACTCGGGTTATCTGACCCGTCGTCTTGTTGACGTTGCCCAAGATCTGATTGTGCGTGAAGATGACTGTGATGTTCTGAAATTCAATATCTCGCGTGAGATTGAACAGATGTACATTCAATATGAAGCCTCACTCGGCGCTGTGAAGCTGTATCTTGACGGTAAAACGCTGTCGGAGGATGCGGTGAGCAGTGCAACCGGCGAAGTCGTGCTGACAGCCGGCACTGTGTTGACGGTGGCCCAGATCGATCGGTTGTTTGCCGAGCAGGTGCTGGACGTCAAAGTTCCCGAACTGGTTCCGCTTACATTGTCGCGTGAGCAGATCGGTGCCAATCTGCGTGATATCATGATGCGCGAAATGCTCGGCCGAAACACGGAAGCCGATGTGGTCGATTCGGCAGGGACCTGCCTTGTTCCGACCGGAACTACGGTTACGGAAGATCATATTGAGATGATGATCGAAGCGGATGTGCTTGGCGATATCCAAATCCGCAGAAACGCTGTCAAAGGGATTGATGCGGAAGCGATCGTGGAAGAAGCGATCAAAGAACCGTTGGTCAAGGTCATTTCATTAAAGACCGCGGATCTTCGTCACCGGGCGCTGGGACTGGTTGTCGGTGATGAAGTGCGTAATTCGCAGACCAAGAAGGTTGTCGCGACGCCAGGGATGGTTCTTTCGGCTGAAACGATCAGCGAAATTGTCGCGATACAAGATGAGGTCAGAGTCCTCAATCAAGACTTGGCGGGACGCAAATCGGCTGAGCTTATCCTGGACGACGCAGGCAATGCAATCATCCAGGTCGGCGAACTGCTAGATGAAACAAACAAGCAACATATATCGACGCTGTGGAAGATGCGCGGTCGCGAAGGCAGTGTAGTGATTTGCAGCAATGTGATCGAAAAACTGCGGGACCGTATCGTCGGCAGAATAGCCGCCGAAGACATTGAAGACCCCCGTACGGGTGAGATGATTGTTCGTACCAACGAAGAAATCAGCGAAGACATTGTCGATCAGGTAGCTGCAGTAAGGGCAAAGGTTTTGATTCGTTCCGTACTAACCTGCAAATGCAAGTATGGGGTCTGCGTCAAGTGTTATGCCCGCAACCTGGCTACAGGGCGCATCGTTGACGTCGGTGAAGCAGTAGGAATTATCGCGGCCCAATCGATCGGTGAACCGGGAACTCAGCTTACGATGCGTACGTTCCACACCGGCGGCGTGGCATCGACAGGTGGTCAGGCTTCCGGCGGCGATATCACTTCCGGTCTGCCGCGTGTCGAAGAATTGTTTGAGGCGCGCAAACCGAAACATCCGGCGGTGCTTACCGAAATTGACGGTCGTGTCGAACTGCGTGAAGCAAAAGGTGCAAGGCGAGCCGTAATCACGTCCTCATCAGGCGAAGAGCGGATTTATCCAGTACCATACGGTTCACGGATATTGGTAAGGGACGGACAGGTGGTGGAACCGGGCGACCGCCTGACCGACGGACCGCTTAACCCGCACGATATTTTGCGGATTCGCGGCCTGCGCGACACCCACCGTTATATTGTGAGTGAAGTGCAGAAAGTATATAAGGAACAGGGCGTTGAAATCAACGACAAACATATCGAAGTCATGGTTCGTCAGATGTTGCACAAAGTAAAAGTCGAAGAACCAGGCGATACCGAATTCCTGCCTGGTGAATACACCGACATCAATGCTTTTGAGGCAGAGAACCTAAAAGCGCTTGAAGCAGGCGGTGAACCTGCGGTGGCAAGACCGATCCTGCTCGGAATCACCAAAGCGTCGCTGGCTACGGATTCGTTCCTCTCGGCGGCGTCATTCCAAGAAACGACCCGCGTACTCACCGATGCAGCCATCAAAGGCAAAGTCGATCCGTTGCTTGGACTGAAGGAAAATGTCATTATCGGCAAGCTGATTCCCGCCGGAACAGGCATGAACCGCTACCGGAGCATATTGCTCAAAAAACCGACCGTAATGCAACCAGACGCGTTGTAATGGGTTGAAGGGAAACCGCCGGTAGGCGGTTTCCCTTCAAAAACTAAAGATGATACTCGTGGTGCCGTGGACAATAAAAAATCAATAAAATATTCCGTTGACATGCATATAACTGAGTGATAAAATGTAAAAGCGCCTGTGGAGGAGTGTGGCTAATGGCCGCGGAAGCTCTAAATTTCAAGAAAGTATCCAAAGTAATCGGAATCAAGCAAAGCATGAAAGCCGTCGAAAAAGACCAGGTTGTTTCGGTTTACATTGCAGAAGATGCAGATTCCCGTATGATTCTTCCCTTGCAACAGGTTTGCCTGGCGCGAAAAATACCTGTTGTCGGCGGTAGCACGATGGAAGAACTGGGAGTTGCCTGCGGAATTGATGTGGGCGCTGCTGCAATTGCGATCTTGAAATAAACTATAGTCTGCAGCGATGCATTCTGGGGAAATAAGCATAAGGAGGTGTGGAAATGCCGACAATCAACCAATTAGTACGTCAAGGCAGAGAAGAACTGGAGAAAAAATCCACTGCGCCGGCATTAAAAGAGTGCCCGCAAAAGCGTGGTGTTTGTACGAGAGTGTACACAACGACTCCCAAAAAGCCGAACTCGGCATTGCGTAAAGTGGCACGTGTCCGCTTGACCAATGGCATTGAGGTGACTTCGTACATTCCAGGCATTGGGCACAATTTGCAGGAGCACTCTGTCGTATTGATCAGAGGCGGTCGTGTAAAAGATTTGCCTGGTGTTCGCTATCATATTATCCGTGGCGCTCTCGATACGGCCGGCGTTGCGAAACGCAACCAATCGCGCTCCAAATACGGCGCGAAGCGTGGCAAAGCTGCCGCAAAGAAATAAGGAGGGTTTTTCATGCCTAGAAAAGGTGCGGTACCGAAGCGTGACGTTCTGCCGGATCCCGTTTATAATTCAAAGACTGTCACTCGCTTCATCAATAAAATCATGTTAAGCGGCAAAAAAAGTGTTGCACAGGGCATCGTTTATGCTGCTTTTGAGACAATGGGAACTAAAACGGGTAAAGATCCGCTGGAACTGTTTGAAACAGCCCTGAAAAATGTCATGCCGGTCCTGGAAGTTCGGGCTCGCCGAGTTGGTGGCGCGAATTATCAGGTTCCCGTCGAAGTGCGGCCTGACCGTCGGTTCTCGCTGGGGGTTCGTTGGTTGGTCAACCAGGCGCGGGCTCGTAATGAAAAAACGATGCATGAGCGTTTGGCTGCCGAGTTGCTGGATGCCTCGAACAATACCGGCGGCGCTGTGAAAAAGCGTGACGATACCCACAAGATGGCGGAAGCCAACAAGGCGTTCGCTCATTATCGGTGGTAGAATTTTAAGAATACGTACGCGTAGGAGTGATGATGGTGGCCAGAAAATTCCCGCTTGACAAGACCCGGAATATCGGAATTATGGCCCACATTGACGCCGGCAAAACTACGACGACTGAACGGATCCTCTTTTACACGGGCCGCGTGCATAAGATGGGTGAAGTGCATGACGGCGCGGCGACGATGGATTGGATGGTACAGGAGCAAGAACGGGGGATTACGATCACCTCGGCTGCAACGACCTGCCAATGGAATGGGCATCGTATAAACATTATTGATACACCAGGACACGTGGACTTTACGGTCGAAGTAGAGCGCTCTTTGCGGGTTCTTGACGGAGCCGTGGCTGTCTTCTGTGCCAAAGGGGGCGTGGAGCCTCAGTCGGAAACGGTGTGGCGTCAGGCTGACAAGTATGGCGTTCCCCGGATTGCATATGTCAACAAGATGGATATCATGGGCGCGGACTTTTACCGGGTCGTGGACATGATGAAAGAGCGTCTGGGGGCCAATGCAGTTCCGGTACAGATTCCGATCGGGTCGGAAGATGTCTATAAAGGGATGGTCGACCTGATTGAAATGCAGGCGATCGTTTATGAAGATGACTTGGGGAAAAAGAGCGAGAAGACCGACATCCCCGAAGAATTGAAAGAACAGGCCGAATTGTACCGTCAGAACTTGCTCGACGCTGTGGCGGAGAGCGATGACGAACTGATGATGAAGTACCTTGAGGGCGAAGAACTGAGCAAAGAAGAAATCATGAAGGGGATTCGTCTTTCGACGATCGCCTGCAAGATGACACCGGTGTTCTGCGGATCTTCGTATCGCAATAAAGGCGTGCAGACCTTGCTTGATGCAGTGGTGAACTACTTGCCGGCACCAACGGATATTCCGCCGATCAAAGGCATCAATCCGGACACGCAGGTCGAGGAATACCGCAATGCCGATGATTCAGCCCCGTTCTCGGCGCTCGCGTTCAAGATCATGGCTGACCCTTATGTCGGCAAACTGACGTTCTTCCGGGTATATTCCGGCCAGATGACCAGTGGATCATACGTTTACAACTCGACCAAAGGGAAGAAGGAACGTATTGGCCGTATCCTACAGATGCATGCGAACCACCGCGAAGATATTGATATTGTTTACACCGGTGATATTGCGGCCGCTGTCGGATTCAAGGACACGATAACCGGCGATACGCTTTGTACCGAAAAAGAACCGGTTATTCTCGAATCGATGGTATTTCCGGAACCTGTCATCTCGATCGCGATTGAGCCGAAAACCAAGGCTGACCAGGAAAAGATGG